>JALYZI010000224.1 GCA_030948915.1 Acidobacteriota bacterium
ACGTCAAGTTTCGCCAGCGCACGATCGCCGATCTCTTCGCGATGGACGTGAAATCGGCACGGCATTTCTGGGAGTACCTGCCGATGTCGAAGCAGGAGGAGGCGATCGCCGGACATCTCCGCCGCGAGATCGTCAATCGCTTCGTGTATCTCGATGAAGTCGGGTTGTCATACCTGACGCTCGATCGTCAGACGCGGACGTTATCGGGCGGCGAATCGCAGCGGATCAACCTGGCCGCCGCGCTCGGCAGCTCACTCACGGAAACCATGTACGTGATCGACGAGCCGACAGTCGGACTGCACGCGCGCGACAGCGAGCGGCTGCTCGCTGTTTTGCGCCGGCTGAAAAACGCCGGCAACACCGTGATCGTCGTGGAGCACGATCCGACCATCATCGCGGGCGCGGATCACATCATCGAGCTCGGGCCGGGAGCGGGGGAGCTGGGAGGGCAGGTGACGTATGAAGGCAAACCGAGGGATGAGGGCGGAGGGATGAAGGCTGAACCGCCTGACCACTCAGCACTCCGCACTCAGCACTCAGCACTTCGAATCGTTGGCGCCAAAGAAAACAACCTGAAAAGCGTCGACGTCAGCATCCCGCTGGGACAACTCGTCGCGATCACGGGCGTCTCGGGATCCGGCAAATCGACGCTCATTCGCAACTGCCTCTACAACCGGTATCAGCGCGAATATCGCGGCGCGAGCGGACTCGATGTCGGCAAAGTGAGCGCGCTCGAAGGCGTCGATCAGATCTACGACATGCAGCTCGTCGATCAGTCGCCGATCGGACGCTCGACGCGATCGAATCCTGCAACCTACGTGAAGGCGTGGGATGAGATCCGAAAGCTTCTCTCCGAAACGACGGCAGCGAAACTGAACGGCGTCACCGCCGGCATGTTTTCGTTCAATACCACCGGTGGCCGCTGCGATACGTGCGAAGGGGCCGGCACGGTCAGCATCGACATGCAGTTTCTCGCCGATGTTGAAGTCGTCTGCGAGAAATGCGGCGGGCGTCGCTTCAACGAGCAGGTAATGAAGGTCACCTATCGACACAAGAACGTGAATGACATTCTCAAGATGACGGTTGACGAGGCGATGCGCTTCTTCGTCGACAAGCGCGCGATTCTCAAGCGGCTCGTCTCACTCCGCTCGGTCGGCCTCGGATATCTCCGGCTCGGTCAATCGACAGCTTCCCTTTCCGGCGGCGAGGCGCAGAGGCTCAAGCTCGCGTCGTTCCTTTCCGAACATGCGAAGAGTGAGGCCCGCCGGCTGTTTCTGTTCGATGAACCTACGACCGGCCTGCACTGGTCGGACGTCGATCAATTGATCAAAACATTTCGTGATCTTATTGAACGCGGCAATTCAGTCGTGGTAATTGAGCATAATCTGCAGCTCATCGAGGCCGCCGATCACGTCATCGATCTGGGTCCTGAGGGTGGCGATGGCGGGGGCGAGGTGGTGGCAGTCGGCACGCCTGAGGAGATTGCGGCGAATCCGAGGAGCGTGACCGGAAAGTATCTGGCGTCGATGGCGCGCTTGCCCGTAAGTCGCTGATCCCGCTATACAATGGCCCGCCGAATGCAGGCGAGGAGGCTCTGATGACTACGACTCCGCAGGAGTTCCCCGACGTCGTCCACCCCGAGCTTCAACTCGTTACACCGGTCCCGTTCGAACCGTACATTCCCGCGCCGACCGAGCTCCGCGAGCTGACGCCGATTCCCGTCATCATGGGAACGATTCTCGGTGCGATCTTCGGCGCGTCGTCCTTGTACCTGGTCCTCAAAGTCGGCTTGACGGTCAGCGCGTCGATCCCCGTGGCGGTCATCTCGATCACGCTGTTCCGCATCCTGTCGAAGTTCGGCCTGCGCGACGCGACGATTCTCGAAAACAACATCGTGCAGACCGCGGGCTCGGCAGGCGAGTCGATCGCATTCGGCGTCGGCGTCACGATGCCGGCGATTCTGATCCTCGGCTTCGATCTCGAATTCACGCGCGTCATGCTCGTCGCGGTCCTCGGCGGACTCCTCGGAATCCTGATGATGATTCCGCTCCGCCGCGCGCTCATCGTCGCGCAGCACGGACTACTGAAATATCCGGAAGGCACTGCATGCGCCGAAGTCCTGAAGGCCGGCGCTTCGGCGGAGTCGCGCGAGGCGGCATCGGAAAGCGCCAAGCGCGAAATGGAAGCGTTAGGCGGCGCGACGACCAGCGCAAAGACGATCTTCACCGGATTCGGAATCGGACTCCTCTACAAGAGCGCCATGGTGGCGTTCCGCGGATGGAAAGACACTCCCGAAAAGCGTTTTGGACCTCCATTCGATGGCGGCTCAGTCGCATCGGAAATCTCGCCCGAGCTCCTCGGCGTCGGGTACATCATCGGTCCCCGCATCGCATCGATCATGTGCGCAGGCGGCGTGCTGGCGTATCTGGTACTCATTCCGGCGATCAAGTATTTCGGAGCCGGCCTCACCGCTCCGCTCGAGCCGGAAAGCAAGTTGCTGATCCGGAACATGAATCCCAACCAGATTCGCAACGCGTACGTGCTTTACATCGGCGCCGGAGCAGTCGCGGCCGGGGGCATCATCAGCGTGCTCCGATCGCTCCCCGTGATCTGGCACGGCCTCGCCGAAGGGCTGAAGGATTTCCGCGGCGGCGCGGCTGCGCGAGCGACCATGCTGCGCACAGATCGCGATATGTCGATGAAGGTCGTCCTCATCGGCATCATCGCCCTCATCGTCGTCATTGCTTTCTCGAATCCGCTTTACGTCGGCGGCACTGGAATCGGAGCTCGCATCGCGGCGGCGTTCCTGATCGTTCTATTCGGATTCCTGTTCGTGACGGTTTCGTCCCGCCTCACAGGAGAAATCGGATCTTCTTCGAATCCAATTTCCGGAATGACCGTCGCGACGCTCCTGCTGACCTGCCTCGCGTTTCTCCTTCTCGGCTGGACCGGCAGCAACTACTTCGTCACCGCGCTCTCGATCGGCGGAATCGTTTGCATCGCGTCATCGAACGGCGGAACGACATCGCAGGATCTGAAGACGGGATTCCTGATCGGCGCGACACCGCGGAATCAGCAGATCTCGATTTTGATCGGCGCTCTTTTCTCGGCATTGATTCTCGGACCGATTCTCCTCGCTCTCAACAACGCCGGCTCGGTGTACGTCCCCGTTCAAAATCCACCAACCGGTTTCACCGCGGGCAAGGCCAGTCCCACGGAACACGTCGACGTGTCTCAACTGCACACGCGCGAGCGATTGTCCGGGCCGTTGAAAAACACGGACAGCAATGAGTACTTCGTGTGGCACCGGCAGGATGCATCGGGCGGCAATGCCGAGAAGTACCTCGTCGACTCGACGGGAAAGCTGGTCTACTTCGTTGATCCGGCAATCAACGGCGTCTACAAGACCCTGCCTAACGGCGAGAAGCTGACGAAGTTCGACGCGCCGAAGGCGACACTCATGTCGTACATCATCAAGGGCATCCTCGGCGGCAAACTGCCGTGGGGCCTCGTTCTCCTCGGCGCTTTCATCGCGATCGTTCTCGAGATGTCGGCGATCCCATCGCTGGCGTTCGCGGTCGGCGTTTATCTCCCCCTCGCATCGTCGGCACCGATCTTCATCGGTGGATTGGTGCGGTTGATGGTCGACAAGTGGATCGCGAAGAAATACACCGGGATGAACCTGACAGAAGATCAACTGATCGCCGAGGGCGATAAGAGTCCAGGCGTGTTGATGGCGTCGGGTTACATCGCCGGCGGAGCGATCGCCGGAATCGTGATCGCATTCCTGGCGGGCGTGCCCTCGATGGCCGGATTCAACGACAAGATCGAAAAGTGGTCGGCGCACAACGCTTTTTTCGACGGACCGCGAGCGGATCTCTACTCGCTCCTTCCATTCGCGGCGTTAATCGTTCTGCTCTATCTGACGGGTCGCGAGGCGATCCTCGCACATCGGCAGATCAAAAGCTGAAGAAGCGATGCCGCTCGGCGTCTGACCACGTCGCGGCAAGACGTCGTGCGCGCCAGCGCGGCAGCATGCGCACCGACCACACGTAAACGATCAGCGCGAGATTTGCGATCGCCAGCACGAGCATGCTTTCCCCGCGATCGAGCAGTGGGATGTGCGCGTGTGACCAGCGAATGAACAGCGCGTCGACTCCCGCGAGCAACACGAGATCGAAGAAATCGTGCAGGGTTGCACGACGGCGGGCCGACTTGATGACCGGGCTCGATTGGAACACCGTGTTGGGATCTGTTCCGTCGAGGGACACGCCAGGTAACAAATCGCGCCGCATAAAAGGATCGACACTCTTACGCGGCGCGAAATTCCAAATAATTTATACCGAACTCTACCGAAGCCGGATCGTCTGCGCGATGTAGTTTCCGTTGGCGTCGCGATAAGCCTTCACAACGACTGCGTCGCCTTCGCGAAGCTTGTCGGCTGTTGCGTAAGTGCCCGCCTTGGTCCGGATGACGAAATCCTCCAGGACGTAAAGCGACAGCGTCTGATTGTTTTGCGTATCCCGAACAACGAGGCGCGGGCCGTTGTTCAGCGATTGCGAAATTGTCCCGTAGACCGTGACGGCTCCGAGGGCGTCTCCGGCGCCGTAGGGCCGCGTCTGCGTGGGCGTGGCCGGGGTGGCGGCGGGGCCGAACGCGTCATCTCCGAACCGCACCGTCGTCGCAGTGAACGTCTCGCCACTGAAGCTGCCGCTGAGATCGACCTGATCTCCGACCTGCATATCGGCGGCGCGCACGCGACGGCCTGAAGCATCCACCGCCGACGACAAATCGACGCGGACCTCGCTGCGCCCGTTGTCGACGCGAACGATGTTGGTGCGGCGATCGATCGACGTCACGCGTCCGGACAGCGCGCCCACCTGAGCAATCGAGCCGCCCGAGTCCTGAGTGCTTTGCAGAACGTCGATCGTCCGGGCACGAAGCTCACTTCCGGTCGAGGTCGGACCTTCAGCTTCGATGCGAATGCGATCGCCCGGTTCGAGGTTTGAAATCCGATAGACAGTATTTCGATAGTAAACCGGGGTGGTGCTGGTGCCGCGAACCGTGATCATTTCGCGGCGGTCGGTCTCGATCACAATGCGTCCGTCGCCGGCATTCACCTGGCGGACAACGCCTTCGACGCGTCCCGGCTGCACCGACGTGCTGCTCGGCGTTGTGCCCGATGCCGTCGGCGGCGAGATGGTGTTTGGCGTTCGCGTCTGACCGACTCCGGTTTGCGGCGATTCCACCGGCCTGCCGAGCAGCGTGACGTAATCGGCTCCGATGACGGCCGTGTTGCGGCCGACGCCGCGCACCTCGACGCGATCGTTGCTGCGCAGATTCGCGAATCCGGTGCTGCCGACGTAGACCTCTGGCGAGCCATTGATGGCTCCGCCGAAGCCGTTGTATTGGGTCGAAACAGAATCGGCCTCGACGGTGACCTGTGCATATTGATCGTCGTCGGGCTTGACCGTAAACCGTCTCCGGCCTTCATCGACGTTGGTCACCGTGCCGACGAGCGTGCCGCGGATGCCCTCCCGGACGTCGTTGCTTGTCCGCCATTGAGTACCGGACTGTCCAAAAGCGGATACAGCGATCACAAGAAAAAACGCGAAAGTCGCTGACTTACGGAGCATTGGTGCCCTCCTGCGCTTCGCCAGGCGCAAACCGCAGGCCAGAGTCACCGCCGCATGACTTCGCGGCCCGCGATCGTCGCGGTCTGCACCAGGCGGTCATCGCCCATGAAAATCAAGCCCGCGAGCAGGTCTTCGATATTCGCCGCCCGGTCGCTGCGCAGCGAGATCAACGGCGTGGCGTGAAGATTCAGAACGAGAAAATCCGCCGACTTGCCCGCCTCCAGGCTGCCGCTTTCGCCATCGAGCGACAGCGCATGCGCTCCGCCGAGCGTCGCCAGATACCACAGCTCGAACGGACTGAGCGAGACGCCCTGGACCTGCTGGACTTTGTACGCATCGGCCATCGCGGTGAACATCGACGGAGTCGTTCCGGCGCCGATGTCAGTTCCGAGTCCGACGATCACGCCGGCGTCGCGCGTGTGATGCAATCGAAACAAACCGCTGCCGAGGAAGAGATTGGAATTGGGACAGTGCGAGATGCGTGTTCCACGTCGCGCCAGGAGATCGAGCTCTTCTTCGGTGAGATGGACTCCGTGCGCGAGCACCGTGCGGTCCCCGAGCAAACCGTGGTGGTCGTAGACATCCGCGTATTCGGCTTCAGGAAAAAGCTCATGCACCCACGTGACTTCACTTTTGTTCTCGGAAATGTGCGTGTGCACGTAAGCATCCGGAAACTCGCGTTTCAAATCGCCGGCGCGTTGCAGAAGCTCGGGAGTCGAGGTCGGCGCGAACCGAGGCGTGATCGCATACCGCAGCAACCCGCGGTTGTGCCACTTCAGCAGAAGCTCGCGACTCTGCTCGTACGATTCATGCGCTTTCTCGAGCAGCGCGTCGGGCGCATTGCGATCCATCATCGCCTTTCCGATGATTCCGCGAAAACCACGGCGCTCGGCCTCGGCGAAAAAGATGTCCGTCGCTTCGAAGTGAATGGTCGAGAAGATCAGCGCGCACAGCGTGCCGTTGTGGAGGAGCTCATCGAAGAATGCTCGTGCGATGGTTGCGGCGTACTTCGGATCGCTGAACTTCGCCTCGGTCGGAAACGTGTAGCGATTCAGCCATTCGAGAAGGTGCCCGCCGTAGGAGCCGATCATCTCGAGCTGCGGCGCGTGGAGATGTGTGTCGAAAAACCCCGGCGTGATCAGCGCGTGGCGGCCAAGATCGACAATCTCGCCGTCAGGATGCCGGTCCCATGAGCCGATACCGACGATGCGCGATGCCTCGACGGCCAGGTATCCGTCGTCGTAGAAAAGGTAGGACTTTGCCGGGTCGCTGCGGAATGGGTCGGCAATGGGCGTGAATATCCGCGCCCGGAACAGCTTCACTCGCCGATTGTAGTTGGGATCTCTTCCTCAGGCTCCTCGGGAGCCATGAGCTTCTCGAACACCATCGCCTGATGCGCACCGCCGACGAGCGGATCGCTCAGATCGAGTGACGCCGTCAGCGCGAGCGATGTCTGCGTCACGGCCTGTACGAAAGGCGCTTCGCTCGTCGGAAGGGCGGCCGGCTCTTCCTTGCGCGGACGCAGCTCACGTTCCTCGGATTCGCGAAACTCTTTGTTGAATACCAGCAGCGTCGGCGCGATCTTCTCGTACAACTCGAGCGTTGCGCGCACATCTTCGAGGCAATAGTCAGCGATCTCCCGATGCAATCCTGCCCGGTACCACGACTCGACGCTGCGGCCGTCGACGCCCTCACGCTTCGAGGTCGTCACACCAAAAACCTTGCACGCCAGATCGAGATTGAACTTGAACTGACGGCTGTTGGTCGTGCCGTAGAAATTCAGCGCCTCGCGAAGATCGCAGTTCGGATGCATCTGATAGCGGTAGCCGACGAGATCGCGCTTCGGCGTCACGCCGTTGACCGCCGATCGAATCATGAGAAACGGTCCGTCGAACTGACGGCCATTGAATGAAATGAAGCGCGAGTCGTTGTCGAACCAATCCCAGAATTTCTCGAGGATCTGCTTTTCCGTCCCGGAGACGTACGTCCGCGCTCCCGATCGCTCGACGCGCACGTCGGTCTGCCCGGGCATTTCGTAGAGCGCGCACGAGCGGCCGTCATCGATCCGGATGACGCCGATCGCGACGATCTTTCCGCGGAACGGCGACAAACCGCCGGCACGCTTCGTTTCCTCAGCGCCGTCTTCGGTCTGCCCTTTGATCAGGTATTCGCGGACGTACGGATCGTGCTCTTCCCACGGAATACCGACAGTCTCGATATCGATGACGAGTTTTTTCATGGATGGGGTGAGGATAGTTTAGGCCGTTTTCAGCTTATCGACGATTTCCCTGACGGCTCCTGCCGATTTGTCGAGCGCTGCCCGCTCTTCGCTGGTCAGTTTGATCTCAACGATCTGTTCGATGCCGTTCTGACCGAGTTTGACCGGCACGCCCACGAAAAGGCCGCTGATGCCGTATTCGCCTTGAAGAAACGCAGCGCACGGCAGAATCTTCCGCTTGTCCTTGAGAATCGCTTCCACCATTTCCACTGTCGAGGCCGCCGGCGCATACCAGGCCGACGTGGTCAGCAAGTTCACGATCTCAGCTCCGCCGTTCCGCGTGCGATCCACGATCGCGTCGATCCGCTCCTTCGAGATGAGCTCCGTGATCGGGATGCCCGCCACAGTCGAATACCGCGGCAGCGGCACCATCGTGTCGCCATGGCCGCCGAGGACGAAGGCGTGGGTGTTTTCGACGGAGACGTTGAGCTCCATCGCAATGAAAGCACGCATGCGGGCGGAATCGAGGACGCCCGCCATCCCGATCACGCGCTCGCGGGGAAATTTCGATACGCGGCGCGCGACTTCGCACATCGCGTCCAGCGGATTCGAGACGACGATCAGAATGCTCTTCGGCGAGTGTTTCGCGACTTCGCGAGTCACGCCGGCGACGATTTCCTCGTTCTTCCACATCAGGTCGTCGCGGCTCATTCCCGGCTTGCGGGGAAGGCCGGCGGTGATCACGACGATGTCGGAGTTTGCGGTCGCTTCGTATGTGTTGGAGCCGGTGAGGATCGAGTCGTATTTCTCGACCGGCCCGGTCTCCATCAGATCGAGCGTTTTTCCCTGCGGAACTCCCTTGACGATGTCGACGACGACGACGTCGGCCAGCTCCTTGAGCGCGATGCCCTGCGCGACTGAAGCGCCGACGTTTCCGCCGCCGACGACGGTCACTTTCGTTTTCATGCGAGGATTCTATCGGGGTCAGGCCTTTGCTTTTCGGTTTTTTCTACCAGGTGAAGAAGAACGAATGGTCAATGCAATCATCCTTTTTCGATTGAAGAAGATCGGCCGTTGCCAATTGGCTTTCTCTACTCATCGTAGAAGAAACCGAAAATCGAAGGCCTGACCCCATGCTTTCCGAATTCACGGTGATCGCGAACGCGATCGGCGCAACGACGAAGAAGCTCGAAAAGGAGCGGCTCCTCGCGGAGTATCTCCGCACGCTCGACGACGCTTCGCTCGAGCGCGCAGTCGTCTTCTTTTCAGGATCGCCGTTTCCACGGCGTGAAGAGCGCGTGACCGGCGTCGGGGGCGCAATCATCAGCGACGCGGCGTCCGAAGTCACAGGGCGAAGCGGCGATGAGATCTGGGCATCCTGGTCGAAGTATGGCGACGCCGGCGATACGGTGGCCGACAGCTTTCCGCCAGATCCATCGCGCACGATCACGCTGTCCGAAGTGGGCGAATACTTCGATCGCATCGCGACGACCGCGGGCTCCATCGAGAAGAAAAACATCCTCATCGACCTTCTGAGAAAAGTCGACGCTGAAGGTGCACGCTACGTGGTGAAGATTCTCGTCGGGGAGCTTCGCATCGGATTGCAGGAAGGGCTGGTCGAGTCGGCAGTCGCGAAAGCATTCGGCCGGACGGTCGATGCCGTCCGCCGAGCGAACATGTTCACCGGCGACATCGGCGCGACCGCGCTTCTCGCGAAGAGCAACGCGCTGGAAAGCGTCAAGATGGCGCTCTTCCATCCGTTCGCGTTCATGCTGGCGCAACCGGAAGAAGATCCGCAGGAGATCGTCGCCGCGTTAGGCGCGGGGGCGTACGCCGATGACAAATACGACGGCATCCGGGCGCAGATCCATCGCGAAGGAAATGACGTGCGCATCTACTCGCGAACGCTCGACAACGTCACGCACCGATTTCCGGAGATCGCGGCGGCAGCGCTGCAGCTCGATCGCAGCGTCATCCTCGATGGGGAGATCGTAGCGTTCAGCGATCGCATCCTGCCGTTCGCGGTGATCCAGACGCGACTCGGCAGGCGCAAGGTGTCGGAGACATTGCTTCGCGACGCGCCGGTTGCGTTCTTCGCGTTCGATCTTTTGTACGAAAACGGCGAGGCGCTTTTCGAGTTGCCACTGAGCGAGCGCCTCGCTCGCCTTCGGACCGTCCTGAAGGGCGGCGCGATCCGGCCGTCGGATCAAACCCCGATCCGCGACGCGGCGCATGTCGACGCGCTATTCGACGCCGCTCGAGCGCGGGCGAATGAGGGCTTGGTGGTGAAGGATCCCGGCTCGGTCTACTCGCCCGGCCGCCGCGGAAAGTCGTGGCTCAAATACAAGAAGGCACTCGCGACGCTCGACTGCGTCGTCACAGCCGCCGAATACGGTCATGGCAAACGCCGCAGCGTGCTGTCCGATTACACCTTCGCGGTCCGGCGCGATCAGGAGCTCGTCAACATCGGCAAGGCCTACTCGGGACTGACCGACGTCGAGATCGATCAGCTCACGCAGCATTTCAAAGAAACGACGACGGCACGCTACGGGCCTGTGCACATGGTCGAGCCGCGCGTCGTGCTCGAGATCGCTTTCGATCGGATTCAGGAATCGAAGCGGCACAAGTCGGGATACGCGCTCCGCTTTCCGAGGATCGCGCGCATTCGCGATGATAAGAACGTCGATCAGATATCAACCATTGACGAGGTACGCCGTATCTACGAAGGGCAGTTGAAGCGCGAGAAAGGAGCCTGACCTTGCCGCTGCGTCGTTCGCGAAAACACTCGCTGATCGCCGGGGTGTGTGGAGGGATCGCGGAATGGCTCGGCTGGTTCTCCTGGGCCGTGATGCCGCAAGCCGCCGAGTGAATTACTATCTCGCGGTTCCATGCCACGGCTCCTGCAGAACACCTTTATCGCCGCGCCGCCGAAGCAACTCGTGCTGCCGGACGGATTTCGCTTCTCGCACGGCGAGACGATCGCGCCGTTCACGATTCAATACGAGACGTTCGGCGAGCTGAACGCCGATCGCTCCAACGCCATCCTCGTCTGCCATGCGCTGTCGGCGAATGCTCACGCCGCCGGCAAATACACCAATGCGGATGAGGAGCGGGCCGGGTGGTGGGATGGGCTGATCGGGTACGGCAAGGGCATCGACCTCGAAAAATACTTCGTCGTCTGCGCGAATCTTCCCGGCTCGTGCTACGGAACGACAGCACCCGCGTCGATCGATCCCGCGACCGGCAAGCCGTACGGCTCGCGATATCCGTGGCCGACGATCGAAGACATGGTCCATTCGCAGAAGGCCGTTCTCGAACACCTCGGCATCTCGAAACTGCGCTCGATCGCCGGCGGCTCGTTAGGCGGAATGCAGGTGCTGATGTGGACCACTCTCTATCCCGAGCTCACCGACTCGATCATGGCGATGGCGTGCGGCGCAGCCGTGCCGGTCGCTGGAATCGCATGGCACATCATCGGGCGCAAGATCATCGAGAGCGACACGCGATTCCGCGGCGGTGACTACTATGACAATCCCGAGCCGTTGCGCGGCCTTCAGGTCGCGCGCATGGTCGGCCACATGACCTACCTGTCGACGCAGGCGCTGCAGTCGAAGTTCGGACGCCGGCGCCGCGGCAACACGCGGCAATTCGAGATCGATTCGTATTTCGAATATCAGGGACAGAAATTCGCGACGCAGTACGACGCGAACTCCTACATCCGCGTGCAGGCGGCCATGGACGAAATGGATCTCGCGGAGCAATTCGGATCGCTCGAAAGCGCCTTCGCCAGGTGGCGTGGCAGGACGCTACTGGTTTCGTTCGATACCGATTGGCTCTTCCCGGTTCCCGAAGTCGATCGTGTCGAGCGCGCGATGCAGGCGACCGGGTCGACTGTGCGCCACGAGCGGATCGCGTCGACGAACGGCCACGACACGTTCCTGATCGACTACGACCTGATCACACCGCCGGTGCGCGAGTTTCTTCGGGAGCGGTGATCGGCGCCTTGTGCCCGCACTCCGGATTGTTGCAAGCCTCGTGGAGGCCGTCACGCTTCGTCTGTTTCTCCAGAAGATACGGCGCGCCGCATTTCGGACACGGACGCGGAACCGGCTTCGCATTGAGCGCGAATTCGCACTTCGGATATCGATTGCATGAGTAGAAGACGCCGCGTCGCGAACGGCGCTGCACGATCTCGCCTTCGCCGCACTGCGGACACTTCACGCCCGTCGGCGTCGGAGGAACGCGCGTCCCGCCGCCGATTTTGCGAATGTTGCGGCAATCGGGATAGCCGGAGCAACTGTAGAACGGGCCGTAGCGGCCGCTCTTGAGCACCATCTCTTTGCCGCACAGCTCACACGGCGGTTGCGGCTCGGTCGGAATGTTCGCTTTGAGCAGCCGCGGATCCTTCGTCGTCTTGCATTCCGGATAGCCGGTGCACGCGAAGAACTGGCCGAATCGCGAGCGCTTGAGCGTCATCGGCTTGCCGCACTTCTCGCAGATGATCGTGTCGTCGCCTGCTTCGGCGGCGTCGCCCTTCGCGATCTCTTTCGTCGTCTTGCACTCGGGATAGTTCGAGCACGCCAGGAATTCGCCGAAGCGGCCGAACTTGATGACCATCGGCGCGCCGTCGTTCTCGCAGACCTCGTCGGTCGCGATCCCTTCGCCCTTGACCTGCATCATCTCGGTCTTGGCGCGCTCGAGGTCAACCGCGAATTTCACATTGAACGTCCGCATGAGGTCAGTCCACTCGAGATTACCTTCTTCGACACTGTCGAGTTTCTCCTCCAGCTCGGCGGTGTACTTCTCGTCGATGATGTCGCCGAACGACTGCCGGAGGAGCATCGTCACGATGACGCCGAGGTGGGTCGGGTGGAACTTGCCGTCGTGTTTGTAGGTGTAGTCGCGCGCCTGGATGGTCGTGAGAATCTGACCGTACGTCGACGGCCTTCCGATTCCATTCTCTTCCAGCGCTTTCACCAGCGTGGCCTCGGTGAATCGCGGCGGAGGCTGCGTGAAATTCTGTTTCGTTTCGAGATCGAGCAGCAGGAGGCTGTCGCCTTCGTTCATCGCCGGAAGCGCCTTCTCGTTCTCGGGCTTCTCTTCGTCATCATCGTCGGCGCCGGCCTCTTCCTGGAAAATCGATAGGAAGCCGGGGAACTTCAACACTTCGCCGGAAGCACGCAGCGTGTACGGACCGTTGACGATGTCGACGTCGGTGACATCGAAGAGTGCGGGCTTCATCTGTGACGCCACGAAACGGTCCCAGATCAATTTGTAGATGTTGTATTCCTCGCGCGTGAGGAAGTCCTTGATCTTCTCGGGATCGAACTCCAGCGACGTCGGCCGGACCGCTTCGTGCGCTTCCTGCGCTTGCGCCGACTTTTTCACCTTGTAGTAGTTCGGCTGCTCCGGCAATATATGTTCACCATATTTAGTAGCAATATATTGTCGTACTTCTGAGAGGGCTTCCTCGCTGGTACGGACCGAATCCGTACGCATGTACGTGATGAGTCCCGCAAATCCGAGCGAGCCCAGCTCTTTTCCTTCGTAAAGTTTCTGCGCGATCTGCATCGTGCGCTTCACGGGATATTTGAAGCGGTTGTATGCCGTCCGCTGCAGCGTCGACGTGATGAACGGCGGCGCGGCAGTGCGCTTCTTCTCTTTTCGCGTGACGGTGTCGACGACGAACGCGCCGCCCTTGAGCGCCGTCTCGATCGTTCGCGCATCCTGCTCGTTCGCGACCTCGGCCTTTTTGTCTTCGATCCTGGTCAGCTTCGCGATGAACGGCGGAGGATTGCCGGCTTCCAGCTTCGCGCCGAACGTCCAGTACTCGACGGGGAGGAACGCTTTGATCGCTTCCTCGCGGTCGACGATCATCTTCATCGCCACCGACTGCACGCGCCCGGCACTCAAGCCGCGCCGCACTTTGTCCCACAGCAACGGCGAGAGTTTGTAGCCGACGAGGCGATCGAGAACGCGCCGTGCCTGCTGCGCGTTCACTTTGTTCATGTCGATGTCGATCGGATGCTCGATCGCTTTTTTAACCGCGTTCTTCGTGATTTCGTGGAAGAGAATGCGGCGGACCTTCCTGGAGTCGCCGCCGAGGAGGGTCATGACGTGCCAGCCTATGGCTTCTCCCTCGCGATCGGGGTCGGAAGCGATGTAGATGTGATCGGCCTTCTTGGCGGCGGCTTTGAGCTCGCTGACGACTTTCTCTTTTCCTTCGAGCACTTCATAGGTCGGCTCGAAGGTTTCTTCGTCGACACCCAGCTCGCTCTTGGGAAGATCGCGGACGTGGCCGACCGACGCCTTGACGATGTAGTCCTTCCCGATGAACTTATTGATCGTCTTCGCTTTTGCGGGTGATTCGACGATGACGAGGTTTTTGGCCATTGTGCTGCAGCGCCGGAACCGAGCCGGTGAATCGCGAAATTCCTCGCGCGCGCATCACGCGCGCGCGTAGGCGCTACTCTTCGTCGTCCTCGTCGGCGCCGCCGGCGGCTTTGTACTTCTTGGTCTTGTTGTACAGTGTTTTGTAGGAGATACCAAGGATTTCGGCGGTCTTCCGGCGGTCTCCGTCGGTCATGTGCAGCGTCTCTTCGATGACCAGCCTCTCGACTTCTTCCATCGGCTGACCGAGCGGGATCGTGACGGCGTTCTTGTTCCGGCGGCGGCGGGCACCCAGCAGCTTGTCCGGCAGACACTCGACGGTCAGCGAGTCCGTACGCGCCATGATGAAAGCGCGGTTGATGACATTGCGAAGCTCGCGGACGTTGCCCGGCCATTCGTACTGCTGCAGCGCCTCGATGAAGTCGGGCTCGATGTTCTCGACTTTCTTCTCCTCCGTCTCGTTCAACTTCTGGAGGAAGAAGTGCGAGAAGAGCGGGATGTCTTCCAGGCGCTCGCGCAGAGGCGGCACTTCGATCGGGAAAACATTCAGCCGGTAGTAGAGATCTTCGCGCAGTTTTCCGTCGGCGATCGCCTTCTGCGGATCGCGATTCGAGGCCGCGATGATGCGCGCATCGATGTTGATCTCTTCGTTGCCGCCGACGCGCCGGAACTTTCCCTCTTCCAGAACGCGAAGCAATTTCACCTGCAGCTCGATCGGCATTTCGGTGATTTCGTCGAGAAACACCGTGCCGCCCTTCGCCATCTCGAAGTAGCCTTCACGCCGCTTGATGGCGTTGGTGAACGCTCCCTTTTCGTGGCCGAAGATCTCCGATTCGATCAGCGTCGGCGAGATCGCGCCGCAGTTGAACGCGATGAACGGTTTCATGCGGCGGCGCGACAGCGAGTGAATCGTGTTCGCGACGACTTCTTTTCCCGAACCCGACTCGCCGACGATGAAGACGTTGGCGTCGGTATTCGCCACCATCTCGATCTCTTCAAACAACCTCTGCATCCTCGGCGACTTCCCGACCAGATGCCCGAGGGCGCCCATCTTCTGCAGCTGACGGCGGAGCTCGAGGATCTCCTGCTTCATCATCTGTTTGTCTTCGATGGTCTTCAGGATGACTTGCAGGCGAGGCAGGTCGACCGGCTTGGTCACGTAGTCTTCGGCGCCGACCTTCAGCGCTTTGACTGCCGAATCGACGGTGGCGTGTCCGGTGAGGATGATCACCGAGACATCGGGATAGGTTTCCTTGATTCTGTGGAGGAGATCGAGACCGGTGCCATCGGGAAGCTTCAGGTCCACGATCGCGACGTCCGGAACGAGCCTCGAGATCGATGCCCAGCCCGCTTTCACGGTGTCGGCAACTTCGACCTCGTAGCCCCACTCCTCCACGACGTCGGCCATGCCCGCGCTCGTGGCGCGATCATCGTCAACAACCAGCACGCGTTTCATTCGTCACCTAGAGGAAGCGAAAGCCGCAGAATCACCTTATCACGTTCCTGTACAGCGTTCAGCTCTCCGCCGTAAGTCTCGACAATCAGACGCGCGGAGGCCAGCGAAAGATCAGGATTTCCTGTGGGATCCGTGTAATAGAACTTAAAAATCTTGTCCAATTCGAAGTCTTCAGAAACGGGCTGCCCACTGACCGAAATGCGCAGCCATTTTTCGGCGCATTCCGCTGAGGCCTTTCGTCCTTCCGGATTGAGGATCTTGGATGCACCTTCAATGAACAGTGTGAACGCCTGGCGAATTCTGGACTCGTGCGCGCGAATCCTCGCCGGTCCTCGAAGTTTGAGGTCGAACTCTGCCATGACGTCCGGACAGATTTCGGCGATGTCGACCAGCGTCGGCTCCTCTTCATTTTTCGGCGGAGTCGACAGAAGGAAAAAGGCATCGAAGATCCGCGCCATCCGGCGAAGCTCGACCTCGATCGCGGAAACGTAAGCGGCGACTTTTTCGTCGGTGCTGGCCTCGCTGAGCTTGGCGATGCGCATGCGCAGGAGCTCGAGGTTCAGGACGGCGACGTTGAGCGGCGTCTTGAGGTCGTGCGCGGTGTCGGAGCTGCGAAGGAAGTTAGTGCGCGCGAAGGCCTCGAGCCACGTTTCCATGCGCGGTTACATACCACGGTGCAGATTGATCATCGCGACCGATTCTTCGAGTTTTCCTTCGACGATCGCGAATTCGGGGTCGTGCGATGACAGATCGGCGAGCTCTTTCTCGTACTTCGCGAGGTCAGATTGAGCGGCCGCGGCATCAATCTCCTGTGGCAGCCTCGCAGTCTCGGCCATCACGGTCACGCGCTCCGGCAACACTTCGACGAAGCCCCACGAGATCACGAGACTGTGCGACTCGCCGTTCGTGCGATAGCGCATGATGCCGACCTTCAGCAGCGCGAGCAGCGGCGTGTGCCCGGGCAGCACGCCGATCTCGCCGTCGTACGCCGGCAACACGAGCTCCACTGCATCGGTCTCGATGATCTTGCGCTCGCGCGTGACGACCGTCAGGTGGAACTGGGTCGGGAGATCGGCCATCGATTACGCCGCCTGCTTCTGAATCTGCTCGGCTTTCGCGACCGCTTCTTCGATCGTTCCGACGTTGAAGAACGCCTGCTCGGGCAGCTCGTCGTGCTTTCCTTCGACGATTTCCTTGAACCCGCGGATCGTGTCGGCAACCTTGACGTATTTCCCTTCCAGGCCGGTGAACTGCTGCGCCACGAAGAACGGCTGCGACAGAAAACGCTGGATTCTGCGCGCGCGTCCGACGACGATTCTGTCTTCTTCCGAAAGCTCGTCGATGCCGAGGATCGCGATGATGTCCTGGAGGTCGCGGTATTTCTGGAGGACCGCCTGCACCGCGCGGGCAGCGTTGTAATGATCGTCGCCGACGATGCGCGGGTCGAGAATGCGTGAGGTTGACGCCAGCGGATCGACGGACGGATAAATACCGAGCTCCGCGATCTGACGCGAGAGCACCGTCGTGGCGTCGAGATGCGCGAATGCAGTTGCCGGCGCCGGATCGGTGAGGTCGTCGGCAGGAACGTAAATCGCCTGCACCGAGGTGATCGATCCGCGTTTCGTCGATGTGATCCGCTCCTGCAGCTCTCCCATCTCGGTTGCCAGGTTCGGCTGATATCCGACCGCGCTCGGCATTCGGCCTAACAGCGCCGAAACCTCCGAGCCCGCCTGTGTGAAACGGAAGATGTTGTCGATGAAGAGGAGCACGTCGCGCCCTTCGGCGTCGCGGAAGTACTCGGCAACCGTGAGGCCCGTGAGGCCGACGCGAAGGCGGGCGCCGGGCGGCTCGGTCATCTGGCCGTAAATCAGCGCGGCCTTCGACTTCGACGGATCGCCGGGCACGATGACGCCGCTCTCCGCGAATTCCAGCCAGAGGTCGTTGCCTTCGCGGGTGCGCTCGCCCACGCCCGCGAAAACCGAGTAGCCGCCGTGCGCCTTGGCAACGTTGTTGATCAGCTCCTGAATCAGAACCGTCTTGCCGACGCCAGCACCGCCGAACAATCCCGTCTTGCCGCCCTTGGTGTACGGCTCGAGTAGGTCGATGACTTTGATTCCTGTCTCGAACATCTCGATGTTTGTCGATTGCTCATCGAACTTCGGGGGATCCCGATGGATCGGCCAGCGTTCCTTCGAATTGATGGGACCCTTGTTGTCGACCGGCTCTCCGAGAACGTTCATGATGCGGCCGAGGGTTTGCTCGCCGACCGGGACGGAGATGGCGGCGCCGGTATCGATGGCTTTCATGCCGCGAACCATGCCGTCGGTCGGCTTCATCGCGATGCAACGCACCTGATTCTCGCCGATGTGATTCGCCACTTCCGCGATGACGTCGATGGGGACTTTTCCGAGCTCGCCGTTGTCCACGATGCGAATCGCGTTGTAAATCGAAGGAAGATGTCCTTCCTCGAATTCGATGTCGACCGCCGGGCCGATCACCTGGATCACTCTGCCATTTTTCTTTTCTGCCATGGTTTCTCCGTTGGCCGTTAGCCGTTGGCCGTTGGCCGTTTGCCGTTAGCCGTTGGCCGTTGGCCGTTTGCCGTTGGCCGTTAGCCGTTCGCCGTTCTACTCGGCCAACAGCTAACGGCTAACGGCTAACCCTCTTGCGCTGCTGCTCCGCTGACGATTTCAATGATTTCTTTCGTGATCGACGCCTGCCGGATGCGGTTATAGGTCAGTGTCAGGTGCGCGATCATGTCGGCCGCATTTTTCGTTGCCGCTTCCATGGCGGTCATGCGAGCGCCCTGCTCCGCGGCCGCCGATTCCAGCAGGATGCGATAAAGCTGAAACTCGATGTGCTTCGGCAGGAGCTCGTTCAGAATCTGCTCCGGCCCCGGTTCGTACAGGTAATCGACTTCCGTTCCGACTTCGTCCCACGCTCGCTCGATCGGAAGGATCCGCTCGACGACGATGCGCTGCGCGATGATTGATTTGAATTCGTTGTACGCAACATAAACCGCGTCGACTTTCTCCGTGATGAAGTCCTCGATCAGCGTTTTTGCGATGTCTTGCGCTGTCTTCAGCGAGAGCGCTTGAATCGTCTGAACCGCCTCGCGGCGAATCGGAAACGTGCGCCGCTTGAAAAAGTCGTTCGCTTTTCTTCCGATCGGCACGATCTGCACCGACTGCCACTTGTGCTCGCGCAGCGCATTCGTCGCGGCGCGAATGACATTCGAATTGAACGCGCCCGCCAGACCTTTGTCGCCAGTGACGACCACCAGCAGCACGTTGTTCTCCTGCTCGTGCGTGCGCAGCAGCGGATGCTCGAGCTCTTCGACCCGCGTCGCCACCGACGACAGAACCTGGCGAAGCGCGGCCGCATACGGGCGAGCGGCGAACATCCGCTCCTGCGCGCGGCGCAGCTTGGCTGCCGCGACCATCTTCATGGCCTTCGTGATCTGCTGCGTGTTTTTGACGCTGCGGATCCGGCGGCGGATGTCGATCGTGTTGGCCATTTACGCGGCGACGACGTCCGATCGATCCTTGACGTAGTCGTTCTTGAATTCGGTGATCGCGCTCTTCATGTCATTCGACAGCGCGTCATCGAACTTCGACGCCTTTTCGATGCGCTCAATCAGATCGGCGCGGTTGTCCAGGAGCCACTGATGCATCGCCGCTTCGAATTCGCGGATGGCGTCGATCTGCAGATTGTCGAGGAACCCCTGCGTGCCGGCGAACACCGACATGACCTGCAGGCCGATTCGCATCGGCGAGTACTGGCCCTGTTTGAGGATCTCGACGAGCCGGCGGCCGCGATTGAGCTGCGACTGCGTGACTTTGTCGAGGTCGGAACCGAACTGCGCGAACGCAGCCAGCTCGCGATATTGCGCGAGATCGAGACGCAGAGTTCCGGCGATGGCGCGCATCGCTCGAATCTGCGCCGATCCACCAACGCGCGAAACGGAGATGCCGACGTTGACCGCCGGACGGACGCCGGAGTGGAAGAGATCGGTCTCGAGGTAGATCTGGCCGTCGGTGATTGAGATGACGTTCGTCGGAATGTAGGCCGACACGTCGCCGGCCTGCGTTTCGATCACCGGAAGCGCGGTCAGCGAGCCGCCACCTTTTTCATCATTCAGTTTCGCGGCGCGCTCGAGAAGTCGAGAGTGGAGATAGAAGACGTCGCCGGGGTAGGCCTCGCGGCCGGGCGGGCGGCGGAGCAGCAGCGAGATCTCGCGGTACGCCTGCGCGTGCTTGGAAAGATCGTCGTAGATGCAGAGCGCGTGCTGCTTGTTGTAGAGGAAGTACTCGCCCATCGCACAGCCGCCATACGGCGCGAGGTACTGCAGCGGCGCGGGCTCGGACGCCGACGCGCTGACGACGATGGTGTGCTCCATCGCGCCGTAGTTCTCGAGCGTCTTCACGACCTGCGCGACTGTGGACTTTTTCTGGCCAATCGCGACGTAGATGCAGATGACGCCCTGCCCCTTCTGATTGATGATCGTATCCACCGCGATGGCCGTCTTTCCGGTCTGGCGGTCGCCGATGATCAGCTCGCGCTGTCCGCGCCCGATCGGAATCATCGCGTCGATCGCTTTCAGTCCGGTCTGCAGTGGCTCTTTCACGGGCTTGCGATCGACGACGCCCGGCGCGATGCGCTCGATCCCGTAAAACTCTGACGTCTGAATCGGGCCCTTGCCGTCGATCGGTACGCCGAGCGGATTGACGACTCGGCCGACCATCGCCGGACCGACAGGCACCGACATGATCTTGCCGGTGCGGCGCACTTCGTCGCCTTCCTTGATCGCGGCCGCGTCGCCGAGAAGGACGACGCCGACGTTGTCTTCTTCGAGATTGAGCGCCAGGCCGACGACGTCGTGCGGAAACTGCACGAGCTCGCCCGCCATCACGCGATCGAGTCCGTAAACGCGCGCGATGCCATCGCCGACCGAGACCACAGTCCCGACCTCCGCGACATCGATGCCTTTGCCGATGCCGCTTAATTGCTGACGAATAATCTCGGTGATTTCTTCGGCCTTCAAATCAGTCGCCATAATCAGTTATCCTAATGACTCACGAAATTTATCGAGCTTTCCTGACACCGAGGCGTCGTAGACTTTACTGCCGATCTTCGCAATCAGCCCGCCGATCAGCTCTGGATCGGTCGTGATCGTCAATTCGACTTTGCGGCCGGCTCTCTTCTCGAGCGTGCGGCGAAGGTCGGCCTGCTCCTGATCGTTGAGTGGCTTGGCCGAGCGAACGTCGGCAGCCACGGTGTCGGTCGCGGTGCGAATCATCTCCGCCAGCGCTTCGATGACGGACGTGAGACCGTTCATCCGGCGATTGCGCGTCAGCACGTCGAGAACTTTGACCGCCATCTCGGAAAGGCCGAGGCGCTGCGCCATCGTCTGTGTGACCTTCGCCTTGTGCGCGAATTCGATTCCGGGATTTGCGTATAGCTCCTGCAGTTCGGGCGAAGATTTGCGCGCCTCGTCGAAGCGCGTCAACTCACTGCGCAGCGCGGTGGCTTTGTCCGCCGATCCGACGACGTCCATGATGGCGCGTGCGTACGGTCTCGCGAAGCGGCGGATCACGACTGCACCTCTTCAACCTGTTTGAGGCTTTCGCGGAAAAGTTTCTGACGATCCGCATCGGTCGTCTTTTCGCGCAGGATCTGTTCGGCGCGCTCGCTGGCGAGCTGGCCCGCGTATTCGGTGAGCTCGTGACGCGCGTGCTTGAGGCGATTGTCGACTTCGCCGCGCGCGCTGGCGAGAATCTTCTGCGCTTCCGCTTCAGCCGCCGCGATCATCTCCTGCTTCTGACGCTCCCCTTCAGCCTGAGCACGCTGCAGAATCTGTCGCACTTCATTTTCGAGCTGTGAAAGGCGCGCCTGGATGTCGGCGGCCATCTGATCGGCCTTCGCACGACGCTCGCGCGACTCCTGCGCGTCGCGCTGGATTTGTTCGTGGCGTCCGGCAAGCCCGCGCTTGATCGGTTTGCCGATGAAGTATCCGAGCACGCCGAAAAACGCGACCATATTGACGAGCTTCCACAACCACGACGGAAGGCCGAGGAACTTCGTATTTTCGTGTTCGCCGGCGTGCTCTTCCGGATGCGCCGTTTCGGCGGCCACTTTTTCGGATCCATGCGCAACGGCGTTCGGCGGCTGCGGCTGTGCCAGCGCGAAGGCCGCGCAGAAAACAATCGACAGCGCGACAGAAGCCGTCCTCACAAGGGCCTCCCGAGGATGCGTTCGGCGGCCAGGCGCGCGAGCGATTCGGCGTCGTGTACGATTTTCTCCCGCGCTTCTTTGACGTCGCGGCTCAGCCGCTTGTCCGCTTCCGCGACGAGCTTTTGTCCGTCATTGGTGGTCCGCTCGACGAGCGAGGCGCGATGTGCGCCGGCATCGGCGCGAAATTTCTCACGCAGCTGGGCGGCATCGCGCTTGGCCTCGTGGATTCTTTGCTCGATGCGATCGGTTTCCTCGTTGAAACGGCCGAGAGACTGCTCGTAAATTTCCTGAGCCGATCTTGCCTCTGCCTCGCGCGACTCGAGGACGTCATTGATGGGCCCCAGAAAATACCGGCTCACGATGATGTACTCGAGGACGAAGATGACCATCACTGCGAGCAGAGAAAGGTCGGGCATCAGGTTGATTTGCATAAGCTTTTTGGACCGGGGAACGCAGCGGCAGGCCGACAGCAGCGCCCTTTCCCGAGGCCGCCGCTGTATACCATAAGGCAAAGATGTCGTACAAGAACATCCTCGACAGAGCCGACGCGTTCTTCAGGTCGGTGAGCGCATCGCAATCGCAGCATCTGCAGTGCGGCCGCGGATGCTCGTTCTGCTGCTACGGATTGTTCGAGATCGGCCCCGGCGATATTCCGATCCTCGCTGAAGGGCTGAGCGAGGTGCATCCGATGCGACGGCGACGGATCGTTCGAAAAGCTCTAGAGATCGTCGCCACCACAGAGCATCCCAACTTGCGCGAGTGCTCGCCAATCGAGAAGAAAGAATTCTTCGATCGCACAGCGTCGACAGCGTGTCCCGGTCTCAACGACGCCGGCGAATGCATGCTCTACGAACACCGGCCGCTCGTATGCCGCACCTTCGGCCTCCCGCTACGCGATCGCGACCGCTACCTCGGCGACGTCTGCGATCTCAATTTCAAAGAGGCCGATGACGGCGCGCGAATGTCGGCCGCCTGGGATCTGCAATGGGAGGATGCGCTCGGACCTGACGACCAGTACACGATTCCCGAAGCGATCGTCCTCATCGCGCGCATGCGCGGATGGATGTGATCCGATTCACATTTTCGGTTGAGGTCGGGCCATAATATCCGTCCTTTACCGAGCGAGAACGCATGTATTGCCCCGCCTGCGGCGTGAAGAATGATGATGACAAGGTGGAATGCTTTGTCTGCGGCAAATCGCTGCCTTCCTCGCTCCTCGTCGATCTCTCCCCTCAATCCAGCCGTCCGAAAACCGCAGCCGCTCGCGCTGCGGCCGCAGCGTCATCGGGTCCGATCATCGCGCGCCTCGGCGACCGCCTCATCGCGCTGATTCTCGACACGATGTTCATCAGCGCAATCGTGCTGGTGATTGCCGCCGCCGTTTTTTCACGTTGGCCGCGCATCGTCGAAGGTCAAGCGGTGTTGACGCTGGCTGCTGCCAGCGCAGGTGCGGTGCTGGTGATCGCGTTCATCTACTACTGGCTTCAGGAAGGCGCATTCGGCGCCACGATGGGAAAAGCGATCATCGGCGTCCATGTCAGGCAGCAGGATGGATCCAAACCGGGGCTCGGATCATCGGCGATTCGCAACGCGTTTCGTCTGCTCGACGCACTTCCTTTTTACGTGATCGGATTTGTCGTCGCACTTTTTTCGCGCGGGCGGCGACGGCTCGGCGATTACGCCGCGGGAACTTTCGTATTGGAGAAAGCAGTGGTTCCGGTCGGCGAACGTATCGCGGTCGTGTTTCTCTGGCTTGCGGGGATTGCCGCCGCAGTGTGGGGGGCCTGGATCCTGTGCCCCACCTGGTTTCAACTGCCGATCAAGTAGCTAGGCCTTCGCAGCGATGTTCGTGACGTTTCCGCCTTTGCGGTCGCCCATCACGCAATTGCCTTGAAAGATCGCGCCTTCCTCGATCACCAGGGCTGGCGTGTCGACGTCGCTGTAGACCTTGCCGTTGCGGTGGATCTCGACGCGCTGCGCGGCGACGATTTTTCCGATGACGGTCCCGCTGATGGCGATGCGTCCGACGTGAATGTCGCCTTCAATGGTGGCGCTCTCGCCGACGATCAATTCATTTTTCGAAACGATCTTGCCGTTGAAACGGCCGTCAATGCGCATCGTGTCTTCAAATTCCAGCTCGCCTTTGAATGACGCGCCGCTGTCGAGAAACCCATTGAGCTCACCGGTGCTTTTGCTTTTCATCGTCGCCTCCCCGTCAAATCATCAAAGATACGCATCAGATCATCCTCGCTTGCGAAGCGAATGTGAATCACCCCGCCACGCCGGCGGCGGTCGATGTCCACTTTCGTTCGAAGCATCTTCGTTAGTTTTTCTTCGGCATCACGAGTAAAGACGTCTTTCGGCTTCTCGCGCTTCGCCTTCTTGCGCGGCGCGCCTGAGGCGAGAACCTCCGTCTGCCGCACATTCAGACTGCGGGTGACGATGCGATCGGCGAGTTGCTGCTGCTTCTTCGCGGAATCCAGCGACAACAGCGCACGGGCGTGACCCATCGAGAGCTCGCCGGTTGCGAGAAGCCTTTTTACCGGATCCGGCAGCTTCAGCAACCTCAGGAAATTCGCGACGGTCGAGCGTTCTTTGCCTACCCGCTTCGAAATCTCTTCCTGCGTCAGGCCGAAATCGTCGTGAAGCTGATGGTAGGCATTGGCTTCTTCCATCGGGTTGAGGTCTTCACGCTGAATGTTCTCGATCAAGGCGATCTGCAGAGCATCGCTTTCTTGCAGGAGATCCTTAATTACAGCTGGAACGTGCTGAAGCCCGGCCCTTTGCGCAGCCCGGAAGCGACGCTCACCGGCGATCAACCGGTAGCGGTTGTCGCTCGTACGCGTGACGACGATCGGCTGCACGATGCCGTGCTCGCGAACGCTGCGGGTCAATTCGTCGATCGCTTTTTCGTCGAATTCTTTTCGCGGCTGATAGGGATTGATCGCGATGCGATCGAGCGGGATCTGCGCAAGCGAGCCCGCGGAGATCGCGTCGCTCTTTTGTGGAATGAGCGCGCTGAGCCCGCGACCGAGTGCCTTTTTCTGGTTCATGCAATGACATTTTCCGCGCGCTGGATGAATTCCTTCGCGAGGCTGACGTAGGCCTCGCTCCCGCGCGAACGGATGTCGTACAGGATAATCGGTTTGCCGAACGACGGCGCTTCGCCGAGGCGAACATTGCGTGGGATGAGGGTGCGATAGACCTTGTCGCCGAAGTGATTGCGGACTTCCTGGGCCACCTGCTTCGCGAGATTCACGCGGTCGTCGTACATCGTGAGCGCGATGCCTTCAATCTCGAGATCCGGATTGAGCGACTCGCGGACGCGCTCCACGGTATTGAGGAGCTGCGAGACGCCCTCCATCGCAAAGTACTCACACTGCATGGGAACGAGGACAGAATCGGCAGCCGTGAGCCCGTTGATTGTCAGCAGGCCCAGCGACGGAGGCGAATCGATGAGGATGTAGTCAAAATCGCCGGCGAGCTCGGCAATCGCGTTCTTGAGGCGGAACTCGCGCGATTCGGCGACTCCCAGTTCCAGCTCGGCGCCCACGAGGTCTACAGAGGATGGAGCGACCTTCAGCGCCGGCAGTTCGGTTGCCCGGACAATGCTGGCGAGCGGAAGGCCGTCGAGCAGGACGGGATAGATCGAATCCGGCTCATTCTTCGATAGTCCCAGCCCTGATGTCGCGTTTGCCTGCGGGTCGAGATCGATCAGCAGCACTTTCCGCTCACAGGCGGCAAGAGAAGCGCCGAGGTTGATGGCGGTGGTCGTCTTGCCGACGCCGCCCTTTTGATTGGCAAGCGCGACGACGCGGGTCATGCCTGTTCCACGTGGAACATCACGAGGTACCCGCGACGGAGTTTGTGCGCTTCACCCGCTCGAAAATGCGCAATTTCGACGGCATCGGCAGCCGCTTGAAACAAGGCCGCCCGGCCACCCACCTCCATGAACGGCGCGAGTGCAGGCAGCCATGCTTGGGGGCTGCCGACCGCGCGCGAAGTCACGAGGGAAAACCGGAGCTCGGGGGAGAATTGCGTCAGAACGCTGGTGAGCCTATCACCGTAAACTACGGAGTTCAATCGACATTCACGTACGACGTGTTTCAGGAAGGCCCACTTTTTCTTGTCAGATTCGACGAGATGAAAGCGTGCTGAAGGGCTCACGATGGCCATCGGGATACCCGGGAAACCCCCGCCACTCCCGAAGTCGAGCACGTCTCGCTGCGGCTCGAGGATCGCCGCCCCTTCGAGCGCTTCCGCGATGTGTTCTTCAATATTGGCCTTCGCCTCCGGCCCGATCAAGTTGATCTTCTCGTTCCAGGCGAGGAGCTCCCGCCGGTAGAGCTCGAGGCGATCGTCGGTCATGAAGCGCGGCGCAAGTGCATGCGGAGAATGGAGATCGCTGCCGGCGTGACACCCGAGATCCGGCTCGCCTGCCCCAGCGAAACAGGCCGCACAAAGCTGAGCTTCTCAACCATTTCCCGCGACAGCCCAGGCAGCGAAAACGACATTTCCCTCGGAATCCGCATGCCTTCGTCGTGCGCAATGCGCGCCGCCTCGCGCTCCTGGCGTTCGATATAACCGGCGTAGCGAAGCTGACTCACGACCCCCTCCCGCTCCTCCCCGGTCAACGCGGCCAGCTCGGCGAATTTGTCGACGTGAATAGCGATATCGAAGTCCTGCCGCCGCATCGACTGCGCGAGTGACGTCCGCTGCGCGAGCGCCTTCGCTGCCGACATTCGCGAGACGCGCGCGGCGATGCGCCGCTTCCGTTCGTCATCGAGGATCCCGAGTCCGTCGGCGATCGGCGACAAACGTTCGTAAACCGAGTCGCAGCCAAGGAGCAGCCGATGCTCAGCGCGTGACGTGAACATCCGATACGGCTCTTCAGTGCCCAGCGTGACGAGGTCGTCGATCATGACGCCGCTGTATGCCTGATCGCGGCGCAGAATCGCAGCCTGGCCGCCACGCACGTGCTGCAGCGCGTTGATTCCGGCCATCAGACCCTGCGCGGCAGCCTCTTCGTATCCCGACGTTCCGTTGATCTGGCCGGCGAGAAAGAGTCCCGCCACGCCGCGGACCTGGAGTGTCGGCTCGAGCTGCTGCGGATTGACGAAGTCGTACTCGACTGCGTATCCGTAGCGCGCGATCACCGCGTTTTCAAAACCAGGCAGCGAGTGGACGACGCCGTCCTGCACGTCCGGCGGCAACGATGTCGAGATTCCATTGAGATAGAGCCACGGATGCATTAGGCCTTCCGGCTCCACGAATACCTGATGGCGCGGCTTGTCTGCGAAACGGACGACTTTGTCTTCTATGGATGGGCAATAGCGGGGACCGGTCGCGTGGATCTGGCCTGAGTACATCGGCGCGCGGTGCAGGTTCGCGAGGATCAAGTCATGCGACGCAGCGCCCGTGTAAGTGAGATGACAGAGGACCTGCGGGAGCGCGATGCGGTCGGTGAGGATCGAGAACGGCCGGGGGACGTCGTCGCCGGGCGCGGGCTCCAGCATTGAGAAATCGACGGAATCCTTCGCGATTCGCGGCGGCGTCCCGGTCTTCAGCCTGCCGAGGCGCAGGCCGAGTGCGCGGAGTGAATCGGAGAGTGTTTCGGCTGACGGCTCGCCGAAGCGTCCGCCGACGGTTTTGACTTCGCCGGAGTGCATCAGCGCGCGAAGGAAAGTTCCGGTGGTAACGATGATCGCCCGCGCGCGAAGAGTCGACCCATCCGCCAGCACAACCGACTCGGGCATCAGCCTCGTTACCGAACCTTCGATGATGGTGAGGTTCGGCTCAGCGGCGAGAATGTCCTGAACCGCTTTCGCGTACAGATCCCGATCGCACTGCGCGCGCGGTCCCTGCACCGCAGGTCCCTTCGATCGATTCAGTACCTTGTACTGAATCGCGGCGCGATCGGTTGCTTCGCCCATCAATCCGCCGAGGGCATCGATCTCCTTGACGAGATTTCCTTTGGCGAGACCGCCGATCGCAGGGTTGCAAGACATGCGGCCGATCGCCTCACGCAGCATCGTGATCATGGCAACGCGCACGCCGCCGCGCGTACACACGCGGGCCGCTTCGGCCCCCGCGTGGCCGCCGCCGATCACGATGACATCGAACTGCTGCGTCATGGTTCCACGTGGAACATCATTTGCCGATACAAAATTTTGAGAAGATCTCGTCGAAGATCTCGTCGCGTGTGATCGCACCGGTGAGCAATCCTAGCGCCGTTGCCGCGCGATAGAGATCGACGACGATGATCTGCTCGTCGTGTCCGGCGTCGATCGATGCCTTCGCGGCGCTCAGCGCGTCGGCGCATTCAGCCACCGCCATCCGTTGACGCTCATTGACGAGGCTTCCCTCGGCCGCCACGAAACGCTCCCGGACGAATTGATCGAGTCGCTCGAGCACTTCAGCGATGCCGCGCTCGTGCATCACGCTCATGCCGATCGATCCGGGAGGTGGCGGCGCGAGATCGATCTTGCTGTACACGATCCACGCATCCGGCAAGCGTTCCAACTCGCGGCGATCTTCATCCGTGATCCCCTCGGCCGCATCGACGAGATAGAGAACGACATCGCTCGCCTCCGCCGCCCGCCGCGCCCGCTCGACTCCGATCGACTCGACCGCATCGGAGCTCTCGCGCAAACCGGCCGTGTCGGCCAGCGTCACCGGCAGTCCGCCAATCTCGATCGTCTCGCGCACGATGTCGCGCGTCGTTCCAGGAATCGGCGTCACGATCGCGCGATCGGTTCCGACGAGGCGATTGAGCAGCGTCGACTTGCCGGCGTTAGGCCGCCCGAGGATGACAGCGGTCAGACCTTCGCGCGTGGCGCGGCCGCGGCGATACGTTTCGAGCAACACCACGGCATCTTCGATTGCATGTTCGATGATCGATCGCGCGTCGCTGCGCTGGATGAATTCATATCCCTCTTCCGAAAAGTCAAGCGCCGCTTCCAGCCGTGAGATCACATGCAGCAGAGAGTCGCGGATCGCGGTCGCCTTCCGGCTCAGCGATCCTTCGAGATTTGCGAGCGAGAGATTGGCCTGCAACGCGGTGCGGGCGTTGATCACATCGGCGATCGACTCCGCCTGCACGAGATCGAGTTTTCCGTTCAGCACCGCGCGTTCGGTGAATTCTCCAGGCTCCGCGAGCCGCGCACCGAACTCCACCGAGGCGCGAATGACGCCTTCGACCAGAGCCGGACTTCCATGCAACGTCAGCTCGACCAGATCGTTTCCTGTAAACGAATGCGGCGCGGCATAGCGCGTCGCAATGCATTGGTCAAGTAGTTGACTATGGTGGCGGAGAAGGGCCAGAGTCGCGACTCGAGGCTCGGGAGAGATCGACGCAAGCCGGGAAAGGATCTCCGCGCTCAGCGGTCCGTCGATGCGGACGATCGCCAGAGCGCTGCGGCCGATGGGAGTTGCCGGCGCGACGATCGTATCGATCGCCGGCGCGTTCACGATCCGGCGGTGGTCTGCTCCTGCGGCTCCTGCGAGGAGCGGGGAACGATCGCCACGCGTTTGTAGAAGCCGTCGCCGCGTGACACGGTCGCGACTTCCTGATCGTCCTGCAGCGCCAGATGCACGATGCGACGTTCGATCGGCGTCATCGCGGGCAGCAGTTGTTCGCGATGGTCGCGCCGTACGCGATCGGCGACTTCGCGCGCCTGCTGCTCCAGCTCTTCGACGCGCTTGCCTTTGAACTGCTGGCAGTCGACCTCGATCTCTTTCTCGATCTTGCGTCCGACCATCGCTTTGTTCGCGAGGACCTGCAGCGCGTCGATGACTTCACCGTGTCCTTCGATCACTCGACTCGCATCGCGTCCGTAAAGACGCACGATCACCTGCGCATCGTTCTCTTCGGTGCGCAACTCGAGATTCAACTGCGCAAGCGCAATGACGCGCTCGCACCATCCGCGGACAATCTCAGCGTTGGGAGACTCCGGACCCTGCGGAGGAATCTCGACCGGAACGAAGTTTTCTCCATCGCGACGCTCGGGACTTCTGCGAGGCCGGTCGCGGCGCGGTTCATTGCCTCGACGCTGCGCCCCCCGATCGCGATCGCGACCACGACCGCCTCCTCCCTGCGTGCGTTCCCTCCGCGGACGTTCCTGCGGCCTGGCCGCCGGCACCTCGACCGCCTGCGGCGCTTCCGTATTCACCTCGGCTTCGATCACCACGCGCTTCATCCCGCCGAGGAATCCGCGCTTCTCGAGGAGGACGTGGTAGGTGAGCTGGAAGCGCTGCACGCCGAACATCTGCGCTGCGTTGTCGAGCGCCTCTTCCAGATTCTTTCCTTCGAATCGCTGCGCCATGGTCGTTCCTTTTGTCACGCGGTCTGCAGCTCGGCAGGATGATCTTTCCAGTACCTATTCATGATCATCTGCTGCACGATCGTCAAGATGTTCTGCACGAGCCAGTACAGAACCAGGCCGCTCGGAAACTCCTTGAAAATCCAGCCGAAGACAATCGGCATGATCAGGAACATCCGCCGCTGCGCCGGATCGGCCGTCGTCGGCGTGATGAACTGCTGCACGAACATGGCGACCGTCATCAGGATCGGCAGCACGTAGGTGGGATCTTTCGCCGACAGGTCGTGAATCCACAGAATGAATGGCGCGCCACGCAACTCGATGGCGTGCGACAGCAAATTATAGAAGCCTACGAAGATCGGAAACTGGATCAGCATCGGAAGACATCCGCCGGCCGGATTGATGCCTTCCTGCTGGTATAGCTTCATCATGTCGGCATTCATCTTCTGCCGCTGCTCGGGATCGGTCTTGTGCTTGCGGTAACGGGCCTTGATGGCTTCCATCTTCGGCTGCACTTTCTGCAGCTTCTTCATCGACATCATCCACTTGTGCTGCAGCGGATAAAGCACGACCTTGATGAGGATGGTGAGCACGACGATCGCCCACCCGTAGTTGTGCGTGTATTTGTTGAGCCACTTCAGGACGATGAGGAAGAAGCGCGCGATGATGCCGAACGTGCCGTACTGCAGCGTGCGCTCGAAACCGTAGCGATCGAGAAGCGTCGTCTCCTTCGGTCCGAAGAAGGCTGCGCCGGTGACGATGCCATCCGGCGCGGCATTGACGGCGGCGTAGATCTCGCGTCGTTTGTCTTTGCTGGTGCCGAAATCGATCGCGCGAAGAAGCGCGCCGCTTGCCTTCTCCGGCCGCAACACCGCGAGGAAGTAGTTGTCTTCGACGCCGACGAACTGCGCGGAATCGTACGTGGTGAGGTTGCCCGATTTTTCGCGCCGAATGATTTTCAGATCGTCATTGATCTGCGCGACACCGTTGCCGGTGATCGTGAACTGACTATCTTTCTCGTCGGGCTCCAGCGTCCGGATGCCGGGTCCGATCGAAACGCGATACGGAATCGGCGGAGCGACGTCGACGGAAAAGTTGAAGAGGTATTCGCCGGTGAAGCGAAAGGTCTTTGTCGCGGCGATGCCATCCGCGGCGGCGTATCGATACTCGAGAATCGTCCCGCCGTGCTCATCGCGTTTGTTGAGCGAATAAAGCGCGCTGTTCAAGCGCGTCGCGAGCGACGGGTCGCGGGCTTCGATCGAGAAGGGAAAATCGGTGCGCGACGCATCGCGCGACTTGACCAGCTCGACGGGGCCGCCCTCCTTCGTCTTGTAATTCCTCAGTTGAAAAGAAACGAGCACCGCCCCTCGATTCGAAAAGCGCGCGACGTACTCCGGCGTGTCGATCGTCGTGAACTCCATCGACTGCGCGGCGGTCGGCTTGATCGGCACGGGCGGCGCGGCGGGCGTTCGCTGCGCAACAGCAGCGGGTGAGTTGGGCGTCGTCGTTCTTGTCGTGGTTGTGTTTGCGGTTTGCGTTGCAGTCGCGGGTTTCGGCGTCGTGACGGTCGTCTTCGGCTTGATGAGATTCGGAAATACCTTCGGAGCGACCGCCGCCCACAGCCAGAGGAAGGCGATCGAGACTACGACTGCGATGAAGATTCTTTTTTCCATTTCAGGGGATGGGATCCCAACCTCCAGGATTCAGCGGGTGACACCGGCAAAGCCGCAGCACGCCTAACCACCCGCCGCGGAGAACGCCGTATTTCTCGATCGCTTCACTCATATAGACCGAGCATGTCGGCTCGAAACGGCACATCGGCGGGAGAATCGGCGAAAGAAATCGCTTGTAGCCGCGAAGAATTGCGACGGCGACCGCTCGCATCGGCGGCGCCTCAGCGCGCGCCTCCTGCGGCGATCTTCGCGAGCACGCGCTCGAGATCGCTGCTGTAATCGCGGAACTCGGCCGCGGCGGCGTTAGGCTTGACGTTGATGACGAGATCCAAGGCGCTTCGATCCAACTCGAGAGGAGCGCGCTGACGGCGATAAATCTCCCGCGTCCATCGTTTCAGTCGGTTTCGGACGTTCGCCTTCCCTAATTTCTTCGTGACGGTAACGCCCACGCGCGAAAAAGACCGTGCATTGGCGGCGAAGAACACCACACAGTACCGGGAAAAAAGCTTGCGGCCGGTTTCATATACGCGAAGAAACTCGCGCCGTTTCGCCAGCCTCTTCTCTTTTGGCAGAGCCTCGGACCGCGGCTGGCCGCTAGACAGCGAGACGCTTGCGGCCCTTGCGGCGACGGCGCGACAGCACCGCCTGACCGTCCTTGCGTCGCATGCGGACCAAAAACCCGTGTGTCCGCTTGCGGCGGCGATTATTCGGCTGGAACGTGCGCTTCATCTCTTAGTTAACCCTCTGAAAAGAAAGCGGTGAGTATAGTGACCACTCGCGGCAGCGTCAAACAGGTCCCGCCGAAGCATGCCGCTCAACGTGAGCCCGGTGAGAGCTATTCCGATGCGCGCCCTATTGCGAGACGCATTTCGAGGTTGCATATTTTCTTTTTGTGCTAGACTCGCGCCCGTTTTCCACAGGCAAATGTTTTCCACAACTGTGGAAAAGTTGTGGATTTTCATAAGGTTAGATCGTCCCGCCCGATGAACATTTGGAAGCAGGTCCTCGATCGGCTGGAGCAAGATATTGACAGGACAGAGTATGTCACCTGGTTTGCTCCGACCCGCTTTTTGGCCCAAAAAGGCGACACGCTAGACGTAAGCGTTCCCTCCCAACGTTTTGTGGACGCCATCCACCAACGCTACGGCCAGCAGCTACGCAACATCCTCGGGGAAGTGGCAACTGACCGGCTCAATCTCCACTTCATCCCAGACGCCGGCACGGCTGTCGATCTCTCCGCCGTTCCGATCCCCACGGCGACGGAAGTCCCGATCCCGACCTCGATCTTCAACCCGCGGTATCGATTCACATCATTTGTGGTGGGTAGCTCCAATCAGCTGGCATACGCGGCGTCGATCTCCATCGCCGAAAACCCCAGCGGCTCCTTCAACCCGCTTTTCATCTATGGCGGCGCCGGCCTCGGCAAGACACATCTGATCCAGGCGATCGGACAGCAGATGCGCGACATGAATCCGCGGCTCAAAGTGACGTACATGTCCGCCGACTCGTTCGTGACGGAGCTGATCACGTCGATCCGCTACGACAAGATGCAGCAGTTCCGCGATCGCTATCGCACCGTCGATGCTCTCCTGCTCGACGACATCCAATTCCTGGCCGGCAAAGAACGGACGCAGGAAGAGTTCTTCCACACGTTCAACGCGCTCTACGAAGCGCAGAAGCAGATCGTCTTCACTTCCGACGCGCAGCCGAAAGACATCCCAACGCTCGAGGAACGACTGCGATCGCGATTCGAATGGGGACTGATCGCCGACATTCAGCCGCCCGATCTCGAAACCAAGGTCGCCATCCTTCGCAAAAAAGCCGAGGATAAGAAAATCGATCTGCCGCACGAAGTAGCGCTCTTCATCGCCGAGCGCGTGCGGTCGAACATCCGCGAGCTCGAAGGTCACCTCAACCGCGTGGCTGCCTTCGCGTCGCTGACGGGCAACCGGCTGAGCATCGACCTGGCAAAGGAAGCGCTCAAAGACCTGCTGACGAAAGAGAACAAGCCGATCACGGGTCCCGAGATCATCAAGGTGGTCGCGGCGCACTACGGTCTCAAAGTTTCCGATCTGAAGTCGAAATCGAACGCGCGGACGATCGCGTTTCCGCGCCAGGTCGCGATGTACATCTGCAAGGAGCTGACGGATCTCTCGTATCCGGAGATCGGACGGCTTTTCAATGACAAGCACCACTCGACGGTGATGTACTCCGTCGACAAGATCGATCAGATGCGGCAGGACGACAACGATCTGTCGCGCACGATCGAAATGCTCGGCAAACAATTTCGTTGACAGATTGCGGAAAGAGCAGACGAAAATCTGTGGAGAATCTTCCGATTCGACGTGGTCCTATCGAAGCTGCGGAAAACGCAGGATCTTCTCCGCTGTTTTTCGACAACGAAACTCACAGTCTCATCCGACCATGACTGCTATACTTTTGAATCCTTTGCAGAAGAATCAGCAAATCTCCACACGGATCCACTACGACCACCACAAACTAGATAGACTCGGTTTCTAAGGATAGAGACATGGAGCTGACCGTCGCCAAAGCCGATCTTCAAAAAGAGCTGCAGCTCTGCCAGGGCGTGGTGGAGAAACGCTCGACCATTCCAATTCTGTCGAATGTCTTGCTCAAGGCCGCCGACGGTCGCTTACAGATTGCGGCGACGGATCTCGACGTCACGATCCTGACCTCGTGCGGCGCAAAGGTGACCACGCCGGGCGGCGTGACGATCGAAGCCAAGCGGCTCTTCGACGTCGTGCGCTCGCTTCCTGACGATGACGTTCGCGTCCAGATGCAGGAAAACAATCAGATGCTGATCGAGTCGGGGACGGCGAAGTTCCGTCTCCTGGGCTTGCCGGCCGAGGATTATCCGACTCTGCCGACGGTGACGGCGACGGAGTCCTACACGATTCCACTCGACGAATTGAAAACGATGGTCGCGAAAGTCCGGTTTGCGATCACGCACGAGGAAACGCGTTTCCAGCTCAATGGCGCGCTTCTCAAAGTGCAGCAGGCGAAGATGGAGATGGTCGCGACCGACGGCCATCGCATGGCGCTCATCAATTTCCCGCAGGGCAACGGCGGCAAGAAGAAAGGTCATGAGCTCACGATTCTGATTCCGCGAAAAGCGCTCGAAGAGATCCTTCGGCTCGAAGCGGGAGAAGACGGAACCGTGAAATTCGGCGTCTCGGAGAACCATCTTTTCTTCGACGCCGGCGATCGCCGGCTGCTCGCGCGCATGATCGACGTCAACTTCCCGAATTACATGGAAGTGATCGCGCGCGACAACGATCGTCATGTGATGGTAGATCGCGAGCGGCTGCTGTCGACCATTCGCCGCATCTCGCTCGTCGCCAATGAGCGAACCCGCGCCGTCCGTTTCGACTTCGCACCCGGCAAGCTCACGGTCTCCTCGACGAATCCGGAGCTCGGCGATGCGCGCGAGACGGTGCCGATCGATTACGCCGGCAATCCGTTCTTCGTCGGACTGAACGCGGCCTATGTCACCGATTTTCTCAGCGCGGTCGATACGCCGCAGGTGAGCCTCGATCTGAAAGATGAGAACAGCCAGTGCATCGGCAAACCGTCGACGAGCAGCGATGATCTGCCTTACGAGTATTTGTACGTCGTGATGCCGATGCGTCTCGCGTGATTCTGACGCGGATCACCGCTCGCAATTTCCGCAATCTCGCCGACGCCCCGATCGACTTTCATCCCGCGACGAATCTCGTTGTCGGCCGCAATGGCCAGGGGAAGACCAACCTTCTCGAGGCGATCTACTTTCTCGCCACGACGAAATCCTTTCGTACACCGCGGCTCGCCAGCGTCATCCGATTTGGCGAGACGAGCGTCTATGTCGCAGGCTTGCTACGCCGTCTCGAAGTCGAGAAAACCATTTCGGTCGGACTCGAGCTCGGCGAGCAGCGGCGCCGCGTTCTCCTGATCAACGAAGAGCGCGTCACCCTTCCGAATTACGTCGCCGCCATGAGCGTCTTCGCGTTTTCCTCGGCGCGCCTGGAGATCATCCGCGGCGCGCCGGAAGAGCGCCGGCGATTTCTCGACCGCGGAATTGCCAGCGTCGAGCCTTCGTATCTCGAAGCTCTGAATCGGTACGGCCGAATTCTCAAGCAGCGAAACGCTCTGCTGCAGAGCGGACACGCGACCGCCGCGGCGCTCGACCCGTGGGACGTCGAGTTCACAGAAGCCGGCGGGACGATTCAACGCGTGCGGGGCGCATACACCGAGCTGCTCGCGCGCAAGTTCGATTCGATTGTCGCGGAACACAGCTATCACCTGCGAAACCTGCGCATCGATTACAGACCCAGCAGCGTCGACGATTTGCGATCTCTACGCCGCGAAGAGTTGCGAACGCGGGTGAGCCTGACCGGTCCTCAGCGCGACAATCTCGATTTCACGATCGACGGCCGCAACGCGTCAGAAGTCGCCTCGGCGGGTGAGCAGAAGATGGTCGTGCTCTTCCTGAAATTCGCGAAACTCGAGCTTTTTCGAGAGAAATTCGACGAGCCGGCGATCTTTCTGCTCGATGACATCGACGCCGAGCTCGACTATGAAATTCTGGAGAAATTGCTGAGTCGATTGCCGCCCCAAACCCAGGTTTTTGCCACCTCCGCCAAGGAGCGATTTCTACCAGCGTTAGAGACCGGAGTTCACCGGCGCTTAACAATTGAAAACGGGCAAGTTACTACCGTCCGCGATTTCAACTAAAGGCGCAAGAAAAAGGCAATTTCGCGGTACAATTCAGCGTTACGTTTCGCGGTGCAACCTTCGCGAAATTCCTTCCGCGTCCAGCCAGCCAGACAGAGCCGTTAGAAAGCGAATAGATGGCAGAAAACTACACCGCAGAAGACATTAAAGTTCTAAAAGGACTCGACGCCGTACGCAAGCGTCCGGGGATGTACATCGGCGATACCGATGACCTCAGCGGACTGCATCACATGGTGTACGAAGTCGTCGATAACGCGATTGACGAGGCGCTGGCTGGCTTCGCGGATCGCGTGAAGGTCACGATCCACGCCGACAATTCGGTCACGGTTGAAGACAACGGCCGCGGCATTCCTGTCGATCTCCACAAGGAAGAGGGGCGCTCGGCGGCGGAAGTCATCATGACCGAGCTGCACTCGGGCGGAAAGTTCGACAACAACTCCTACAAGGTCTCCGGCGGCTTGCACGGCGTCGGCGTATCGGTTGTGAACTTTCTCTCCGAGTGGCTCGAGCTCGAGATTCAGCGCGATGGATTCGTGTGGCGGCAGCGCTACGAGCGCGGGGTGCCGCTGGGCACGATCGAGCGCGGCGAAAAAACCACCAAGCGCGGCACGAACGTCACGTTCAAAGCCGACTCCGAGATTTTTTCCGTCGGCGAGATGAACTACGAGACGCTCTCGCAGCGTCTGCGCGAGCTGGCCTTCCTCAATTCGGGAGTGTTCATCGAGATCACCGATGAGCGCAGCGAGAAGCATCACGAATTCAAATACGAGGGCGGCATCGTCTCGTTCGTCAAAGACATCAACAAGAACAAGACGCCGATCCACGAGGAGCCGATCTTCGTCCGCGACGAAAAAGACGGCGAGGCGGTCGAGATCGCGCTGCAGTGGAACGAGGGCTACACCGAAAACGTGTACGCCTTCACGAATACGATCAAAAACACCGACGGCGGAACGCATCTCATCGGCTTCAAGGCGGCGCTGACGCGCACCATCGTCCGTTACGCGAATCGCGAAGGCATTCTCGATAAAGCGAAGCTGACGATCGAAGGCGACGACGTTCGTGAAGGATTAACGTCAGTCATTTCTGTAAAGATTCGCGATCCAAAATTCTCATCGCAGACCAAAGAGAAGCTCGTGTCGTCGCACGTGAAAACGTGGGTCGAGCAGATGCTGGGCGCCCGCCTGGGCGAATATCTCGAGGAGAACCCGCGCGAGGCCCGTCGCATCGTCGACAAGATCGTCGAAGCCGCGCGGGCACGTGAAGCAGCTCGGAAAGCGCGAGATCTTACGCGGCGCAAAGGCGCACTCGATTCGGCATCACTTCCCGGAAAGCTCGCCGATTGCCAGGAACGCGATCCAAAGTTCTGCGAAATCTATCTCGTCGAAGGTGATTCGGCCGGCGGCTCCGCAAAGCAGGGCCGCGATCGGCGATTCCAGGCGATCCTGCCGCTGAAGGGCAAGATCCTCAACGTCGAGAAGGCCCGCCTCGACAAAATGCTGTCGTCCGAGGAGATCCGCCTGATGATCACGGCGCTCGGAACAGGCATCGGCGTCGACGACTTCGATCTCAGCAAGCTTCGCTACCACAAGATCATCATCATGACGGACGCCGACGTCGACGGTTCGCACATCCGAACGCTGATCCTCACGTTTTTCTATCGACAGATGAAGGCAGCCATCGAGCGCGGACACCTGTTCATCGCGCAGCCGCCGTTGTTCAAGATTTCGCAGGGCAAGAAAGACACGTATCTCAAAGACGAAGGCGAGAAGACCCGCTTTCTGCTGAACCGCGTGGCGGAGTCGGTGGAGATCACGCCGAAGGGCGGCCTGCCGGTCAAAGGCGAGGCGCTCGTCACAATGCTGCAGCGGATGGAGGAGTACCAGAACCACGGCCGCAAGGTCCACGCGCGCGGCTTTCCGCGCGAGGCGCTCGACGTCCTGTTTGCGGAAGGCTTCACCGATCGGACCGCGATGGCGGATCTCGACAAACTCGAAGCTCTTCGCGTTGCCTTGACGAAAGCAGGCTTCGAGCATGTACAGCTCGGCAACGACCTCGACACCGAGACGCCATTCCTGCAGTTCACGGTCGGCGGAAATGGGACCGGAAAGAGGGCGAAGGTGGACACCGAGCTGTTGTCGCAATACGAATTTCGTCAGACGGCGAAGGCGTACGAAGTGCTGTCAGCATTCGGTCTGCCGCCGTACTCGGTCAGGCACGGCGACGAGACGACGCTCTTCACGAGCGTCGACGATGTGCTGGGCCACGTTTACAAGCTCGCCGAAAAAGGACTCAGCATCCAGCGCTACAAAGGCCTCGGCGAAATGAATCCCGAGCAGCTTTGGGATACCACGATGAATCCTGAGACGCGACGCCTGCTGCAGGTCACGATCGCCGACGGGGTCGAAGCGGAATACCTCTTCACGACGCTGATGGGCGATCAGGTCGACCCGCGACGCGAATTCATCCAAAAAAACGCTCTCGACGTAAGAAACCTAGATATTTAATACACCTAATAATTCATGGCCGAATTCGACTACCATAATTTCAACGATCAACGCCTGCCGGTCAACATCGAAGACGAGATGCGCAAGTCGTATCTCGACTATGCGATGTCGGTCATCATCGGCCGCGCGCTCCCCGATGTTCGCGACGGCCTGAAGCCCGTTCACCGACGCATCCTTTACGGGATGTACGAGCAGGGCAACACCGCCGGCCGCGCTTACAAGAAATCGGCACGCATCGTCGGCGACGTGATGGGCAAATACCATCCGCACGGCGACAGCGCGATCTACGACGCCGTCGTCCGCATGGCGCAGAGCTTCTCGATGCGCTACGAGCTCGTCGATGGGCAGGGCAACTTCGGCTCGCTCGACGGCGACAACCCGGCGGCCATGCGCTACACCGAAGTCCGACTGACTCGCCTGGCCGAAGAGCTGATGCGCGATGACATCGACAAGGAAACTGTCGACTGGGTGCCGAACTACGACGGCACCGAGCGCGAACCGTCGGTTCTCCCCGCGAAGTTCCCGAATCTCCTCGTCAACGGCTCCTCCGGCATCGCCGTCGGTATGGCCACCAACATTCCCCCACACAATCTCGGCGAAGTCATCGACGCCTGCCTGATGGTGATCGAAAAGCCGAAGGCCACCGTGCCCGAGCTGATGAAGGTCATTCCCGGCCCTGATTTTCCGACCGCCGGCTTCATCCACGGCCTCGAGGGCATCTACCAGGCGTATACCACCGGCCGCGGCATCGTGCAGATGCGCGCACGTGCGGTGATCGAGACACAGAAGAAGGGCGACAAGCAGCAGATCGTCGTGACGGAGATTCCGTACATGACGAACAAAGCCCGCCTGATCGAGAAGATCGCCGAGATGGTCCGCGAGAAGCGGCTCGACGGCATCGCCGATCTGCGCGACGAGTCGGATCGCGAAGGTATCCGCATCGTGATCGAGCTGAAACGCGGCGAAGTCCCGGAGATCGTCCTCAACAATCTCTATCGCAACACGCAGATGCAGACGACGTTCGGAATCATTTTCCTGGCGATCGTCAGCAACAAGCCCGAGGTCATGGATCTCCCGACGATGCTCCGGCACTTCGTCGAGCATCGCAAGGAGATCGTCGTGCGCCGCACGCGCTTCGATCTGAAGAAAGCCGAAGAGCGCGAACACATTCTGGCCGGCCTGGTCATCGCGCTCGACAACATCGATCGCGTGATCGCGTTGATCCGCGGCAGCAAGACTCCGCCTGACGCCAAAGCGGCCTTGATGACGGAGTTCGGCCTCAGCGACGCGCAGACTCAGGCGATTCTCGACATGCGGCTGCAGCGTTTGACCAGCCTCGAAGCGGGAAAGGTCCGCGAGGAGCGCGAGGAAGTCCTGGCCACCATCAAGAAACTCCGCGAGATCCTCGGATCCGAGCAGCTCGTGCTCAGCATCATTTCCGATGAGCTCCGTCAGATCAAAGAGCAGTACGGCGACAAGCGCCGCACCGAGATCGTTGCCGAGGCGAACGAGATCACAATCGAAGACATGATCGCCGACGAGGACATGGTCATCACCGTGTCGCGCGGCGGATACATCAAACGCTCCCCGCTGTCGCTCTATCGGCAGCAGCGTCGAGGCGGCAAAGGCCGCATCGGAATGGCCACCAAAGAAGAGGACATCGTCGAGCACCTCTTCGTTGCATCGACGCACGCCTACGTCCTGGTGTTCACCGACAAAGGACGTCTGTATTGGCTCAAGGTCCATGCGATTCCTGAAGTCGGATCGAACGCGCGCGGAAAAGCGATCGTCAATCTGCTGTCCGTTGAAGCGGGCGAGAGCGTCCGCGCTCTGTTGACCGTTCGCGACTTCCCGGAAGGCAAGTTCATCGTGATGACAACGCGCGCCGGCAAGATCAAGAAGACCGAGCTTTCGGCATTCTCGAATGTCCGGCAAACGGGAATCATCGCAATCGATATCAACGAAGGCGACGATCTCTACGCCGCCCGCCTCTCCGACGGGCAGTCGGACATCTTCATCGGCACGCACGGCGGACGCGCAATTCGCTTTCACGAATCCGAAGTGCGTCCGATGGGCCGCGGCGCATCGGGAGTCAAAGGTATTTCGCTGCGCGAGGGCGATTACGTCATCGAGATGGACGTGCTGCCGGCGTCGACCGAGGCCATCGGTTCGGACGAAACGCGCGAGGAAGTCGAGAGCGATGCCGAGATCATCGCGACCGACAGTCGCGGCTACATCCTCACGGTCACCGAACGCGGTTTCGGCAAGCGCACGCCGGTCTCGCTTTATCCTCTCGTGCATCGCGGCGGGATGGGTGTGCGCAACATCAAGGTGGCCGATAAGAATGGCAAGGTCGCCGGGATCGCGCACGTCGTCGATGACGATCAGCTGCTGCTCATCACCGAGCAGGGCATGATCATCCGCACGCGCGTTCGCGATCTGCGTTCGATGGGCCGCTCCACCCAGGGCGTGAAGGTCATCAACGTCGAAGAGACCGATCGGGTCGTCGCTGCCGTGAAACTCGTCGAGAAGGAACAGGGCGACGAGACGGCCGCTGAACCGGCTGAGCCGACTCCACCTCCGACCGAATCCGTTCACTGATGCCGGGCTCGCTCTTCCCAACCACGCGGCGAAGCGTCGTTGAAGCGCTTCGCAGCGAGGATGTGGCGGAGCGTTCCCGCGCCTTTGACACGCTCGCCGGAATCTACTGGAAGCCGCTGTACAAATTTGCGCGCATTATTCGCGGTCGCACTGCGTTGGATGCCGAGGATCTGACGCAGTCTTTCATGCTCGAGCTGCTCGAGGGAAAAGCGCTCGAGTCTTACGATTCGCGACGCGCGTCATTCCGAACGTTCTTGCGCTTGCTGTTCGATCGCAGCGTCGCCAATCGCGACAAGAAGGCGACGCGTCTCAAGCGGGGCGGAGCCACGGCCCACATCGATTTTGCTGAGGCCGAAGTCGAGTTGAGCCGCGAGAGCGGCGAGCACGCGAATGCCGAGGATTATTTCGAGCGGCAGTGGGTGAAGAGCCTCCTGGCGATGGCTGTCGACAAGTGTCGCGAGGCTCTCGATCCGATTTCATTCGATATTTTCGAGTCGTACGATCTCGCGCCGGAATCGGGCGTTACGTATGCTCAGCTCGCGGCCAGACATGGCGTCACCGAGGTGACGGTGACGAATCGGTTGGCCGCCGCCCGGCGCCGGTTCCGCGAAATTGCGATCGCGCTCGTTCGCGAAGTCACGGTCTCCGATGGCGAGTTCCGCAATGAAGTGAAGGCGCTGTTCGGAATCGACCTATGACGTGGTTGTCAGACGACGTCGCCAGTCACTTGCAGAGCGTTGCCACACGGCCGGACTTTTCCGGAACGCGATACGAAATCGTCGACGAGATTGCGCGCGGCGGCATGGGCATCGTCTACGAAGCGATCGACCGCGAGTTGAACCGTCACGTGGCGGTCAAGGTCGTGCCGGCGACCAGCCGCGGCGAAGGGCATCTGATCGCGGGGCTCGAGCACCCGGGAATCATTCCGATTCACGACGCTGGCACACTCGCTGACGGACGTGCGTTCTACGTGATGAAACTGGTGCGTGGAGCGACGCTCGACGCAGCGCCGCCGACGACCATCGCCGAAGCCGTTCGTCTTTGCGTTCGCATCTGCGAGCCTGTCGCGTTCGCGCATGCGCGTGGCGTCGCACACCGCGATTTGAAACCGTCGAACGTGATGATCGGAGCGTTCGGCGAGGTGCTCGTGATGGATTGGGGTGTCGGCGTTGCCGGAACTCCAGGTTACATGGCGCCCGAGCAGCACGCCGGGCCCGCGGCCGACGTTTTTTCGCTCGGCACCATGCTGAAACAGATGATCGTCGCGACCGGCGAAGCGATTCCGCGGCGGCTGCGCGCAATTCTCGCGAAAGCCATCGCTTCGGAGCCGGCTGATCGCTACGCGTCGGCGCGCGATCTAGCCGACGACCTTGTACGGTTTCTCGACGGACATCCCGTTGTCGCATATCCGGAGAACGTTCTTGACGTGGTGGTTCGCTGGCTCGACCGCAATCGTGCGCTGATCGCGATTGTCGCGGCTTACCTCATCATGCGCGTGCTCGTCCTTTTGTTTGCGCATCGTTAAAGGATTTCGCGCCGAAGTTGAATAGGCCTCACGGAGGTGAAGTGATGAACAAGATCACACTCGGTCTCTTGCTCGGTGCTGTTCTCGGTGCGCTCGACGGCGCGACCGCATGGTTTACGCCGGAAGTGCGCGCTGGAATCGTGGGCATCATCATCGGTTCAACGGTCAAAGGGATGATCGCCGGATTCGCGGCCGGCTGGTTCGCGCGAAAGGTGCAATCCACACCGGCCGGCATCGTCTTCGGCCTCGTGATCGGCGCGATTCTGGCCGGAATCATCGTCGCACTGCAGCACGGCGAGCACGCCCTCGCGATCATGCTTCCGGGCAGCTGCGTCGGTGCAATCGTCGGATGGGCAACGCAGCAGTACGGCCGCCGATCTGCAGAAAAGAATGAGGTTGGAGCACCCTCGCACCGTACAATTTGAAACATGCACAAGATCTCGCGCGAGCGTGTGAATCAGCTCGCGCGCGAACTTCTCGATGCCATGACGCGGACGAAGTCCGTCATCCTGCTGAAGGATCGCGAGGTCGTCCGGCAATCGATTGCGCACGCGCTCGCCGACGAGCTCAAACGCGAAGAAGAGCGCGAGGAGAACGTCCGCAAGCGCCTGGCATCGATGCGCAAAGGGCCCAAGCCGGGCTCACGCGAATACGAAGAGCTCTTCCGAAAGCTGATGGAGGAGGAGTATCTGCGGGAAGGGCTGGATACGTAGACGCGCCGTCTCGCGGTTGCGAGGTCTCGCGGGTGCATTACTGCGAGACCGCGCGACTTCGATACCGCGTTACCTTTGCTCCGCGCGGTCAGGTTCGACGAACTGCTGCTCGCTCTCGTGTTCCCGCTTCGGTCGCAACGACGCAGTATCGTCATCGTCCCGCATCATCTGACGCCACCGCTGCGCTTTCATCTGCTCGAAGATTCCGCCGGCGTGGCCGGCTGGGATCCAACTGTTGCCGCTACACTTCGGGCAGCGCCCGCGGAATGCGATCCCTTTCCCACAGTCCGGACAAATGATGACCAGTGAGTGCGAGAGCTCGAATTTCTGCTCGCCCTCAGCGTCCAGACTATTCAGGAACGACGCGAGATTGCCGAAGGTCTCTTCAAGAGACATGGTGCCCGTGTCCGCAAACTGCATGGCGCATGCCGAAGGTGCTAAATCCGGACCACATCGAACTGTTCGTGATGTAAAGAGTCGTCCGGCTTGAAGATGATGTGGATGCCGAGGCTGCGCTCGACCTCGTCGAAGATGGGGTCAAGGTGGTTGTATACCACGGGATTGACGCGCACGATGACGTCCTGGCCCTCGTGCAGATCGCGCAGCTTCATCAGCTCGCGCCAGATCTCCATCGAAATCGTGGTGTTCGATTTGATCCGGCCCGTTCCCGCGCAATAAGGGCACGGCTGCGTCAGCGATCGCTCGAGCGATTGGCGGACGCGCTTGCGCGTCATCTCGATCAGGCCAAATTCGGAAATCTGGAGAATCTTCGTCTTGGAGCGATCTTTCTTGATCTCTGTGTCGAACGCTTCGAAAAGCGCGGCGCGGTTGCTGGCATCTTCCATGTCGATGAAGTCAAGCACGATGATGCCGCCGAGGTCGCGGAGCCGGATCTGGCGGACGATTTCTTTCGAGGCTTCCACGTTCGTACGAAACACTGTTTCCTCGAGGTTTTTCTTGCCGACGTATTTGCCGGTGTTCACGTCGATCGCGACCAGCGCTTCGGTTTGATTGATGACGATGTAGCCGCCCGATTTCAGCCAGACTTTCGAGTTGAGCGCTTTTGCGATCTCCGGCTCGATGCCGAATTCGTCGAAGATCGGCTCGTCGCGGCGATACAGACGGACGCGCGGAACGAGCGCCGGTTGAATCTGATCGAGGAATTCGACGATGCGCTGATACTGCTCGACGGAATCGATCCAAACACTCTTGAACTCGGGCGAGAGTACGTCGCGAATTGTGCGGAGAACGAGATCGAGATCGTGATGGACTGCTGTGGGCGCCGATGCTTTTTCGGCGCGGCGGCGGATCTGATCCCACAGATCCATGAGGTACTTCATGTCGCCGCGGAAGTCGTCTTCATTGTGACCTTCGCCGGCCGTGCGCACGATGAAACCGCCGCTGCCCTGCGGCCGGATCGACTCAAGGATCTGCTTGAGCCGCTGGCGTTCCTCTTCGTTTTCGATGCGGCGCGATACGCCGATGTGATTCACGGTCGGCATGTAGACGAGGTAACGGCCGGGAAGCGTGACGTGGCTGGTGATGCGCGCGCCTTTTCCGGCGATCGTGTCTTTGGAGACCTGGACGACGATCTCCTGTCCTTCACGCAGCAGGTCCGCGATCGACGTCTCCGGGCGGGCCGGGACTTCGTCGATCGTGATGTCGCCGGCCGACTCGCTTTCATACTCTTCGAATTCCTCGAGGACATCGGACACGTAGAGAAACGCGTCGCGCTCGAGGCCGAGGTCGACGAACGCCGACTGCATCCCGGGAAGGACTTTGGTGACGCGGCCTTTGTAGATGTTGCCCACGATCGTGCGATGGCGCGTGCGCTCGACCCACAGCTCGACGACCTGGCCGTCATCGAGCACGGCGATGCGCGACTCGTGCTTTGTGGAGTTGATGACGATCTCGCGCGACATGGCGGCGGGATTGTAGACTGGGCCTCGTGCCGCTCACCATTTACTTCGCCGGTTCAATCAGTGGCGGACGTGGCGACGTCTCGCACTATCGCGAGATCGTTGCGGCACTGGAGAGCGACGGCTATCGCGTTCTCGCCGGCGCGGTGGCGTCTGAGAATGTGGGCGCCGACGGCGAACGGCTCGAGTCACGCGCGATTTTCGAGCGCGACTTGCAGTGGATCGAGGATGCCGATGTCCTGGTCGCTGAAGTGTCGACGCCATCGACGGGCGTCGGCTACGAGATCGCGACCGCCCGTTATCGGCGCGACATTCCGGTGATCTGCCTCTATCGTCCCGCTTACACCAAACGCTGCACGGCGATGGTCGCCGGCGACCTCGGAATCACCCTGATCGAGTACGCCGATAACGCCGATATGCTCAGTCGTTTGCGCGCCGCGCTGGCGAAATACAGTGCCAGTGAGGCCGGTTATGCACGCCGCCGCACTCCGGCATAGCTCAGTTGGTAGAGCAGCGGACTGTTAATCCGCGGGTCGTAGGTTCGAGTCCTACTGCCGGAGCCAATCCCACCCACCCGCCCGCCGTGGTAAGCTTTCGCTGGTCCAATCATGAACGAGCAGCGGAGAGTACACCGCAGTGCCAACTGCTGGTGTGGCCACGGCGGCGTCTCGCATTTCAGCGGGCGCGTCGAGATCGCGTGCGGCGAATGCGATCGCGCATCGATCGATCTCCCTGAGACGCTACTGGTTGAAGAGCGGCGGCGTTACGATCGCTATCCGCTTCCGCAGCCGGTGCGGACGACAGTCGGAGCATCGCCGGCCTACGTCGTCGACGCCTCAATCACCGGCCTTGGCGTCCTTCAGCATTCGTCGATCGCGCCGTCGGTGGGCGAATCGTGCAAGCTGATGTTCCACTCCGACTTCGGACCGATCACGCTGGAATGCGAGATCGCGCGCGCCAGCTCCGACGGAAACGAGGGAACGTTTCAGACCGGCCTGCGAATCGTTGCCGCCGACGCGGCATCGGAGTCGCGGCTGCGCATGCTCGTGATGGCGCTGGCTGTCCCGGTTTCAAAAGCCAGCGGACACTAAGCCGCCGCGGAGGAGTGATCGGACGTGATGCGTCCGTCGCGAATCTCGACGACGCGGCTCGCGCGCCGTGCCAGCGCGGGATCGTGCGTGATGATCACCAGCGTGCTTCCCTGTTTCCAGAGGTCGGTGAAGATCGACATGATGTCGCTGCCGGAAGTCGAATCGAGATTTCCGGTCGGCTCGTCGGCGAGCACGATGTCGGGCGTCATCGCGAGCGCGCGCGCAATCGCGACACGCTGCATCTGACCGCCGGACAGCTCCGTCGGTTTGTGATCGACGCGGTCGCCGAGTCCGACGCGCTCCAGGAGCTCCGTCGCGCGCGTTCGGCGCTCCGCCGGACGCATCCCGCCGAACATCATCGGCAGCTCCACGTTCTCGAGTGCCGAGATGTGTGGAAGGAGATTGAAGTTCTGAAACACGAACCCGACGCGCTTGTTGCGGATCTCCGCGAGAGTATCGCGCGAGACTCCGGCCACCGTCTGTCCGCCGAGCTCGTAAACGCCGGACGTCGGCGTATCGAGGCAGCCGATGAGATTCATCAAGGTCGATTTACCGGATCCCGACGGGCCGACGATCGCGACCAGCTCGCCCTTGTGGATCTGGAGATCGACGCCTTTTAGCGCTTCCACCGTGACCTTGCCCGTGTCGTAGACCTTTCGGATCTCCGACATGTTGATGATGGTTCCGTTCCCGTTGCTGCCCATTCGATCTCCTATTCGTATCTCAGCGTCGCTGCCGGATCGACCGATGCCGCGCGGCGAGCGGGGAAGTAGCCCGCCAGCAGCCCGATCACACCGAGAATCACCGAAGTGACGATGCCGATCTGCGGCGAAAGCGTCGGACGGCCGAGGAACGAAAGCACTTTGTTGTTTTCAATTGGAATGAGTGCAGTCAGCGAAACCAGCACATTCGCAATCGTGATTCCGAGCGCGCCGCCGATGAGCGTGTACACGACCGCTTCGAGCACGAACGGCATGATGATCCATCGCCGCCGCGCGCCGAGCGCCATCTTCACTCCGATCTCGCGCGTGCGCTCCTTCACGACCGCGTACATGATGTTCGCGACGCCGACTCCGCCGATGAGCAACGTCAGCGCTCCAACGATTCCAAGGAACAGCTGAATGCCGATGAGAATGTTGGCGGTAGTCTGCGAGCTCTTGACCATGTCCCAGGTCGCGAGCGCGCGATCGTCGGTCGGGTCATAGCCGTATTTCGGACCGAGGACGGCGTTGAGTTTCTTGAGCGCCCCTTTCATTTCCTCCGGACGCTCCGTCTCGATCACGAGGTTGTTGAGGCGCTCGCGTCCGAACTGTGCGCGGAATGTCGTGATCGGAATGACGGCGTGATTCGAGTCTGGCCCGCCGTACATTCCCATCTGTGTTTTCTTTTGCATGACGCCGATGACGGTGTAGGGGGCGTTGTTGATCAGCAGCGTTTTTCCGACCGGTTGCTCGTCTCCGAAAATGTCCTTCGCCATTTCGTTGCCGATGAACACCACTCGCCGGCGATTGATCTCGTCTTCGGGGCCGAAGAAGCGTCCGCCCGCTTGCGGATAATGCTTGCGATCCTCGCCAAAAACGTAATTCGTCCCGATCACTCGGCCGTTTACTGTTTTTCGGCCGTACGTGATGGCGGTTCGCCACGACACGATTTCGCCGTGAACAGCTTTCAACTCCGGCATGCGCTCGCGAATGAAGGCCAGATCGTCCATGCGCAGACGAATCGCGCGTCCTGCCGGCAAGCCCTTCCATGGTTTGGTCGTCACGTCCGGCCACATCACCGCGAGGTTCTCGCCGGTCGAGCGCCGGTTCTTGTCCATCTGACGCTTGAGGCCTTCACCAAACGCGAGAAGAAGAAGAATCGCGACGGTGCCCCACGCAATCGCGGCGATCGTGAGATACGCGCGCTTCTTCTGCAAACGCGAAGAGCTCGCGAAGAGATTGAGGATGACGTGCCAGTCGCGGTTCATAATTTCATCGCCACCACGGGATCGAGTTGCGCGGCCTCACGCGCAGGGAAGTAGCCGGCGACCAGGCCGACGATGCCCAGCGCGAGAGCGGTCAACAGCGTCACGGTGGGTGAGACGACCGGATCGCCGACATACTCAGTCAGTCCGAGCTTGGGAAAGACGGCGCAGACGCCGAGCGAAATTGCGAATCCGATCGCGCCGCCGATGAACGTGACGATCATCGTCTCCATCAGAAACTGCGAAAGGATCCACCGCTGCTTGGCGCCGAGGGCCATCTTGATGCCGATCTCGCGAGTGCGCTCCTCGACGACGACATTCATGATGTTCGACACGCCGATGCCGCCGACGATCAATGTCAGCACGCCGATGATGCCGAGGAACGAGTTGAACGCCAGCATGAAGGTGTCGAAGAACTGGAATTGCTCGGTCGTGTCCCACATCGACAGCGCTTCTTTGTCTTTCGCGTCGAATCGGAGGCGCTTTCCCATCGCGGCGCTGAGGTGCTTGATCAACTCTTTCGTGTCGGCGGCGTCGTCGGCGCGGAAAATGAAATTCGAAATGTATTTGTCGCCGGTGAGCGCGCGGTATGTCGTCGACGGAATGAACATCTTGTCGGCGTCGCGTCCGCTATAGCTCGAGTCCTGATCCTTTTTCTGCAGCACTCCGATGACCAGGAACGGCGACTGATTGACCAGCATCGTTTTTCCGACAGCCGGCGCACTGCCGAAAACGTCCTTGGCGAGTTTGTCACCGAGAAAAACGACGCGGCGCTGGTCGTTGACGTCGATTGCGTCGATGAAACGGCCGCCGGGCTCCGGAATCTGATTCCGCATGTCGCCGAATTCAGCGGCCACCCCGGAGGTATCGACTGACATCGTCTTCGTCCCGTAGGAGACGCGCATGTTGTTCGAATACTCGGGAGATACCGCTTTGAGTCCCGCGACGTTGCCGCGGACGACGGAAAGATCTTCGTCACGAATGCGGATGCGACGTCCCTTGCCGAGGCCTTCATAAGGAATGGAAGTGAGGCCGGGCCACGCGATGACGATGCGATCGCCGAGGCCGGCCGTCGACTTCACGAGCTGCTTATGCAGCCCCGTGCCGAAGGCCAGCATGAGGCTGATCGCCACCGTGCCCCACACGATCCCGAAGACCGTCAGGAACGTGCGGAGCTTCTCGCTCTTCACGTCGCGGATCAGCTGTTTGAAAACGTCTTTGAAGGTAATCATTGTCAGGCGTCAGGCGTCAGGCGTCAGGCGTCAGGCGTCAGGCGTCAGGCGTCAGGTCGGCGTTTTCTGACGCCCGAGGCCTGACGCCTGATGCCTGCTTCTAGGAGATTTCTTTCGGAGGCCTTTCGACGACGCGGTCGCCCTTCTTCAGACCCGACAATACTTCTACGTTCAGGCCGTCCGAGATTCCTGTCTTGATCTCGACTTTCTTCCCGGGCTTTTTCGGATCGGCGCCGGCCATCTCGACGGTGGCCTTCTTCCCGCCGTCCTCGAATGTGACGAGGCGCTCCGGAATCACGAGCACATCCTTCTTTTCGCGAATGATCACGTCGGCATTCGCGGAGTATCCGGCGCGCAGCGTGATCTTGCTGGACGGATCGAGCTCGACTTCGACGTCGAACAGCGTAGCGCCTTCTTTCTGCTGCGCCTGCGGAGCGATCCTGGAGACGCGGCCGGTGACCACATCCGTCGGCAGCGCGCCGACTTTGATGCGCGTCTGCATTCCGACGGAGAGCTTGCCGACATCGATCTCGTCGACGGTTCCTTTGAAGATGAGGTCGCGCATATCCGCGACGGTCGCCATTTCGGTTCCCGGTTGATAGGAGGTCAGCGGGACGATCGGATCGCCGGGGTTCACTGCACGCGTGAGGATCGTCCCAGCCGCCGGAGCGCGGATGATCGACTCGGTACCGGTGAGCGTCAGTCGACCCTTCCGCGTGAGGTCGCGATTCTGTTCCGCTTTGGTCAGAGCGACCCGAGCGAGCTCGTACGCTTCCTTCTTCTGATCGAGCTCGGATTTGGGAAGCACGCCCGATCGGTTGAGCTCCTGCGCGCGCTTGTATTCTGACTCTGCACGCCGGAACGATGCGTTCGAAGAATCAACCTGGCGGTCGACTTCGGTGACTTCGAGGGGAGTCGGATCGGGGCCGATCTCGAACAGAGGATCGCCGGCCTTGACGGTATCGCCGATCTGGATCAGCGCCCGCCGCACGATCCCGGAGATCTTCGACTTCACCTGGAACTTCTGGCGCGGCTGAATTTGTCCGACCGCGACGGCCTTCTCCACGATCGATCCAGTGGTGACGTCGACGAGCTTCGGGCCATCATTGCCTTTCTTGCTGTTGCGCGAGAGCGCGTAAACACCCGCGCTGGCGCCCGCAATGACGACCAAAAACAACAATGTTTTCCAGAGCTTCCGCATTGGTCTTTCTCCTGCCCACCTGAGTACGAAGGATTGGACGATTGGTTTGATGAGACGTTAGGGGCGGGACGTTTGAAAATCGGTCTGTTGTCAGGAATAGTCCGGGCGGATACCCTTTTATTGTTGTTACTTTTACAAGGAGATCGTTATCCTCAGCGTCGATCAGCTTCCTGACAGTCGTCGCGCGATTCTCGTCGCGCTGAAGCGGCGGGGCGCGTCAACAATTGCGCAACTCGCGGAGCTGCTGCAGTTGACTGGAGAAGCGATCCGCCAGCAGCTTCTGCAGTTGCAGCGCGAAGGCTGGCTCGAGGCAAGAGTCACTCGGACGAACGATCGCGGGCGTACCGGCCGGCCTGCGACAAGCTATAGCCTGACCGAAGCCGGCGATCATCTGTTTCCGAAGCACTACGAGGCCCTCAATATCTCGATGATCGACGCGATAACGGAAGAGTTCGGCCCTGACGGTCTCAAGCGTGTGCTGGCGAAGATCGCGAACGCCAAGGCAGGCGTCGCTGAATCCGCTCTCAAGCCGCTGAGTCTTTCGGGGCGGATGCAGGCACTCAAGGACTGGTATCTGAAAGACGATCCCCACATGGCGGTGGAGCAGGTCGAGAACGGTTACCGGCTGATCGAACGGAACTGCCCGTTCATCAACACCGCGATGAACCGGCCGTCTCTGTGCAGCGTTTCCGTCAACGCGCTCACCAAAGCCCTCGGCTTCCGCGTGGCGCGCGAGGAAAAATTTCAGGACGGCGATGGACGCTGCGTCTTCCGGGTGTACGCGGACGAGCCGATCGACACGACTTCGATGGAGTTTCGTCTCGAATCCGAGATGTGATCACTCCGTCGCGCTGTCCCGCGAACCGCCCGCGTCATCCATTTTCGCGATCCAGACAGTCTTGATGTTCACGAATTCGCGGATGCCGTAGACGCCGAGCTCACGGCCGAATCCCGAATGCTTCACGCCCCCGAACGGCAGCCGTGGATCTGAGGCGACCATCGCGTTGACGAAGACCTGACCCGACTCGATGCCGTCGATGAACCGCATTGCTTCCCGGCGATCGCGCGTCCACACGCTGGCGCCAAGGCCGAAGATCGTCGCGTTGGCGACATCGATCGCCTCCTCGGCATCGCGCACTCGAAAGATCGCCGCCACCGGGCCAAACGTTTCTTCGCACGCTGCCGGGGCATTGCGCGGAACGTTCGTGAGGACGGTCGGAGCGTAGAAGTTGCCGCGCTGCCCGATTCTTTTTCCGCCCGCCAGGATCTTCGCGCCCGCTGCCACCGAACGCTCGACTTGACTTGCGATGTCGTTGACGATCTGCGGCATCGCCAGCGGGCCGATCTCGGTCGATGCGTCGAGCGGGTCCCCGATTTTCAGCGCGTTCATGGCGGCCGCGAACTTCGTCTCGAATTGTTGTGCGATATTATCGTGCACAATAAATCGTTTGGCGGCAATGCACGACTGGCCGTTGTTCACGATGCGCGCTTTGACGGCGGTCGTAACGGCGAGCTCCAGATTCGCGGACGGCATGACGATGAATGGATCGCTCCCGCCGAGCTCCAGAACGCTCTTCTTGATGCGCCTGGCTGCGGTGCTCGCGACGCTCGCTCCGGCCGGCTCGCTGCCGGTCAGCGTCGCGGCCTTGACACGATCATCGTTCAAGAGCTGCGAAACCTGATCGGACGTGACGAGAAGCGTTTGAAACTCGTGGTTGGCGAATCCAGCGTCGCGAAAGACTTCCTCGATCGCCAGCGCGCATTGCGGAACGTTCGAGGAGTGCTTCAGCAGCCCGACATTGCCGGCCATGAGCGCCGGCGCTGCGAATCGAAAGACCTGCCAGAACGGAAAGTTCCATGGCATTACTGCCAGGACGCAGCCGATGGGCTCGAATCGAACGAATGTCTCCGCTTCGGTTTTCACAGGCGCGTCGGCCAGAAATTCCGCAGCGTTGTCGGCGTAGTAGCGGCACGCCAGCGCACATTTGTTGACCTCGGCGATCGCGGCGGTGATCGGCTTTCCCATCTCGGTCGTCATCAGGCGGCCATATTTTTTCTGACGCTCTTCGAGAAGATCGGCCGCCTTGCGCATGCGCGTCGACCGCTCGGCAAACGATCGCGCGCGATTGATTCGCGCGGCTTCAACAGATCTTTGCAATCTCGCTTCGATCTCCGCATCGGTAAGAGGATCGAACGTGCGAAGAGTCTCGCCGTTCGCTGGATTTACGGTCGCGATCGCCATCGATTACACCTTTCGCTGTGCTATTCTCGCGTCATCCAAAACAGGTCAGTGTAGTTGCAGCCCAAAAACCGCAAGGAGTCCTGAATGAACCACGCGAAGCTTCTGCGCATTACTCTAATTGTGTCTCTGCTCGCGATTCTCATGCCGTTCGCGGCATTCGCACAGAGCAGCACCGGCGCGATTGCCGGCACAGTCACCGACGCGAACAGCAGCGCGATGCCGGGCGTCACCGTCACCGCGACCAACACCGCCACCCACATCACGCGAACCGTGACGAGTAACGGCGCCGGCCATTATGAAATCCCGCTCCTTCCTCCCGGTGTGTATCACTTGGTGGCTGAGCTCTCGGGATTCCAGAGCGTCAGTGCGACGCTCAACATCAACGTCGGCACCGATGCAACGTTCGATGTGAAGTTGAAGCCGGGCGTCGCGGAGACGGTCACCGTCACGGCCGCCGCGCCGATCATCGAAACGTCCAAGTCCGAAATCAGCTCGGTGGTGAATGAGAAGGCGATTCAGAATTTGCCAACCAACGGCCGCAATTTCATCGACTTCGTGCTCACCACTCCCGGCGTCGTGCGCGACGTCCGCGGCGGCGACATCAGCTTCGCCGGCCAGCGCGGAACGCTGAACTCGATGGTCGTCGACGGCGCGAACAACGACAACACGTTCTTCGGCCAGACGGTCGGACGCACCGGTTCCGGGCGCGCGCCATATCAGTTCTCGCAGGACGCGGTGAAAGAGTTCCAGGTGAACGCCAACGCATACTCGGCGGAATACGGGCGCGCGGGCGGGGCGGTCATCAACGTGGTGACGAAGTCCGGAACGAACGACTTCCACGGCAGTGCTTTTGACTATTACCGCGACAGGTCGCTCAACTCCAACAGCTACATCAACGTCATCAACAATCGTGTGAAGAGCCCGTACCATTTCGATCAGTACGGCCTCAGCGTCGGTGGACCGATCGTGCGCGACAAGCACTTTTTTTTCGCGAACGTCGATCTGCAGCGCAATTCCACGCCGAACACTCCGGTCCTTGGCGGTGGCCGTATCTCGAATTTCCCGACCGACGCCGCCAGCCAGGCCGCAATTCAGATTCTCACGCCGCTGGCTGTTGAGTATGCACAAAAGCAGAATCAAAACGTCTATCTCTTCAAGAGCGATCACGAGCTCCTGACCAACAACCACCTCTCGCTGCGTTACAACCAGCAGCGATTCACGGGCGTCAACTTCGAGAACAGCGGCATCACGAATTCCATCGAACACAGCGGAAACTCGAAGGTCTTCACGGATTCGATCTCCGCCGTACACGACATGATCGCCAGTTCATCGTTCTTCAACGAGGTTCGGGCGCAATACCTGAAGGATCGAGAACCGGGTGAGGCCAACAGCGCCAATCCGGAAGCGCAGATTCTGCAGGGCGGAGTGCCGGTGCTGACGATTGGTCGCAACTCATTCTCGCCTCGCGAGACGACCATCAAGCGTTATCAGATCGCCGACACCGCAACCTATCTGCTGCAAAACCACACGTTCAAAGGTGGCTTCGACTACAGCCACGACAACATCCTGAATTACTTCCCGGGCAACTTTTTCGGAGTCTACGTGTTCAACAGCCTCGCCGATTTCGCCAACAAAGCACCGGCGAGATTCAGCCAGGCATTTCCTGGCCCCGGTACGACTGGACCGGTCACCCATCCGAATCTGAAGGAAACAGGATTGTTCCTGCAGGACGAGTGGCACGCCATGCCTTCGCTGACGCTCAACCTCGGACTGCGCTTCGACCGGCAGGCGATGCAGCAGCCGTCGGTGCAGAACCCGGACGCGCAACTGCTGGCAGCGGGCTACACGACGAACAAGATTCCGATCAACAACAACATCGGACCGCGACTCGGATTCGCCTGGACGCCGACAGCGTCGAACCGCACTGTCGTTCGCGGCGGGTACGGCGTCTTCTACGGACGAGTGCCGTCGATCATGATCGGCACCGCGCATTCGAACAACGGCATCAACGTGCAGACGATCACATTTCTCGGAAATCTCATTCCGACATATCCGGCCATCTACTCCGCGCTTCCGACCGGAGCCACGCTTCCGAAGCCGACCATCTTCGTCTTCGATCAGCACTTCCAGAGCCCGCGCGTCCAGCAGGCGAACCTCGGTGTCGAGCACCAGCTCGGAAACGACTACTCCTTCGGCGTGAACTATCAATACGTGAAGGGTGATCATCTCTCGCGCTCGCGCGACGTCAACGTCAGCAACCCGGTGCCTACGACCATCAAGATTGCGGGCAGCAGCGACACCGTCGTCATCAACAGGTACAGCAGCGTCCGGCCGTTCACGAACTTCACACGTTTGATCGCGTTCGAGAGCTCCGCCCGCTCGAAATACAACGGCCTGACATTCGATTTGCAGAAGCGCTATTCGAACAACTGGCAGTCGCGTATTTCGTGGACCCACGGAATGGTCAAGGAC
>JALYZI010000229.1 GCA_030948915.1 Acidobacteriota bacterium
ACCTATTCGAGGCTCTTCAGCACCTGGTCACGATACTGCTTCGCCTTGGCGATCGCGGCCGGGACGTCGACCGTCAGCACCTTCCGGTCACGCATCAGAATCTTTCCATCGCAAATCGTCGTGACCACCGAGCTTCCCGACGCGGCGTAGACGATCGCCGACTCGACCGCGTACACCGGCTGCGTTTTCGCCTGCTGCAGATTGATGATGATGACGTCGGCGCGCTTGCCAATTTCGAGCGTGCCGATCTTGTCTTCCATGCCCAGGACGCGGGCGCCGCCGATGGTCGCCATTTCCAGGACGTCGCGAGCGCTGAGCACCCGCGGATCCATCTTCGTCACTTTCTGAAACCGCGCGGCGCTGGCCATCTCTTCGATCATGTCGAGATTGTTGTTCGATCCCGCCGGACCATCGGTGCCGAGGCCGACGTTGACACCCGCTTTGCGCATGTCGACAACCGGCGCGATTCCGGAAGCCAGCATGCTGTTGCTCTCCGGACAATGCGCGACGCCGACATGTTTCTCGGCCAGCATTTTGATCTCATCGGGAGTCAACCAGACTCCGTGCGCGATGACGACGTCGTGTCCGAGGAAGCCGATCGAGTCGAGGTACGCGGCGGGCGTCATTCCGTTTTGTTTTTCGGCGACCTGCGCCAGCTCGTTCTTCGTTTCGGAAACGTGAATGAGGATTGGCACGCCTAACTCGGTCGCCAGCGCTCGTGCCTGGATCAGGTGCTCGCGCGAGACGAGATACGGCGAATGTGTTGCCAGGGCCGGCGTGATCATCGGATCGCCCTTCCACTGCTTTACGAACTTGCGGATGTACGCGACTGCGTCGTCCCACGTCTTGTTGTCAGCGACAGGAAAATCGATGAGCGTCTCACCGACTACTCCGCGCAGCCCAGCGCGCTTCGCCTCGGCCGCGACAACGCTCTCGAAGTAGTACATGTCGGTGAACGTCGTCGTGCCGGACTGGATCATCTCGGCGGCCGCCAGCCGCGTTCCCCACTTCACAAAATCGGCGCTGACGTTCTTCGCCTCGGCGGGAAAGATGTAGTGTGTGAGCCAGTCCATGAGATCGCGATCGTCGGCGATCCCGCGGAAGAGGACCATCGGCACGTGCGTGTGCGTGTTGATGAAACCGGGAAGAATGGCGTTTCCGGTGGCGTCGATCGTCTGCTTGCCGTGATAGCCGCTGACATCGCCGACCGCGACGATTTTTCCCCTGTCGATCGCCACGCCGCCCTTCGGAATGTTGGGCCCGGCCATCGTGACGACCGTGCCGCCGGTGATCACGATGTCGACTTCGCGTGCCGCGTGGGCAAGCGACGCAACAAAAAAGAGAACGGCGAACGGCAAACAGCGAACGGCGAACGACTTTCTCATTCGATGGAAAACGAGAACGGATGAGGAAACAGCGTCGACAGCTTGTATTCGATCGTTTGTCCGACGAGATTTGCGAGCGTGATGTCGATGTCGCCGCAATACTCCCACATGAGCTGGCGGCACGGACCGCAGGGCGTTCCAGGCTCTTCCGATTGCGTGATCACCGCGATCGCCGTGAATTCTCGCTCGCCGGCGGCCAGGGCGGAAAGCAGCGCCACGCGCTCCGCGCAAACGGTCAGGCCGTACGTGCAGTTCTCGACATTGCAGCCGCGGAAGATCTTTCCTGCCTTTGTCCGCAGTGCGGCGCCGACCTTGAACTTCGAAAATGGAGCGACTGCGTTCTCGCGCGCGGCTTTCGCTTCTTCGACAAGTGTCGCCATGAGGGGCGTAAGTTACTTCAGCGGGCGCGCTTTGCCAACTCCGCCTCGATGTCGCTCCAATCCAGCCCCTCGTCCGCCATCAGGACTGAGATATGAAACACAAGGTCGGCGATCTCGGAAATCGTGCGATCGCGTCCCTCACCCTTGGCTGCGATGATCACCTCCACCGCCTCTTCGCCGATCTTCTTCACGATGGCGTCGCGCCCTTTTTCGAACAGCGACGCCGAGTACGATCCGGCGGGACGCTTGTCGCGGCGATCGCGCAGGATCTCCATCAGCCGATCGAGCATGCGCGGCGGGATCCCGTCGAAGCATGATCGCGCGCCTGTGTGACAGGCCGGGCCGTTCGGGATGACGCTGATGACGAGCGCGTCGTCGTCGCAATCGCGCGCGATGTGCACGACGCGCTGCGTGTTCCCCGAAGTCGCTCCCTTGTGCCACAGCGCGTTGCGGCTGCGGCTCCACAACCACGTTTCGCCGCTGTCGATCGTTTTCTGCAGCGCCTCGTCGTTCATGTAGGCCAGCGTCAGGATCTGGCCGGTGTTCGCGTCGCGGATGATTGCTGGAATCAGGCGCGAAGGCGCGGCGGCGCGGCGGCGCGCCGGAGCGGCCTTCGTATCCTTTCGCCTACGCGCCTTCGCGCCTACGCGCCTACGCGCCTTCATCGGACCGGAATCCCTTCTCGAGCGAGAAATTGCTTCAATGCGCCGATCGAAAGCCGCTGGTCGTGAAAAAGCGAAGCTGCCAGCACGGCGCGCGCGCCGCCGCTCTCGATGGCATCGCGAAAATCTTCGAGCCGGCCCGCGCCGCCGGATGCGATCACTCCGATCTTCACGCTGCTCGAAACGGCCCGCAGCAGCTCGAGATCGAATCCTGCGTTCGTGCCGTCGCGATCGACGGACGTGAGCAGAATCTCGCCGGCGCCCAGCGCCTCCGCGCGCTTGCACCATTCGACAGCATCGAGGCCCGTCGACTGCTTACCGCTGCGGACGATCGCTTCGCCCCCTTTGACGTCGCACGAAAGCACGACCGCCTGCACGCCGAATTCGCGCGCGCAATCGGCGATGAGCTGCGGATTCGCGATCGCGGCCGTATTGATGGCGACGCGATCGGCGCCCGCGCGCAGTAATCCGCGAAAGTCATCGACGGTGCGTACGCCGCCGCCGACGGTCAGCGGAATGAAGATCGACTCGGCCACGCGGCCCACAGTCTCGAGTGCAGTGCGCCGGCCGTCGTCGGTCGCCGAGACATCGAGGATCACCAGCTCGTCGGCGCCTTCCTGTTCGTAGCGCATTGCGCACTCGACCGGATCCCCTGAATCGCGCAGGTTCGCGAAGTTGATGCCCTTGACGACGCGTCCGTCGCGCACATCGAGACACGGGATGACTCGCTCGGGAATCGCGTTCGGTGTCGCGACGCGCGCCTTCGCCTCGGCCAGCGAAAAGCGCCGGTCCAGCAGGGCTCTTCCGATCACGCAGCCGCTGATGTTGCCGAGCCGGCTGAGCGAAACGACGTCATGGACGGATGCGACGCCGCCCGACGCGATGATGCGCAGCGATGTCATCGCTGAAAGTTGCCGGTAAAGCGCGAAGGACGGACCGCGCATCGCGCCGTCGCGGCTGATGTCGGTGACGAGGATCTCCGCGATGCCGAGACTCTCCAGGCGCTGCAGTATGTCGACGAGCGACTCGGGCGCGCTGCGCTGCCAACCTGCTACGCGGACGACTCCATCGCGGACATCGACCGCCGGAATAATACGATGCGTACTAAATGAGTCGACGAGCTGCCGGAAGAGCTCGGGCGATTCGGCCGCCGCGGTTCCGACGACGATCCGTTCCGCTCCGCAATCGAGCCACGCGCGCGCGTCGTCGATCGACCGGATGCCGCCGCCGACCTGCAAACGCAGATCGCGTTTCGCCAGCCCCCGGACGATTTCCGTCTCGACCGGTTTGCCGCTGCGCGATGCCTCCAGATCGACGACGTGCAATCGCGAGCCGCGCTCGAGATCGAGTGCGTCGAGCACTTCTTCCGGCGAACCGTATTGCGTGAGCATCGTGAACTGCCCGCCGGTGAGTCGCACCGCGTTTCCCTGGAGCACGTCGATCGACGGAATCACGTCCATTGCACGAAGTTCCTCAGCAGGCGAAGTCCGGCCGTCGATGATTTCTCGGGATGAAACTGCACGCCGAAAATCCGCCCACTCTGCACTGCAGCCGTGAACGGGCCGCCGTATTCGGCGCGCGCGATTTCGTCGTCGGCATTTGCCGCGGCGTAAGAATTCACAAAATAGAAGGCGGCGCTGCCTTCGAAAAGCGGACCGCGCGAGAACTCCACTCGATTCCATCCGATCTGCGGCACCGGGAGGGGCCCATCGAACGGCCGGACCTCCCCGCGCAGCAGTCCGAGTCCGGCCGTCGATCCCATCTCGTGCGAGACGTCGAACAGCAATTGATGCCCGACGCAGACGCCGAGAAGCGACGCGCCGTTCGATGTCGCCGTTCGAATTGCCTGATCGATGCGAAATGCGCGCAGCCACTCCATGGCGGCCGCAAAACTGCCGACGCCTGGAAGCACGATCTTTTCAGCCGTGCGAATCACATCCGCATCGCGCGTAACGCGAAGATCCGCCCCCACCTGCCGCAGCGCGCGCGCGATGTTGGCGATGTTGGCCACCGGCGAATCGATGAGCGTGACCTCCATCAAATCACGCCCTTCGTGCTCGGCACGCCGCCGCCGACGATCTGCTTCGCCTCGCGCAACGCCACCGCAAACGCCTTGAAAATCGCCTCGGCCGCATGGTGACCGTTGCGTCCCCGAATGAGATCGACGTGAATGTTGCACGGGCATTTGTTCGCGAACGACTTGAAGAATTCTTCGACCAGCGCGAACGGAAAATCTTTGTGGATCAACAGCATCTCGCGGTCGATCGGAACTTCGAAGACCAGATACGGCCGTCCGGAAAAATCGACGACCACGCGCGCCAGCGACTCGTCGAGTGGCACATAGGCGTAGCCGAAGCGCCGGATGCCAGCTTTGTCTCCGAGAGCTTTGCCGAAGGCTTCGCCGAGGACGAGGGCGACGTCTTCGACGGTGTGGTGGTAGTCGATGAACGTATCGCCCGTGGCGATGACGTCGATGTCGACGCGCCCATGCCGCGCGATGACGTCGATCATGTGCGACAGGAATCCGACCGGCGTCTCGATGCGCGAGTTGTTGCCGTCGCCGTCGAGATTGACCGTCGCGCGGACGCTGGTCTCCTTGGTGCGGCGCTCCAGAACTGCGGTCCGGGTCATACAACCTCCTTTAGCGCGGCGAGAAACGCATCGTTCTGTTCACGCGTGCCGATGGAGACGCGCAGGAATTTCGAGAAATCGCGGATGAGAATTCCCTTCGACCACAGCGCGTCGAAGAGCGGCCTCTCTGTTCGGAACGCGATGAAGTTCGCGCGCGAAGGGAAGGCTCGGATCTGCGGAATCTGCTGCATGGCCGCGAATACGCGCTCGCGTTCCGCCACGATGCGCTCAACATTGCGATCGCGAATTTCGGGATGTTCGAGCGCTTCCTCAGCGATTGCGGAGCTGATGACGTTGAGCGAGTAGGGGAGCTTGACCTTGCGGATCTCTCGGCAGTTCTCGGCCGTCGATGCCAGCCAGCCGACGCGCAGCGCCGCCAGCCCCCACGCCTTGGAAAAAGTTCTGAATGTCACGAGGTTCTTCTCTGTGTCTCTGTGGTGAAAGCCTCTCACCACAGAGGCGCAGAGAAAGTCGGCGTACGCCTCATCGAGCAAAACCATCGCGCCGCTGTCGAGGAGCGCGTCGAGTCCGCCATCCGGCAGCACCCCGCCAGTCGGATTGTTAGGCGAGCAGACGATCGCGACCGAGTCCTGATGCTTGCCGATTGCAAAAAGCATCGCGTCGAGCGGCAGCAGGCCGGAATCGGGATCGAAATCGATCGGAATGGGCAGACCGCCGGCGATGATCACCAGCTTTTCGTACAGCGCGAATGTCGGCCGTGGAAAAACGACCGGCGTTCCCGGTCCCACGAACGCGCCGATCGCGGCGGCCAGAAGCTCGTTCGATCCGTTGCCGACGAGAATGTTCTCGGGTTCGAGTGCGTGCGCCCTGGCGATCGCAGTGCGCAGCGCGGTCGACTCGAAATCGGGATAGAGATTCCACGGACGTTCCGCCATTCGCTCCAGCACGCGCTCCTTCATCTCGCGCGGAAAATCGAAGGGCGATTCGTTCTGATTGAGTTTGAACTCCGCTTCGCGCAGTTCGAGCGTGTAAGCGGTCATGGCTGCCACGACGCTGCGGCTCATACGAGGCTCCTTGCGGCCAGCGATCGCGCATGCAGCGGCAGCCCCTCGAACTCGGCCAGCCGCTGCGCGTTCGGCGACATCGCCTGCAGCGCGTCGTCGCTGATCGTGATGACGTTCGCCCGCTTGACGAAGTCGTAGACGCCGAGCGGCGAGAAGAATCGCGCGCTGCCGCCGGTGGGAAGAACGTGATTGGGTCCCGCGATGTAATCGCCCGCGGCGACCGGCGACGACGACCCACAAAAGATCGCGCCGCAATTCTCGATTCGGGCCGCAACGCTCTGTGCGTCGCGAGTCTGAATCGAGACGTGCTCCGGCGCGATGCGATTGGCAACCGCGATGGCCTCGTCGATCGATGATGCGATCAGATTGAGCGTTGCCGGAACTGGAGTGCCCCGGCCAATCCATATCGCGATCACCGCCGAATCCGGCCCGTGCTCCGCCTGCGCTGCGAGATCAGCCGCCACGAACTCCGGATTCGCGGTCTCGTCCGCGATCACGACGAGCTCTGTCGGCCCGGCGGTCATGTCGATGCCGACCGTGCCGACCAGCCGCGCCTTGGCAGCGGTGACGTACTGATTTCCCGGCCCGACGATCTTGTCAACGCGCGCGAGCGATCCCGTTCCAAGCGCGGCCGCCGCCACCCCCGCCGCCCCGCCGCAGCGATAGATCTCGCGAATGCCGAGGCGTTTGCAGACGTAGCGGAATTCGTCGCGATCGGCGGCCGCCGGCGTCGTGATCGCCACGATCTCGCGCACTCCGGCGATGCGCGCCGGCACCGCGGTCATGATCAGTGTCGAGAGATACACCGCCCGCCCGCCCGGCACGTACACGCCGACACGGCGCAATGGCCGCACGCGATGCAGCACTTCGGTGCCGTCGTAACTCCACGTGTATCCAATCGGCAGTTGCTGACGGTGAAAAGCCTCGACGCGCGCGGTTGCCATGTCGATCGCCTCGGCCATCTTCGGATCGATGCTGACGTCGCGCGGCGCGATCAGAATGTCCTGGACCGCCACGCCATCGAAACGCGCGATCTGTTCGCGGACGAACGCATCGCCCCGCGCGCGTACGCCCGCGATCGCGGCGTCGGCGACGCGCAGCGCTTCCGCTTCGCTGGCATTGCGGCGCGTCTCGATGAGGCGGAGGGCGGCTTCGGCTTCCGGCGAATCAGCTCTGAATGTTTGCATTGCACGTTTCCTCGATTCGCGCGATCACTTCGCGAATCCGTTTTCCGTCAGTGCGATAGGCGTGACGCCCGACGATCAGCCGCGGCGAGATCTCCGCGATCAGGTCCTGAATTTCCAGCTTGTGGACGCGAACCGTCTCGCCGCTCTCGACGAGATCGACCACGTGTGAGGTGAGGTTGAGCACTGCCGCCAGCTCCACCGATCCGGCCAGCGGGACGATCTCCGCGCGAAGCTGCCGCTCTTCGAGATACTGCCGCGCGATGCGGGGATACTTCGTCGCGATCTTCGTCAGCGAGGCGCCGGGACGCGCGATCAACATCATGCGGCAGCGTCCGAACGGAAACTCGACCGGCTGATACGCGCTGCATTCGTGCTCGAGGATCTGATCGAGTCCCGCTACGCCGACGTCGGCGGCCCCGTGTTCGACGTACACCGGCACATCGGCGTCCTTCACGAAGATCCATTCGATGTCTTCGCGCACGAAGACCAGCTTGCGCGAGCGCAGGTCCGACTCGGTCGGAACGTCGTAGCCGGCCGCCGCGAATGCAGCCAGCGCTGGGGTCTGCAGACGGCCTTTTGGAAGTGCGATGCGCAGTGGGTTCATGTCAGTCCGGATCGTCGATGGTGCATGTGAATCCGATGGCCGCCGCCGGCGTGCCGAACGTCGCGTACAACTTGTCGTAGCGTCCGCCCTCGGCCAGCTTCGCGCGCGACGCGGCGTCGTAGATTCGGAAACGAAGTCCGGTGTAGTAGCCGGCGTCTTCGTCGAAATCGTCGAGATGCAGCGCAAAGTCAGGAAGCTCCTTCGCGATCACGGAGAGTCTCGACGCCGCGAACGGCTCGATGTCCTCGAGAGTGACTCCGGCGGTCCTTCGCTTCGCGATCA
>JALYZI010000264.1 GCA_030948915.1 Acidobacteriota bacterium
CCCTGTGACGTTGCTCAGCCTCCTGTTGCCGGCGGCCGACGCGATCACATTCATCGCGGCGATGACGTATTTCCTGGCCGCGCTTTCGGCATTTCTATTTCTCCGCACCGTCTGTAAGAGTGAAACCGCGGCGCTCTTCGGCGCGATCGCGTGGTGTTTTTCCAATCACATCGTTTCGTTCATTCTCACCGCGCACGGCGCAGCGATCGCCGTCTTTCCACTGGTCCTGTTCGGCGTGCACGAGGTCGCGCGCAGCAGGAGTCCGCGCAATATCGCGCTGCTGACGGCTGCCATGATCCTCACGACGCTGTGTGGGCATCCTGAGACGCTCCTGCACATCGCCCTCATCGTGCTGGCGTACACGCTTTTCGTCACTCGCGAAAACCTCGCGGCCGTACTCGGGCGGGTGGCGGGGGCGGGAGCGCTGACCCTGTTGCTGACGGCGGTCTTCCTGGCGCCACTCTTCGCCGCGATTCTCGAAACGCGCGAGTTTCAGGACCGCGCGCTTCACGACGGCGCCCGCCAGCACAACAGCTGGCAGGTCGTGCTGCATCTGCTGCGTGCCGATATCGCTCCATTCGCCGACGGCGTGGATGGCGTTGAATCACTCCACCACTCGCCGGAGTTGCGACATCAGTGGGCCGGCACGGCATACGCCGGAGCGATCGTGTTGGCTCCCGCTCTCTACGCCCTGTGGCGACGCCGCTCGCGCGTCACGTGGTTCTTTGCGGGCGTCATCCTCTTCTCACTTCTTGCGGGTGCCGAGGCACCTGGCGTCACCGACCTGTTAGGCCGTATTCCGCTCTTCGACATCGCGATCAACGCGCGCATGATCGCGTTCGCAGCGTTCGGCATCTGTGCGCTGGCGTCGATCGGACTCGATCGCTGGATCGCCCAACCGGCCGGAATGGATCTGATGTCGCTTGCCGTCGCGGCTGCGATCATCCTTCTCGGCGTCGCGGTCGCAGGAGATCTGTTGTCCGGCTCTTTCGTGCGCCTGGCCGTCGCGCGCGAGGTCATCCCTCTGTTTCTTCTCTTCGCATGCCTGAGGCTGACGCGCTCGACATCGGCGGCCGTTGCATGTCTGATCGCGCTTCTCCTTCTGCAGCGCGCGACCGAAGTCGGCGGTCTCATTCCGACGCTGGATCGGCGGGCGTTCTTTCCGAACATCCCGGGCGTCGAGACGATGCGGCGCGATCCATCGCCGTTCCGGATCGTCGGTCTCGACGTGCTCATGATGCCGAACAGCGCCGCGCTCTATCGGCTCGAGGATGTCCGCGGCTACCAGGCGATGACGTTCAGTCGCCTTGCCGAAACATTTCCGCTGTGGTCGGTGCCGCAGGCAGTGTGGTCGAATCGTGTGGACGACCTCTCACGTCCATTTCTTTCGCTGATGAATGTGCGTTACGCGTTCGTTCCATCGAATGCGAGAGTGCCTCCGCGATGGCGCACGTTTCTTAGCTTTCCGAATTACAGCATCCTGAAGAACGATGCCGCGCTGCCGCGGGCATTCATCCCTGCGATCGTGCATGTCGGCACGGATCCCGACACGCTGCGGAAGATGGCTGCCTGCACAGACTTCGGATCGGAAGCGTGGATCGAGACTTCAGGTCCGGTCGCGACGCAGCAGAATGGATCGGGACGCGTTTCGGTCGAGACGCGCGGAAGCCGGCTGCTCCTTCACGCCAGCATGGACACCGCCGGATGGCTCGTCATGTCGGAAACGGCATGGCGCGGCTGGCGGGTTCTTCTCGACGACCGGCCTTTGGAAGTGCATTACGCCGATCACGCGTTCATGGCGGTCTATCTCCCGCACGGCAATCACGAGCTGGTCGCTGAATACTGGCCGCGGGCATTCGCGACGGGGGCGACCATTACGCTGGCGACACTGCTTGCATTGGTTCTGATTTCGCTGCGCGCGCGGATCAGCGATCGGTTGGGAGTCCCAGCTCGCCCATCACCTTCTTCATATCCGCCCACACTTCCTTCTTGGCAGAAGGGGTCCGCAGCAGATACGCCGGGTGGTAGGTCGGCATCACCTTGATTCCGTTGTAGTCGAGCCATTGTCCGCGCACGCTCGAGATCGCGTAGCCCTTTTCCGTGAGGCTTTGCAGAGCGAAGCGGCCGAGTGTGACGATGACTTTGGGTTGGATGATTTCGATCTGGCGACGGATATGCGGACGGCAGGCGTCCAGCTCGTCCTGTTCCGGATTCCGATTTTCAGGGGGGCGGCATTTGACGACATTCGCGATGTAGACGTCGTCGCGCGTCAGTTGCATCGCTTTGATGATGTCGGTCAGCAGTTGTCCCGCGCGGCCAACGAACGGCTCGCCCTTGATGTCTTCATCGCGGCCGGGCGCTTCACCGATGAACATCAGATCGGCGTTGGGGTTGCCGACGCCGTAGACGACCTGGGTTCGGGACTTCGAAAGCCGGCATTTTTCGCAGGCCGTTACGACCCGCATCAGCTCGCCGAGCAAATCGGTTGACGGTGGCCGGTTGTCGGTGGCCGGTGGCCGGTTGATATCGAGATGGGTGAAACCGAATTCGCGGAGCAACTCCAGCTCGCGCGCGAGGTCTTCAGTCACGCGGCAGATGCTCCACGACGAGATCGAGGATGCGGTTCGCGATGACGATCTTCGCGGCCTTTGCGATTTTCGTGGTCTGCCCGTCGCGCGAAATGACGAGGACTTCGTTTTGATCGGAGTCGAAGCCGATCGACGGATCGGAGACGTCGTTGGCGACGATCAGATCCGCTTTCTTGCTGCGCAGCTTCTCGCGGGCGTTGTTTTCGACCGATTCGGTCTCCGCGGCAAACGCGACGATGAATGGCCGCGGCGACGCGGCGGTGATCGACGCGAGAATGTCGGGACTCTTCTGCAGCGTCAGTGTCATCGCGTCGCCCTCATTTTTCTTGATCTTCTGCGACGCACTCGATGCCGGCGTGAAGTCTGCGACCGCGGCGGCTTTGATCACGATCTGTTTCCCGGCGAGATTCTGCATGACGGCTTCGTGCATCTGCGCCGCTGTCGTCACTGGCGTGAATTGGACGCCGATCGGCGCTGCCAGCGACGTCGGCCCCGACACCAGCGTAACGGCCGCTCCGCGACGCCTGGCCGCCTCCGCGATCGCGTAGCCCATTTTTCCCGACGAGCGATTCGAAAGGAACCGGACGGGATCGATCGCTTCGCGGGTCGGGCCGGCAGTCACCAGGATCGACCGTCCCTGCAGGTCCTTCGGGCGAGAGTGCTGCTGCACGCGTTCGACGATCACGGGGATGCCGGCCAATCGTCCCGGTCCTTCCTCCCCTTCGGCCAGCGATCCGCGCTCCGGATCGATGATGTCCGCTCCGCGATTGCGCAGCGTCTCCAGGTTCTGAACGACAGTCGGATGCTGCAGCATCGACCAGTTCATCGCCGGCGCGATCACGATTTCGGTCCGATGTGCGATCGCGTAGGTCGAAAGCGCGTCATCACCGATGCCGACGGCCATCTTCGCAATGAAATTGGCGGTGGCGGGTGCGATCAGCAGGAGCTCCGCCCAGCGCGCAAGCTCGATGTGATCCACGCCCCCCTTTTCAGAATCGCCCCACTGCTGGACGATCACGCCATGATCGGAAACAGTGGCCAGCGCGAGCGGCGCAACGAACCGTGTAGCGTTCGGCGTGAGGATGACGCGAACATCGGCGCCGGTATCGCGCAGCCGGCGCACCAGCTCGGGCGCTTTGTAAGCCGCGATCCCACCGGTAACGCCGAGAACGATGTTCATAGTCCTGAGTCCTGAGTCCTGAGTCCTGTGC
>JALYZI010000245.1 GCA_030948915.1 Acidobacteriota bacterium
CCCCCCCGGCCCCCTTCTTGCTCTGTTTGGCAGGTATGGCGAACGACGAAAAAGGGGCTACCGAGTCCGAGATGGAGAAAATCGACGCAATCGTGGGTTCAGAGGTTCTTGGCTACGATGGCGCAGGGCGGGAAGAGCACAGTGGCGAGAATTCGCCCACCAAGCCGAAAGACCTCGGTGACGAGCTGGCGGACAACCGGCCCGAAGATCTGAAGTAGCTAGCGCTTTTTCCCGACGAGGTCCGCGAGCCGGCTCTTCGCTTCGGGATTCTCTTTGTTGATTTTGAGCACGTCCTCATAGCACGCCTGCGCTCGCGACGGGAGGCCTTCGCTTTTGTAAAGATCACCCAGCGAGATCAGCGCATCGATATTATTCGGGTTGAGCGACAAGGCTTTCTGATAGCTCTCCGCCGCTTCCCTCCGCCACTTCGGATTGCGCTCCTGACACTGGCCCAGGAGATACCACGCTTCCGGGTGATCGGGAGAGAACTCGACGGCCTGACGCAGAAGAACGATCGCGCCGTAGTAATCGCCGGTGATGCTGAGGTCGCGCGCCTTCGTGAAATTCTGTTCCGCGATGACGCGCTGGTTGAGCCGCTTCTGCAGCTCGCCGGGGATGTGTCCCGAATCCTGCAGCATCAACTTGTCGTACGCCTGGCGGCGGACGGCATCCTTCAGCACGATGGTCGCGTCATCGATCCGGCGAAGGATCACCAGCACCGCGTCGCGGACGATCGGCGGATACGTGTTCAGGTCGTACTGTTTTCTTCTTTCCTCCGACGCCGTGATGATCTGCGCGCGGCTTGCCGCACGCGGCACATCGAGGACCTGATAGTGGTCGAGCGATGGCAGCTGACGTGAGAAGCCAACTGCGCGCAGGGATCGCTGATCGCTCGATCCGATCGCGGCCAGCAGTTCGAGGTCTCGCTGCATGTCGTCGGTGTTCATCTCCGGGGCCGACGACACGGAAGCGGGATCGACGATCGCGTAGAGGCCGAGAGTCATCATCGCGATGACGACTTTGGCGGCCGTCACCGATTCGGTGGAGAACTGTTTCAGGAACGCTTCGATCGTCTGTCGCTCGCGCAGCGACTCGGTGATGCGCCGTTCGGATTCCGTCAGCGGGATCGAATCAAAAGTGAAGCGGGCATCGCGTCCGGGCGCGATGATGCGTTTCAGGTCGCCCAGCGATCGCCGGAGAACGAGACCGTTGGTGATCGAGCGGACCCCTTCCAGCACCAGGGCGGCGGTCGAGAGCAGGAAGACGCGCTTCTCCGGCGAGAGCGCCGCATCTTCGGTGAAGGCTGACGTTCCCTCATCGAGAGAAAAGAGCGGCACGAATTGCGCCGTCAGCCATTCGCGCAGCAGCGTCTGCCGCCACGAGAGCTCGGCCAGGCCGGCCTCGTGAAACTTCGCCACCGATTCGGTCGGATCGTCGGCGACCATCTGCATGGCGCGATCGGTCGGAACCACGCCCCGCCGGACGAGAAAATCGGTCAGGGAATCCTCGGGAGCCGACGATGTGATCAGCACGAGCTCGCCCTGCGACCAGTAGAGGACCTTGCGCAGCGGCGCGCGGATGACGGTCAGATTTCCGGTGCGCCTCTCCTGCAGAAGTTCGCCGACGATCACTGCGAACGGCGTGATTTCGATTCGCTCCAGGCTCACGAGGACTTGTCCCCTATCGTTCTGCTTTTAACACAGTTCCGCACCGTCCGACGATGACTGGCATGAAACGGGCTGCACTCCACCGCGTCATATGTGTGCAATGCCGTCCGCCTTCCGGATGTTCCGAATTTTCGAGTGATACCATGCCATCAATGAAGAAGTTCCTCCTGATCCTGTCCCTCGCGTCTGTTTTCAGCGCGACGGCGGTGGCGCAGGAGTTTTCCGAAGATCCGTACGATTTCATCCTCGCCAAACTCGCCGCTCAGGATGGCCGATACGACGAAGCGATCTCGCGCATCGACAAAGTCGTCGGGCGCAATCCAGGAAATCCGGTGCTGCAGTTCGAGCGCGCGATGATCCTCATCGACGCATCGCGCCCCGACGCCGCTGAAGCCGCTCTTCGCGAAGTCACCACCTCCCGTCCGGATTTCTACGACGCGCAGCGCGTCCTCGGACGTCTCCTTCTCGATCGCGCCGGCAGCGACCGCACCAGGATCGACGAAGCGCTCTCGCATCTGCAAGCTGCGTTCAAGATCAATCCAGATGACATCGGCACCGGCATGGCGGTCGCGCAGATTCTGCTGTCGACCGGACGTACCGCCGATGCCGAGAAAACGCTGGCGACGCTTCTCGAGCGCGCACCCGATCAGCGAACGCTCAACTACACCTACGCGCAGGTGCTCACCAAACTCGGACGCGGCGATGAATCGCGCCAGTATCTCGAGCGCGCGGTGCAGGTCGATCCGACGTTCGGTCCTGCGATCCTGCAACTGATCGACATCTATCAGAAAGAAAACGAGTGGCAGAAGGCTGCCGATCTGATGCAGCCACTCATCAACGACGATCCGATGAATCTCGATCTGCAGCGGCAGCAGGCGTTCTACTACCTGCGCGCCGGCCTGCCGGACAAGGCCCGCGCAGCATTCAAGTCGCTGGTGGCGGCCGATCCGAAAGACACGCGCTCTCAGTTCTATCTCGCTGAAGCGCTCAACGATCTCGAGCAGTATGAAGAAGCTGACAAGATCTATCGCGCCCTCCTCGCGAAGACGCCTGCCGATCCCGACGTCCTCGCGAGCTACGGACTGAGTCAAACGGGACAGCGGAAGTATGACGACGCTGCCAGGACGTTCCGGCTGCTGCTGGCCGTCAGCGATCTTCCCGACAATCTCCAGGTCCTTGCGAAAACGCAGCTGGCGTACATCGATCTGCAAAAAGACAATTACGAGGAAGCGCTGAACGGCGCGCGATCGATTCTCATCTTCCGCGACAAACCGAACGCACAGGCGGTCAACATCGCGCTCGATGCGCTGAAGCGGCAGAAGCGCTACTCCGATGCCATCGCGCTGCTGCAGCCGCTGGTCGATAACTTCGCCGCCGATCCGTTCGTGAACGCGCGGTATGTCGAGATGCTCGTGCGCGCCGGCGCGACCGACCGCGCGAAGCTGGCAGCATCGACCCAGGCGAAGTTCGGCACGAAGAACACGCTCGCGACGTCCGAGGCTTACATTCAGACCGAGCAATACGAGCCGGCGATCTCGATGCTTCGCGATGCGCTCAAGAAATCGCCTGACGATCTCGATCTGCAGTTCGAGCTCGGTTCGGCGTTCGAGCGCTCGGGCGACAAGAAATCCGCCGAACGTCTGTTTCTCGACATCCTCAACAAGCGCCCCGAGCACGCCGCGACACTCAATTACCTCGGCTACATGTGGGCCGAGGGGGGAGTGAACCTCGATCGCGCCACGGAGATGCTCAATCGCGCCGTGAAGCAGGAGCCGAAGAACGGCGCCTACATCGACTCGCTCGGCTGGGTGTACTACCAGCAGGGCAAACTCGATCTGGCCGAAAAATATCTGACGGACGCCGTGCATCTTCTCCCCCGCGACGCCACCGTTCAGGAACACCTCGGCGACGTTTTGGCGAAGCGCGGTGACGTGCACCGCGCCCTCGATCTCTATCGCGCGGCGCTCACTCTGGAGCCGGACACAAAGGACGAGGTCAAGCTGAAAACGAAGATCGCCGAGTTGGAACGCCAGCAGGCCGCCTCGCAGCGTTGATCCGTCGAATTGCCGCGGTCTGTCTTTTTCTTCTCGCGGCCTGCCGCACCACACGTCCGCCTGACGCCGAGTCCATCGCGCCGCTGAGTGCGACTACGCCCGCGGAAGCGGCGCGCGAGCTCGGTGAGCGTCGCATGCAATTTCGCGGCGAGCGCAGCTTGATCCGGCTGAAGTTAGGACAGGTTTCCGCTCGCGGACAACTTCAGATCGATTCCGGCGGCCGCATGTTGATGACGATTTACTCGCCGATCGGCACAACGGTGGCGCGGCTGTATGCCGAAGGCGACGACGTGATTTTCCTAAACGACTTCGAAGCCACAGTCTCGCGCGGCAAGGCCGCCGACTTCGGCGCGCTCGGCGGCCCGACTCCGCTGCTGCTGGTCGGACTTCCTTCGCCCGGGCTCGAATCGATAATGTACGGCGCGGCGGGAATCGAGAGTGTGAATCTGGCGGGCGCCACGATCAAATTCGATCCGCCGGTCTATCCGCCGAAACGCGTCACGATCGATCAGGGGCAGCGCCACATCGAGATCGAGCATCTCCAGAGTTTCGTCGACACCGCAACGCTCCAAGCGCCGGAGATTCCGAGCAGCTATCGCTGCTGCGTTCCGCCGCCGCTATGAAGGCTTACGCCAAGATCAACTGGGCCTTGCGCGTGACCGGGAAACGACCGGACGGTTTCCACAACATCGAGACGCTGTTGCAGACGATCTCGCTCCACGATGATCTGACATTCGAGCGCGCCGATCAGTTTTCGCTGACGTGCGACGATCCTACGATTCCGGTCGACGAGACAAATCTGATCGCGCGCGCCGCCAAAGCGATCGGCGCAACATCGCGCGTCCATCTCCGGAAGCGAATTCCGGCCGGGGGTGGGTTGGGGGGCGGGTCATCCGACGCGGCTGCCGTCCTTCGCGAATTCAATCGGAAAGATGCAGCGATCGCGTTGTCGCTCGGCTCCGATGTTCCTTTCTTTCTGGAGGGCGGCACCGCCTACGCGACCGGTCGCGGCGAGATTCTCACTCCACTGCGCCGTGTGGCGCCGGTTCCGCTGTTGCTTCTCGTTCCGGCCGAGCGCGTTCTGACCGCGGAGGCGTACCGAATGCTCCGCCGTTTCTCGCCGCCCCTCGGCATCGATCGATACCGCGCGATGATCGATGACGATCTTCTCGACCACGCGACGGAGCTGATCAACGACTTCGAGGAGGCGATCTTCCCGAAGTTTCCGCATTTCCACGCGCTGAAGACGCGGCTGTACGAAGTCGGCGCGGCGTGGGCGGCGATGAGCGGATCGGGATCGACAATCGCCGGCGCGTTTCGGAGTCAGGCCGACCGCGATGCGGCGATCACGCGATTTTCCGGCGTGCGCGCGGTCGCGTGCGAGACGGTTTGACGCGCAGCGATTCGAGCCTCGATTCGATCGCTTTCTCGGCGTAGTCGAGCGCGCGCGGATCGTTGCGGAGCTGGCAGGCGAAGTTCGCGCCGAAAAAGAGCGCATTCAGCTCGAAGGCCAGTTGCGCCGGATTGACGCGAGCGTCGAAGTGCCCTTCGTCCTTCGCCATCCGCACCGCTTTCTCGAGCGCCTCGATCCATTCATCCATGGCCGTGCCGATGACATCGCGCACCGGGCCGGCGCGTCCGTCGAATTCGAAGGACGCCGCCGCGAAGAAACAGCCGCCGGGAAAGACTCCGCGCCGCACGTAATCGATCCACGAGCGGCAGATCGCCATCAGGCGCGGGTATCCGCGTTCGACGTTCAGAGCCGGTCGAAACGCTTCCTCGAGGAAACGCTCCTTCGCGGCTTTGATCGTTGCGAGCTGCAGTTCTTCCTTCGATCCGAAATGCGCGAACAGGCCGCTCTTCGACATTTTCAAATCTTCGGCGAGCCGGCCGATCGTCAGCCCTTCCAACCCGTCGGTCGATGCCAGATCGACGGCCCGATCGAGGATGCTCTGGCGCGTGCGGTCGCCTTTCATGCGTAGGCCGGAAGGTCCTTGCGAAGGCCGTTGTGCGCGCTGCGGAAGCGATCGGTCCATGGGGAGGGGCGGCGCGAGGCCGGATCGATCTTGACGATCGTGCGCTGGCCGCGTGCGTACGGGATTTTTCCATCGCTGCTGGAGCAGACGAAACCGTAGACGCAGCTGGTGTTGCCGAGGTGTTCGACCCAGATGTCGATGCGCATGGAGCCGGGACCGAGGAGGGGATTGAGGTATTCGATGCGAAGCTCGCGAACGACGTGGAATTGATCGGGATTGTCGTTCGCGTCGAGACGCCAGGTGCCGCCGTTGGCGAAGTACCATGCGCTGACGGCGCGCTCGACGTGAGCGGGGAAGCGGGAGTTGTGGAGCATCTGCATGGGATCGAGCTCGTCGAAGTGCACGGGGCTGAACCAGGTGAATTTTGGATTGATGTCCATGGCTGACTCCTCGGACAGAAAATAGCACGAACGTTCGTTTCGATTCAAGCGGCGTTTACCGTTCATTTACTTGACCAGTCAACTATTCGCCGGTAAGGTCTCGAAAGTCGCATGACCGTCCTCCACGAAATCCAGCAGCGGAAGCCCTTTCCATCGAAAGGTCAGGAAGCCGCCGTCACGCTCATGCGCACCGCCGATGTCGTCCGCCGCCTGGTCGGCTCGGCCGTCGAACCGCACGGGATCACGGTGCAGCAGTACAACGTGCTGCGCATTCTGCGCGGCGCCGGCCGCGATGGATTGCCCACGCTCGAGATCGCGCAGCGCATGATCGAGCAGACTCCCGGAATCACGCGCCTCATCGACCGGCTGCAGAACAAGAAGCTCGTCGCGCGCCACCGCGGCGACACCGATCGCCGCTGCGTCTTCTGCCGGATCACGACCGAAGGTACGGAACTTCTGGCCGGCCTCGACGCTCCCGTCCGTGCGACCACCGACGCCGCCTTTCACGCCGTCAACAAAAAGGAGCTTGCGCAACTGATCGAATCTCTCGATCGCTTGCGTCAATCCGTTCAACGCATCACGAAAAAGGAGAGTCATTCATGAGATCCATTCTCACCACCGTTGCCGCGGTGTTGTTCGCCGTCAGCGCGTTCGCTGCCGACAACTTCATCGTCGACAAGAGCCATTCGGAAGCCACCTTCCAGGTCCGTCATCTGGTCAGCCGCGTCAGCGGCAGATTCAATGACTTCACGGGCGCGATCAGCGTCGACCAGGCGAATCCGGCCGTCTCGTCGGTCGAGTTCACGATCAAGGCGCCTTCGATCGACACCGGCAACGACTCTCGCGACAAAGATCTGCGCGGCGCCAACTTTTTCGAGGTCGACAAATACCCCGAGATCACCTTCAAGAGCACCAGCATCAAGCCGACCAGCCGCAAGAACGTGTACGACGTCACCGGCACCTTCACGATGCACGGCGTCACCAAGACCATCACCCTGCCAGTCGAGTTTCTCGGCA
>JALYZI010000289.1 GCA_030948915.1 Acidobacteriota bacterium
GGCGTTGGCGATACCGACTACGAACGCTACGTTCGCGTGCCGGAGCTGCTGGCGCTGCAGAAGAAGATCGAGGACCTGGCGCACCCCGAGGAGCGGTTGTTCCAGACGACGCATCAGGCGGCTGAGCTGTGGCTGCATCAGGTCGATTACGAAATCGATCGCGCTGCGGAGATGGTTCGCGATGAGCAGCCGCAGGTCGCGGCCGATCTGCTCAACCGCTGCCGCCTCATCATCGATCTCCTGCGCGAGCAGATCATCATTCTCGAGACGATGACGCCGGCCGATTACCACGTCATCCGACTCGCCTCACTCGGCAAGGGGAGCGGACAGGAGTCGCCTGGATTCCACAAGTTGCTGGATGCCGGCAAGCGCCTCTGGCCGCCTTTCCAGGCGCTGCTCGGCAAGCGATCGGTCTCACTGATCGAGCTCGAGCGCAATCCTCGCGATCAATACGATCTTTTTCGTCTCGTGCAGGCGATGCTGGATTACGACGAGGCTTTCATGAAGTGGCGCTTCACGCACATGCGCCTGGCGTTCCGCATCATCGGCTCAAAAGTGCTGTCGCTGAAGGGTGTTCCATCTGCGCAACTGGAGGGGGGAACGCGCGAGCCGCTTTTCCCGGAACTGTGGGACGCGATCAGCGGATTGACGGACGAACACAGGCCGTCCTATTGATCGCGCGGTTGCTTCGGCGCGCGCTCGGGTGTCCAACTCACTGAAAAGTCTGCGGAATTCGCAGGCGATTTTGACGGCAAAAACTTTTGGTATCAGGCGTTAACGTTGCTTGACGGTGTAAAACTCGATGGGTATATTCGCTTGCCATTTGTCTCGAAAGGGCCTGCTCACGCCCCTGAAGCGCGATACAGCGCACGCTCTGCGGCGATCAATAGTCTGGGGGAGTTAGATAATTCATGAAACGAACGTTGTGCCTCATCGGGGCACTAACCCTTTCCTTTTGCCTCTTTGGCTGCCAGAAGATCAAGGCCCGGACTGAGATCAAGGCCGCCAACGAGGCGTACGAACACGAAGACTACGCATCGTCGCTCGCGCACTACAGCCGCGCGCGACAGATCGACTCGGGCTTTCCCGACCTCGACCGGCTGATCGGATACTCCCAGATCGGGCTCTACGTTCCCGACGACAAGTCCCCGAAGAATGAAGCCCATGCTGACGCCGCGATTGCCGAGCTGTCGCGATACCTCAGGAAACGGCCCAGCGATCGCATTGCAAGAGACGCGTTGATCAGCATGTACCTGACCGCCAATCGCACCTCCCAGGCGATCGATTACTTCCGTAACTATCTGACCGCACATCCGGGCGATCTCGAAGCCGTGAAATCGATCGCCACGCTGTACTCGAAGCAGGGTGACTTCAACGCATCGCTCAACTGGTACGAGAAGATCACGCTGCTCGATTCCAAGAACCCCGAAGCGTTCTATGTGTTCGGAGTTGTTTGTTACGAAAAGGTCGCGAAGAATCCTCCGGCGGATATCAACGAAAAGCTCGCCATTCTCGAGAAGGGAAAGGCGGCGCTGAACCACGCCATTGAAATGAGGCCCGACTACGCGGAAGCGATGGCGTACGTCAATCTGTTATGGCGACAGCAGGCTTTGATCGACGCACCCACAAATCCGCTGAAAGCTCAGGAAGATGTGAAGAAGGCTGACGAGATTCGGAATCGCGCCGTGCAAATCCTGGCACAGCGCAAAGCCAAGAGATAAATCATGTTTGAAAGCTCCGTAGTCGAATCGAAGAAGACGAAAGTCGGTGTTCAGCGATTGATGACGCTGCCGGTCTCGGTCGGTCTTCACGCGGTGGTGATTCTCGCCTTTCTGATCGGAACGATCTGGAGCGTGTCATTCCCCACGAATTCTCCGGCCCAGGTCGCGCAGTACGCCCTGGCGGCCGCGCCACCCCCGCCACCTCCACCGCCCCCGCCCCCGCCCAAAGCTGCGCCGCAGCCGGTCGTGAAGACGGTCGAGGTTCCCAGGAACATTCAGGAGATGGCGCCGACGGTTGTTCCTGAAAAGGTGCAGCCAATCGCGCCTGCCCCGTCGAACGCAGGAGCCGAAGGTGGCGTCGAGGGAGGCGTGGAAGGCGGCGTGGCAGGGGGCGTGGTGGGTGGGGTGGTGGGCGGGGTCATGACCGATACCGCTCCCAAAGTCGACGCGCCGCTGCGCGTCGGCGGCGACGTCAAGGCGCCGACCGTCATCAATCGTGTCGAGCCGGTCTATCCCGAAGTGGCCCGCAAGGCGCGCATTTCCGGAATCGTGATCGTGGAATGCATCATCGACAAGGGCGGGAACGTGACAAACGTTCAGGTCCTCAAGCCGCTGCCCTTCGGTCTGGATCAAGCGGCCGTCGATGCAGTGAGACGCTGGAAATTCAAGCCCGGGACACTGAATGGGCAGCCGGTGGATGTCATTTTCAACCTGACTGTCAACTTCAAGCTGAATTAGAGTGGACATCCGGCTTCGGCCGGAAGATTTGGAGGGAATTGAATTATGGATATGAGTCCGCAGGCTCTGTGGGCAGCAATGACGTGGGGAGCCAAGGCCGTCGTCATTCTCATGTTGTTCATGTCGGTCTTTTCGATCTGGGTGATGGTCGAGCGCTACATCACCTTCCAGAAAGCCAAGAACCAGTCGCTCAAGCTCCTCGGCGCGCTTTCGAACGTGCTCACGCGCGGCGACTATGCGCAGGCGATTGACATCTCGAAGAAGTACAAAGAGAGCCACCTCGCCAAAGTCATCTCGGCCGGTCTGCTCGAGTTCGAAGCCGCCCGTCGCGACAAGCGCTCGATCGATCCCGAAGTGCCGCTGGAAGCGGCGCGCCAGGGCATGGACCGCACCGCGATGATCACGGTCGCCGAGCTCAAAGAAAACCTCGGCGTTCTGGCGACCATTGGCGCGACCGCACCGTTCGTCGGCTTGTTCGGAACCGTGATCGGAATCATGCACGCGTTTCAGAAGATGGCCACGTCCGGCGGCGGCATCGCGTCCGTGTCGGCCGGTATCGCCGAAGCACTCGTGACGACCGCAATCGGACTCGGCGTCGCGATTCCGGCGGTGTGGGCGTACAACTATTTCCAGAACCGGATCGACCGCTTCACGGTCGAGATGTCGAACTCCGGCTCGGAGATGGCGATCTACTTCCTGAAAGAAGCTGGAAATGCTCAAAAATCGTCAGTGGCATAGCTCGACCGGCAAATTTACGAAGAGCACCCTGAACGCGGATATCAACGTGACTCCGCTGGTCGACGTCTGCCTCGTGCTGCTGATCATCTTCATGGTCGTCACTCCGATGCTGCAAAAGGGCGTTCCGGTCAATCTTCCTGTCACGGAAGATCCGGAGAAAACACCCGACACCGAGAAGCAACTCCAGATCTCGGTCAAGACCAACGGCGCGGTGTACCTCGGATCGACAGTCGTTCGCAAAGAGCAGGTGCAATCGGAGCTCGAGTCCATTCATCAGCACACACCGGACCGCGAGATCGCGGTCAAGGCAGACAAAGACGCGAAGTACGGCGCAGTCCTCGACGTGCTCAAGGCATGCCGCGAAGTCGGATTCAACAACGTCGGCCTGATCGCGCAACCGAAGAAGAGTCCACAACAGGGACAGCAAGGAACCTAAGCAAATGCAAGTAGGTGGCAGTGGATCGATGCGGTCCGACATCAACGTCACCCCTCTGGTTGACGTTGTTCTGGTGCTGCTGATCATCTTCATGGTCATCACGCCCGTCGTGCAGATGGGATATCTGGTCAAGGTGCCGCCCAAGGCGCCCGCGAACCTCCCTCCGTCCGCGATTCAGGACCAGATCGTTCTGCGCCTCATGCCACAGGCGCGCATCTTCATCAACAAAGATGAAGTGCCGCCGGACCAGTTCGCACAGAAGATCCGCGACGTCATGCACGGCAACCAGAGCAAGATGATCTTCTTCCAGGGTTCGCCCGAGAACGATTACGAAACGACGATGCGGTTCCTCGATATGGCCCGCGTGAATGGCGCGAAGAACATCGGAATCATCGTGGAGGCGGCGCAGTAACCCGCCCTTGCCGGTCCGCGACGTACTTGATGATGGCGGCGGCCAGCGCAAGCCAGATGATGAACACGAACGGGCCGGTCATGCACGACGCGGTCTGGTCATTGGGACCGTAGCGCTCGTAGAACTCCGGGAAAATCTGGTGATCCTCGGCGACGTACCAGCCTGTGTTGTCAGCGTCGCTGTCGGGAGAGCCGTGAACCTTGAATCTTTGCCGCCCCGGGCCGAGCTTTGTCATCTCGTACTCCGGAGAAAACAGCTCGTATCCACCAACAACGAATCCTTTGACCTTCGCGGTCACGCCAGACTCCGGGACGAGGAAAGACCACGACACAAACCGCTTTGTGGCAGGTTCGAGTTCCTCGAACAGAACGATATTCGGTTCGGAGTCGCCGCTCGCTGTTTTGCCGACGATCAGAACAGGAAATTCAGCCGGCGGCGGATAGGTCACCGGCACCTTGTAATTGACCCACGTGAGTTTGCGCCCGACGTGACATGAGCCAACGAGGATTGTCAGCATGACCACGCTCGTCAGGGCGACCCACCGCTTGTGGAAGAACGCGAGCAAACCGGCAGCGATAAGAATCGCGAATTGCACAAACGAGGGAACGCCCAACAGAACCGTGGCGATCACCGCCGCGACAACGGACAATGGTCCTGCCCAGCGTCTCATGCGTGGCCTGCGTTAGACTCGGGCTGCGCCGCGGGATTTCGTTTTCGAAAAATAAGCGCGTCGACCGACCACCGCCCACCTCCCAACAAAACCAGCGCGAACATTGCCGCCAGGATGCTCAGCGGCAGCTCCATGCTGCGAATCACGGCAAACACCTTATTCTTGCCTGCGTTGTCCGGATCATGGAGCGCATCGGGAAGTTGAACGACGAAGGCGGCGACGAACATCGTTCCGGCCAGGAGCGCGGCGTCGATGCGAGTCAGCAGACCGGCGATCAGGAGGATCCCGCCAAAGAGCTCGCTGTACGCAGCAATGTAGCCGAGGAAGGTGGGGATGCCGTAGGAGGGGAGGCTTTGGGCGAAGACCGCGACACCGCCCGAGCCAAACACCTTGCTCATGCCGTGCGGAATGAAGATCAGGCCGCAAGCGACTCGCAGGACGAGCGTCGCAATATCCGTCCGCCAACTGTTCATTTCGTTGAGCTGCCGGGACCGGTCACTCTTTTCGTTTCGATCTATCTTGCCACATTCCTCGGGATCGGCTACGCAGCGATGGCGCTTGGTCTCGGGTATCACCAATGGGCCGCGCTCCTTGGCGTCATCTGCGCGACAGCGCTGACCATTCGAATCATCGAGCGAGGCCGATGGCGCCTCGGCATCTTCGTTCCACCGTCAATTGCGGCGGGGGACTTTGTCCGCGGCGGATTGTTCGCAATGCTGCTGATTCTGGCGGTCGATGCGGCAGCGCTGCTCACAACCAACCTGCGCCATGTGCGCGGCCCAGGGTTTCCGTGGCTCGAGCTGATGACGGTCTTTGCGCCGGCCGCGGTCCACGAAGAGCTGCTGTTTCGGGGCTATCTGTTCCAGAAGATGCGGATGTGGAGTCGCACGGGCGCGATCGGAATCACCTCGATCGTGTTCGCAGCGCTGCATTTGAGCAATCGCGGAGTCTCGACGATTGCGATCTTCAATCTGATCATCGCCGGAGTGCTGCTGGCATTGGCGTACGAGCGATATCAGCGCCTCTGGTTTCCGATCGGCATCCACTTTGTTTGGAATGTTTTGTCAGGCCCGATTCTCGGATACGGCGTGAGCGGATATGCCGCTGAGACAACCGTTTTTCGGACAATCGGTGCGGGGCCGCTGCTCGTCACAGGAGGCGCATTCGGCATCGAGGGGAGCGTCTGGATGGCTGCCGCAGAGCTGGGGGGCATATTTTGGCTGGTAAGTGAATTAAGAATTTCGACTCGGAGCTAACTTGAAAGAAATCGTCATCGTTAACGGCGCCCGCACTCCCATGGCTGAGTACAACGGCAGCTTCAGTGACATCACCGCCATCGATCTGGCGGCCATCGCCGCGAAAGAAGCGCTGTCGCGCAGCGGCTTCGCGCCCGAGGAGATCGATCACGTGATCGTCGGCAACGCGTTGCAGACTTCGGGAGATGCAATCTACGGAGCGCGTCACGTCGGGCTGAAAGCAGGCGTCCCGAAAGAAGTTCCGGCGCTGACTGTCAATCGCCTGTGCGGCTCCGGGATTCAGTCCATCATCAACGGCGCGGAGCAGATCGAGCTCGGCGAAGCGACGACGGTTCTCGCCGGCGGAATGGAGAATATGAGTCAGGCGCCGCACGTGATCCGCGGCGCGCGCAAGGGGCTGCGGCTCGGGCAAGGGGCGCTCGAAGACTCGTTGATGGTTGCGCTGCTCGATTCGTATACCGGTCTGTACATGGCGCAGACGTCCGACAATCTCGCGCGCAAATACAACATCTCGCGCGAAGAGCAGGACCAGTTCGCGCTGCAGAGCCAGAAAAAAGCGTCGGCGGCGCGGAGCGCATGCCGTTTGAGTGAAGAGATTGTTCCGGTCACAGCCGGGAAGAACGTCGTGAAGGAAGACGATCACGTGCGCCCCGACACGACGATGGAAGGTCTCGCGAAGCTCAGGCCGGCGTTCGCGAAGGATGGTTTTGTGACGGCGGGGAATGCCAGCGGCATCGTCGACGGCGCCGCGATGGTGACCGTGACGACCGCTGAAAACGCCAGGGGGAAGAAGCCGCTGGGCAGGATCGTGTCGTGGGGCATCGCCGGGTGCGATCCCGACATCATGGGCATCGGGCCCGTGCCCGCCACGAAGATCGCGCTCAAAAAGGCGGGCATGAAGCTCGACGACATCGATCTCATCGAGATCAATGAAGCGTTCGCCGGGCAGATTCTGGCGGTGATCAAAGAGCTCGGCATCGACACCGAAAAACTCAACGTCAACGGCGGCGCGATCGCACTCGGTCATCCGCTGGCGGCATCCGGAACGCGACTCGTGCTGACGCTGCTCCACGAACTGCGCCGCCGGAAGTTACGCTACGGACTCGCATCGGCATGCATCGGCGGCGGGCAGGGCATCGCGATGATCGTGGAGCGTGCCGCGTGAAGACTTTTCTGATCGTTCTTCTCATCGCATCGCCGGCATTGGCGGCCACCGAAAAGAAAATCGCTCGCAAAACGGAAGCGCGCCAGAAATCGCTGACCGTAACGCTCGATGTGAAGGATGAAGACGTGCGCGACATTCTGAAGTCGATGCAGAAGCAGTGCGCGATCAGGAATCTCGCGATCGATCCCCAGGTGCAGGGGAAGGGGAGTTTTTATCTTCGCCACATGCCGTGCGCGAGCGCGTTCGATGTCGTGCTGCGAACTTTCGGTCTCAGAGCTGTGAACTATTCCTCTGCGCTGACGGCAGTCGAGCGGCGACCATAAGGTAGACTGACGCCCGTTCATGATCTCGCGCAGGGGGCTCAAGATCGCGACGCTGGTCGTCCTGGTTGGCGGTGTCGTCGCACTCTATTTCTCGCCGCTGCGTCACTTCTTCTCGCGTGAAAACGTCCTCCACACCGTCGAGCAGATGCGCGGCCTCTGGTACGCGCCCTTCGTTCTGATACTGGCGTACGGCGTCGGATGCATTTTCGCGATTCCGGCCAGCGTCTTCATCCTGGCTGCCGGTGCGATCTGGGGATGGAAGCTCGGCACGGTCTACGCGATGTGCGGCGCGATGCTCGGTGCCAGCGCCGCCTATTTCGCTGCCCGCTTCCTCGGTGAGGGGGTTCTCGATCACTTCGGCAAGATGGGCCAGGCGGTGACGCAGCAGGTGAGCCGCAACGGGTTCGTGTCGCTGCTGATTGCGCGCCTCGTTCCCGGCCCGCCGTTCGCCGTGTGGAACTACGCCGCCGGAATCGTCCGCATGCCCTTCGGCCAGTACTTTCTCGCCACGCTGCTCGGCACGCTTCCGGCGCACATCGTCTTCGCTTACTGCGCCGACGCGCTCTTCAACGGAACGATGACGCAGGGCGACGCGGTCAAGCGTCTGGTAATTGTCGCCGGAATCCTGATCTCGATGATCGCCGTGACGGCGCTGCTGAAACGCCGTTTCGCCAAAAAAGGACTAACGGTCGGCAGTTAGGCGGATCAACCGCGGAGTCTATCGCGGTGCGGCGGCGGCCAGCGACTCCGCGATCTTTGCGACCAGCATGCTGATATCGAACGGTTTTCGGATCACGGCGAAAACGCGCTCCTGGGTGAGATGCACGAGGTCCTTCTCGGCCATCGCGGTCAGGACAATGACCGACCGCTTTGCCAGCCCGCGTTTTTCGCGGTGCATCCAGGCGAGCACTTCGAAGCCGCTGGCCTTGGGCATCATCAGGTCGAGCAGGATGATGTCGTAAGGTTCGCCACTGAGACAGTCCATGGCTTCCTGCCCGTCGGCGGCGAATTCGATGTGGTGGCCCGACTTACGCAGCACCGCCCCAATCAATGCACGGACTTCGGCGTCATCCTCGGCCACCAGCACGCGTGCCATGGAAGACCTCTCTCTGGCTGACAAATGTAGCACATGATCTGCACACGCAATTGTGCACTATCGCTGTGCTACACTCATCGATCCGGCATGATCGAGATCCAGATCGTCCCGAGCGACATCCGTCGCAATGTGCGATACGTCTTCCTGGACCGAAGACGCGTGATGACGTCTATCTGCATTCTGACGGTCGTCCTGGCGGCGATCATCGGGTCGATGGCTGCCGCTCCGACCGTCATCCGCAAGGTCTACAAAGACAACTATGTGAAGTCGATGCGCGTCGAGAGCGACATCCAGCGCGAACGGCTGCGCGAAAACGTCGTGCAGATGACGTCGCTCGAACGGAGCCTCGAAGACCATCGCGTTCGCGTTGAAAAGCTGATCACGATCTACGGCCTCGAACACAACCTCGGTCAGGGCGGCTTCTCGTTCCCGTTCCTGCCGAAAGATGCCGGCGATCTGCAGCTCGGCGACGCGCAACACCGCGAGGCCGCTCTCCGGCACGCGATGTCCCGCTTGCAGCAGCAGCTCGATCTCCTGGGGCAATACGAGGCCGCCAACGCGACGATGGTGCGTCACACGCCGTCGATTCTTCCCCTGCCATCCGATCAGTTCGTGCTGACGTCACCGTTCGGCCTGCGCATCTCTCCGTTCACGCGCGCCGCTGACTTTCACAAAGGCCTCGATCTCTCCGCACCCACCGGCACGCCGGTGTACGCGGCTGCCGACGGCATCGTGAGCTTCGCCGGGCAATATCCGCTCCGCGAGAGCGTCAACTGGTGGCGCTTCGGTAACGTCGTCGTCGTCAATCACCTCGGCCATTTCGTGACGATCTATGGACACCTCGAATCGATCAAAGTCCATCGCGGCCAGGAAGTGAAGCAGGGACAGGCGATCGCCACCGTCGGCAACACCGGCTGGAGTACGAATTCCCATCTGCACTACGAAGTGCGCAGCGATCTCGAGCAGCCGGGAAACTACATGCCGATCGACCCGAGGATTTACATTTTGAATTATCAGTGGACGAATGAGGCCAACCTGCTGATGCGGTCGCGCACCAGCAAGGAGTACAAGGATTTCGAGCCGCTGCCGCCGTCGTTCACCGGAAAAGGCGAAGTTGTGAGAGTGAAGTCGAAGGGGAGAGGGCGAAGGAGGGCGTGATGACTTCAGCCGCCGATCAATCGAATTTTCCAACCATGATCATTCCGCGCGGGACGGAAATCCGCGTGAACCAGCACGGGCAGTTGTCGATCAAGACGCCCGGAAACCTGGTGATTCAGAATTCGGGACTCTACTCCGAGCTCGAGTCGACGAATGGATCGATTCGGATCGAGGAGAACGTCACCGTCGAAGCGGTGAGCATTCGCGCCGCGCAAGCGTGCTTCATCCAGGGAACCGTCACGGCGTGGAAAGTTCGCGCACGGCGGATCACGCTGGAGGACAAAGCTCGCGCCTTCATCATGCTGCAGGAGTCGGAGTCGCTCGAGCTCTCGAAGACCAGCCGGCTGGTCGGCAACTTCGCGAACGAAAAAGAGCTGTTCCTGATGATGGGCAAGTTCACCGCGCAACTGAAAGAGCTTCCCGGCTCCGTTGACATGTCCTCCCCGACGCCTCTGGCTGAGGGCGTGCGGGCCGGAATTCAGGCGCCGCAAAACCCGCCCCGCGACGAAGGCGCTGAGCATCTCCGCAGTGCACAGGCGATTCTGGAGCGCGAGACGAGCCGCACCGATCTCGCCGCCAGCGAGGCCGAGGCGTTGCGCGAGGTTCTCTACGCGCTGCGCGAGCGCAATCTGCCGCGCATTGCGAACGTCTACCGCGACGCGTTCACGGAAGTGAAGAATCCATCGGACGCGCTCCGCCAGGCGCTCGATCATCTCGACCGCTACTTCCGGCGGTGAGCATAGAATCGCGCCGGCATGCTGCCGCTGTCCGATCACAATCCGAGCAGCACGACGTCGGTGGTCAACTACATCCTCATCGCGGCGAACGTGCTGATGTTCTTCTGGGAGCTGTCGCTCGGCGCCGGCATTGAACGCCGACTGTTTCTGGTCTCCTTCGTTCCCGCGCGATTCTGGGTTGCGCCGTTCTATCCTATCAATCTGATCCGCATTCTCATCTCGATGTTCCTTCACGCCGGCTGGCTTCACCTCGGCGGCAACATGCTTTATCTGTGGATTTTCGGCGACAACGTCGAGGATCGGCTCGGACACTTCAAGTACCTGATCTTCTATGTGCTGTGCGGCGGAATTGCCACGATCGCGCATGCGGCCATGAATCCGGCGTCGCGCATTCCCTCAATTGGCGCCTCCGGCGCGATCGCGGGAGTCCTCGGCGCGTACATTCTCCTTTTTCCTAAAGCGCAGGTGACGACGCTGATTCCGATCTTCGTTTTCATCACCGTTCGCGAGATTCCCGCGATTGTCGTCCTAGGCCTCTGGTTCGTGCTACAACTCTTCGTCGGCGTCGCCTCGATCGGCGTTGCGGATGCCAATGCCGGCGGCGTCGCCGTATTCGCGCACATCGGAGGCTTCATCGCCGGAATGCTGCTGGTGGTGGTGATGGGCGGCTATCGCCGCACGCCGCGCGCACCGATCAGCTACGACGACTATTTTCGGCGATAGCGCGCGGCTGCAGTCCGCGAATCGACAGTATTGATCGCGCTGCCGGTCCCCAGCTCGAAGCCTGCATGCAAGGTGAGGCGCGGAAATAACTGCACGTACCAGTGTCCGGCCGGCTGCTGTGGAAAGTTGATGAACATCCAGTTGAACGCGTCTGCGATCGTCAACATCGCGCGTGACGCTCGTTGCAGGAGCGCGGCGAGCTCGAGTCCGCGTCGCATCGCGTTCGCGTGCTCGATCGGCACGATCCATTGCTCGTACGCCATCATCGATCCGCGCGGCGCGAGCCATCGGTAGTTTTCAGTCCGATCGATTTCCTCGTCGCGTAGATCGCAGAGCGGGCAGCCGGACGCAAAGCGTTCGCCTTCGCGCGCGATGCGCGGCGGGACGAATGGAACGCCGAGGATCTGGGAGTGCGGGTGGGGGATGGTGGCGCCGGCGAGCGCGCCGTGATTCTTGAACACACAGACGTACTGTGAAGATCGCGACAACACGAGATAACGGTCGATGTACTGATCGACGACGCGCGCTGCAACATCGGGAGCGAGCCGATCGAAACTCGCAGCGTGATCCGCTCCCTCGACGATCACCTCGTGCTGCCCGGTTGCCGGGTATTTGTTGGGAAAAACCCGGATCTGCCATGGGCTGCCGTCGCGCCAGATCTCGGGCGGCGTGTCGGCTTCGTTTCCACTGCAGAACGGGCAGCGATCGGTTTCCTCGCCAAAGCGGTTGGGGCGCGCGGCGCGATCCGGAGCCACGATCACCGCGTCGCCAGTGATCGGATTGCGCTCGATCACGAGCGCTCCATACCGCGGGCGACCGCAATTCTTTGCGCGATACCGACGAGCGCGAAGACCAGGAGGAGCACCGTGAGCCATTCGGGGATCGTTACCCCTCCGAATCTCAGCGACGCCCAGCCATTGGTGAAGAGGATGAAGGAAACGATCGGGAAGACGATGAGCGCAAGCACGAACTCGCCGCGGCCGAGTGACTCGTAGTTGCGCTCGCGGAACGTTGCCTCGATCTGCGTCCCGATGTAGCCGTTGAGCATGATGACGATCAGACCTGCCAGGACCAGCGGCTCGCGAACCCGGTTGCCGATCATCCAGCAGGCGCCGAGAAGCGTGTCGGAGATGCGATCGCAAACGTGGTCGAGGAAGTCACCGAAGCGCGTCTCGTTCTTCTGCACTCGCGCCACAATGCCGTCCAACGCATCAGCGAACCCGGCGATGGTTGTCAAGCCGATGGCGATCAGGAAATTGGTGGGCCGGCGGGCGCCGAACACGAGCAATGCCGAGGCCGCCATGTTGAGAAGCAGCGCCAGCACTGTGATCGCGTTCGGTGAGAGGGGAGAGCGGCGGGCTAGCGGCGTAAACCAGCGGCCGAGTCGCTCGCGCCAGGGGTGCATGGCTCGGATTCTACGTGGAACTCCGGCGGATCAATCGGAAGGTTGACGGCGAAGGTTGTTCCGAGCGCATCGGAGGATTCCAGCACCAGACGTCCGGCGTGAACCTCAGCGATCCAGCGCGCGATCGACAGTCCGAGGCCCGCTCCGCTTGCCGCTCTCCCGATGACGCTTCGCAAGCCGCGCGACCGGTTCCCGCGGAAGAAGCGCTCGAAGAGATGCGCCTGGTCCTCGGCCGGGATCCCCGGTCCGTTGTCGGTGACTCTCACGACGTAGGTCCCTGCTTCGCGAGCTACGCGGACCGACACCCGACCGCTCTCTCCCGTGAACTTGACCGCGTTGTCGACGAGATTGAGGATCAGCCGCTGGATGAGCTCCTCATCGGCGACAACCACCAGATCGGAAGGAGAGTCGCACGTCAATTCGATGCGCTTGGCGACCGCCACGCTTCGCATCACGCGGACGCACTCGGCCACCACTTCGTCGAGATAGAAGCGCGACTTGCTGATCGGATACGTTCCGGCATCGGTGCGCGCGAGGAGGAACAGATCCTGAACGATCCGTGTCAGCTTCAGAGCGGCCTTGCCCATGATCTCGATGCTGGTGCGATAGTCGGCGGCCGAGCGGTCGGGCCGCGACAGCGCAACATCGGCCTCTCCCTGCAGGATGGAGATCGGAGTGCGCAGCTCGTGGGAAGCATCGGCCATGAAACGTCGCTGCGAAGCGAATGCGCGCTGCAGGCGTTCCAGCAGATCGTTCAGCGTCATGGCGAGGAAACCGAGCTCGTCGCGCTCGTTGACCACCGCGATCCGCTCGTCGAGCGTCTCCGCTCCGATGTGGCGAGCCTCCAGGCTCATCTTCGTCACGGGAGCGAGACTCTTGCGCGCCATGATGTATCCGCCGCCGGCGGCGAGGAGCAGCGCCAGCGGGATTCCGAAGAAAACGGCCTGAGCGGCGCCTTCAAGGCGATCGTTCTGCTGATCGAGAGACTGCGCCACGACGACCGTGTAGTGGTTTCCGATGACATTGATCGGAGTGGCATAAATGCGAACGCCGCCGTTCGTTCGAAAGCCCTGGAAGCCGCGGGCGACCACTTTCGCGAGCTGCTGGCGTTCCGTACCTGTCATTCGCGATCGCGTGGACGTGATGATTTGACCCGAAGGAGTAAAAACAAAAATCTCCCGGTCACTGAAGCGGAAATCGAGATGGACGTCCGCGCCGCTCCCTTCGTTGGAAAAGGCGGCCGCGAATTCGTGCGCCGTATCGGCGAGTGAAGAATCGGTGGCGGCGCGAATCGTGCGGGCCAGCAGCGCGTAGCTGATGACGCTGAACGTCACCAGCACCAGTGCCAGGATCGCGGTGTACCAGAGAGTGAGTCGTGCGCGGACGGAGTGGAACATTTTCAGCGGCGGGAGTTACTGGCGGCCGTTTCCGGCTCGAGCATATATCCCGATCCGCGAACCGTGTGGATGAACTTCTTCGATGAGACTTTTTCCATGTGCCGGCGCAGACGATTGATGTAGGCCTCAATGAGGTTGGAGAACGGGTCGAACTCCTGTCCCCACACGTGCTCGGCGATCTCCTCGCGGGTCATGATGCGTCCACAGTTTCGCGCCAGGTACTCGAGCACGGCGTACTCTTTCGTCGTCAGAGTGAGTGGCTGTCCGTCGATGCTGACCCGATGCGAGCGGGTATCGATCTGCAGCTCGCCGACTTCGAAGGACGCGGAGATCGTCGCACCGCCGCGCCGCAGCAGGGCGCGCAGCCGCGCTACCAGCTCGCGAAACTCGAACGGCTTGGCGAGATAGTCATCCGCGCCGGCATCGAGACCGGCGATCTTCGCATCGACCGCCGCCCGCGCGGTGAGCATCAGAATGGGCACCTTCGAGCCGGAGGCGCGGAGAGTGCGGCAAACCTCGAGCCCTTCAGGCGGCGGGATCAACAGATCGAGAATGATGGCGTCGTAGGCGTTGATCTCCGCCAGGTACAGCGCCTGTTCGCCATCCTCGGCGACATCGACGGCATAAGCCTGCTCCATCAAACCCTTGCGGATGAACCGCGCTACGTCGGCGTCGTCTTCGACCAGCAGGAGGCGCATTGATATCCGTCCAGCCTACCGCGATCAGATGAAAAGAAGATAAATCAGAAGGCCTGGCTGCTGGAAAAGGACACCAGCAGGCGGCGCCTGTCGAACGGGTCGCGGTTCAATGGATACGCGAAGTCCAGCCGAAGGACACCTTTCGATGCCCGCGGCAGTCCGATTCGGATGCCGACTCCGACATCGCTCTTCAGTTGCGGTGAGCGCAGAAGAGACGCGTTCGTGGCCGTTCCGCTGTCGAAGAAGGCCGCCAGGCCGGGCGAAACGAGTTGGAAGAGCTCGCGGCCGATGAAGAATCGCTGCTCGAGATTGAGGATCAGATTGCGGCTGCCTTCGAAGTTTTGCAAGCGATATCCCCGCAGACCATTGCTGCCGTCGGCGAAGAATTGCACTTCGCGGTCGAGGTTCCATCCGCTGTTGAGCATGAGCCGGCCCACGAACGTCTGCGGCACCTCGGTCTGGAAACGATGCACGTAGCGGGCATTCGCCGACAGAATGGCATTGCGCCATCCGTGATCGATGCGACTCTCGAATGCGATCGACGGAAGGATGAATGTGTTTTCGCCAAACGAGCGTCCGACGGTCTCCGCCACGCGCACGTATTGGGTTCCGGACCGTGGAGAGACTGCGGCCTCGACGGAGAATTGCTGGCCGAGGTTGAAGTCTTCGTAGCGAAGGTCGTTGTTAACGAAGTTGAGCTTCACGAAGTTGTTGTCAACTCGGTCAAAGCGGACGAAAAGATACTGAAACCTGCGATTGGTTGGGAGCGAATCTGCGGGTCGATCTCGCAGACTGAGAAAAGTGTCGCTGCTGGAGCGAAATCCCGCCGTGATCCGCATCGCGCGGCGATCCGTCGGGTCGATCGCAAACCCGGTCGCAGCGACGATCTGCCGGTGTTCCTGTGAAAACCTCGCGCTCATCAGGCCTTGTTCGAAGAGGCGATCGTGCTGGCGCAGATCATCGAACGTGAGCTGCGCAGACCAGCGAGTATTGAATGAGTAGAACGGCCTCGCGATGCTCAGACGATGATCGAACCCGTCGGAGTTTTTCGCGTACGTCAGCCGGCTCTGCCAGTAGGGACGAATGAAGGCGCAGTCTCGATAGTCGAATGCCGCCCGGCTGCGGTCCGCCCCTTTGTTGAAGCTGATCGAAGCCTGACGTCCGAAGCCGGCCAGATTGTTGTCGGTGAGACTGACGCCAAATGTTCCGACGCCTCCCTTGCTTCCCAGCTCGCTACCCGGCTCGAGTGACCACGCGTCCTGCGTCGTCACCGTCACATCGACGAGTCCATCATGCGGTGCACTGGCAGTGATGCTCGCCGACTTGAGAAAGCTGAAGGCGCGAAGGTTTCGCTCGCTCTCCGCAAGCCGCTCGGGCACGTACGGGTCTCCCTCCTGAAAAAGGAGAAAACCTCGAATCACGGACGGCCGCGTCTCGACATGAATCTTGTCCGCGATCCGATAGAGCCATCCCGCGGACACTTCTTCATTCGAATAGACGTTGACGTTTTCAATCGTGATCGTGCCGATGCGCAGCGGTTCGGCCTGCGCTTGTGACGCCGCAGCAACGAGAATGAGAAAACAGACGGCGTTTTTCATTGCGCGTTTCCGGCGGCAGCGAGAATGACTCGCGCAATCGCCCGATAGTTGCTGCCGAGATGATGACTGCCAGGCACCAGCACGGATGTGGCGACATCCGTCGGCAAAGAACGGCAGATCGATTCCTCATCGTTGACGCCTGCGACGCAGAGCACATGCAGGCCGCGCAACTTTCGCAACTCGGGCGCGACCGGAATGGTGAGATCGTCGTCCGCGTGCCAGAGCAGCACCTTCGGCGAGTATTTGAAATCGATGGCCGCGTCGAGGCCGAGAAGCGCAACTGCCGAGATTCGCGCACGGTCGGCGGCTGGCAGTCGCGAGATCATGAATGGAAGAACGCCCGCGCCGCGCGAGTAGCCGACAAGAATCACGCGGTGGCGATGCCAGCGCGCGATGTAGTGGCCAATGAGCTGCTCGAGTGCGCGGCTTGCTTCGTTCGCGGTCTTCCGCTCGCTGAAAAAATCGGGCGCCACGAGTCCCACGACTGAGATGCCGTTCGCGCGGAAAGATTCTGCGAGATCGCGATCGATCGCGCGCCAGCCGCCGTCGCCGGTAACCAGAATGGCGAAAGTGTCAGACGGCCTCGAAGCGGGCAGTTCGATGACGGGGGAGCCGTGGAAACAGGTCAGAGCGACGATCGGAGCGAATCGCGCGAGCCAGCGAAGCGGCAGCACGATCGCTGAATAGCAAAACGGAGATGAAGCAACGATCAATAGCCGGCTGATCGGTTACCGGCTCTCTCCAACGTCGGCGCAGGGAACCATCTGGCGCGTCCGTTCGCGAATTGCGAGGAAAAGGACCAGTGATTTAGCTTGGGCTGTGCGCAATCAATTCCCCTTTCATTAAGAATTTCCGCAACGCCGTAGAGATGAAAAACCGGAAGGGCGAAGTGTAGCACTACACTTTTTAGGAGCAATTCAAATTTTCACCGCGGCTTCATCTCCTCTTCATCTGTCCTTTGTTAGGTTCCTCTCGATTACGGGGGGAATTAACAATGACAAGCCCATCCAAAACTCGGTCCGTTCTTCCGCTGTTGCTGGTAATTTTTGTATTCGTCGCAGTCATCGCAGGGCGCTACGCGGCCGCGAAGTCCGCGCCTAACAATCCGAAACGCTTCACCGAAAACTTCAACCTCTCTTCGTGCAGCTGGTCATCGACGGGAAGAAACGATTTCTTCATTCTCGAGCCGGGATATCAGCAGGTCTTCGAAGGGCGCGAGGGCAACGATGGGATCCGTCTCGAGATCACAGTCCTCGATGAGACGCGAAAGCTCGCAGGAGTCGAGACGCGCGTCATCGAGGAGAAGGAGATGCGCCACGGCGTGCCGATCGAGATCTCGCGCAACTTCTTCGCCGTCTGCAGGCCCACCAACGATGTCTTCTACTTCGGCGAAGACGTCGACATGTACAAGGAAGGAAGAGTCGCCAGCCACGACGGAAGCTGGAACGCGGACATGGCCGGCGCGAAGCCCGGTCTGTTCATGCCGGCCCGACCGCTCCTCGGCGCGCGCTTCTACCAGGAGGTCGCTCCAGGCATTGCGATGGACCGCGTCGAGATTGCAAGCGACAGCGAGTCGCTCAATACACCGGCCGGCCATTTTCACGACGTTCTGCTGACGGAAGAGACGACGCCGCTCGAGCCTGCGATGCGGGATTACAAGACGTACGCAAAGGGAGTGGGATTGATTCGCGACGGGCAGCTCCTCATCAAGAAATACGGACCACTTCAGGCTAACAAGCAGTGAGGTGGACCTATGAGAAAACGATCGTGGCTCGTGGTCGTCATTGCTATGGCCATGTGCAGTTCTTCGGTATTGGCGCAGCGCCGGACGACGGGTGGACTCGCAGGGCGTGTTGAAGATCAAAGCGGCGCAGTGGTGCAGAGCGCCACTGTCGACATCCGGAGCGACGCTCTCATTGGAGGAACGCGCAGTACGCTCACCGATGCGCAGGGAAGATTTCGTTTACCAGAGCTACCTCCAGGGCGGTATTCAATCAGCGTCAACGCGACCGGGCATCAGCCGATCCGCATTGAAGGCGTTCCAGTGTCGGTGGGTCTGACGGCCGAGGTTCCGATCAAGATGCCGGCCGGCACGGTGGAAGAGACCATCGTCGTGCGGGGCGATCGCGTGGCGGTCGATCCGAGGACGTCGTCGATGCCGACGATCCTGGCGCCGTCGTACATGGACAACATCCCGATGGACCGCGACCCGACGCACATCCTCGATCAGGCGCCGGCGATCAACATGGAGTCGGCGTACGGCGGGGGAGAGGAATCGGGGAATGCCTACGAAGTCGATGGCGTCGACATCTCCGATCCGCAGGACGGCGCTCCATGGGCTCTCTTCAACCAGAGCCTCGTTCACGAGGTCGAGCTGGTTGGACTCGGTGCGCCGGCGGAGTATGGGCAATTCACCGGCGTCATATTCAACAGCGTCACGAAGTCGGGCGGAAACGATTCCGACGGCTCGGCGGAGTTCTACTACGCCGGCCAGGCGCTGGCTGGAAACTCAACGCTCGAAGATCTCCGTGCCTCAATTGATTCGTCGGTGGAGAGCAGCGTTCAAGTCGGCGGTCCGATCCAAAAGGACAAGCTGTGGTACTTCGCGTCCGGGCAATACGTGCACGTCAACTCCAATGAAGGCGGGCCGACGCAAAGAGAGATTGATCCGCGGGTTTTCCTCAAGCTGACATCGCAAGTCGGCCAGAACGGCATTCTTCAGGGCTGGATGCAGTGGGACCACACGAAGATCACCGGACGAAACGGCGACGACTTCACACCGCGCGAAGCGACGACCGGCGAAGACAATCCGGAACTGGTCGGCAACTTGTCGTGGAACATGACGCTTTCGCCGAACTCGCTGCTGAATGTGGCGTGGGGTGGTTATTCCGGCCATCATCACTTCGATCCGGTCAACGGATTCAATCTGCCCGGCCACTTCGATGCTCAGACGGGCTTTGCTTCAGTCAACGCGCAGCAGTTCGGCGTGGTCGACCGGCGCCGCGGTCAGCTCAACGCGTCGCTTTCACACTACATCGGCGATCACGAGCTGAAGGCCGGCACTGAAATCGAACGCGCAACCATCCGCGATTTCTACGGCTATCCGGGCGGCGCGTTTTTCATGGACAACGAAGGTCCGACCGTCGATCCCAGCACCGGAAAACCCGACTTCTACACCCTCGGCTCGTTCGGCGGCGGCTACGACGCGCACGGTCAAAATCAGCGCACTTCGATGTTCGTGCAGGACACATGGCGAATCACGCCGCGCTTCACGCTCAATCCGGGTGTGCGCCTCGACATGAATCGCGGCAAAGTGACCGGCCAAACTGTTTTCAGGACGAATCCCATTGCACCTCGCCTGGGATTCGCGTGGGATCTGCGTGGAGATGCGCGCTCCGTCCTGCGGGCGCACTACGGCCGCTACTACGAGGCGCTTTACGGCGCGTTCTACTACTACATGGATCCAGGCGCGTTCTTTCCGCTCATCACGAAGCGAACTTTCAACACGAGTGGCTACACCCAGACTCTGACGACGACGCCCGGGCAGCAGTACGCGATCGATCCCCACATCAAGCAACCGCATCTCGATCAGGCCATCATCGGTTTCGATCAACAGGTCGGCCACGACATCGTGGTGAGTGGCACGCTCGTCTATCGGAAGAACGGCGATCTGATCGAGACGGTCAGCCGCGACGGAGTCTTCGTCCCTGTGACCGGCACAGTTCCCGATACCGGGCAGAAGGTCACGCTGTACGACTACCTCAATCCGAACACCGACGTTTTGATTTACACCAATCCCAGGAGCTTGAAACGCAGCTACAGCGCGGCCATTCTGTCGGCAAATCGGAGGCTGACCGGAAAATGGCAAATGGCGGCGTCGTATGTCTTCTCGCGCGCCAAAGGCAACATCGACAATTTCGGTTTCGATGAGTTTGGCCTTGGAGCGAACACGCCTTTCTTCGACGGGCATTTTCTCGACACTCCGAACTCGCTGGTCAACGCACAGGGACGGCTGACGCACGATCAGACGCATCAGCTCAAGCTTCAAGGCGCGCGACTCTTTCCGTCGCGCCATTTGTCGGTGTCCGCAGATCTGACAATGCACTCCGGCGACACCTGGACTCCGCGCACAACCTGTCTTCTGACGGATGATGGCAATGGCGTGCTCGGCGATGGCATTGTCGGATGCCACGATTTTCCGCAGGGACCGGTTCTTTACCTCGCAGAGTCGCGCGGCAGCCGCCGTCTACCGACGAAACGAGAGCTCAATCTGAGGACCGAGTGGAAGCATCCCTTTCGCGTGGGAGAGCTTCGCGTCGATTTCGATTTCTTCAATCTGAACAATCAGAATCGGCCAACATCGGTGGAGACTCTGGTCGGACCGGATCTGGGCCAGCCGGCAACAGCGAATTACGCGCGGTGGTTGCGACTCGGATTTGGATTCACGTGGTAGGCGTTGTGCCAAACTAGATCAGTGAGGTCATGGATCCTTTGCATACTGCTCCTCAGCGCCGCTGCCGCCGGCGCTGAGGACGATGCATCACTCCGATCTCCTCCCCGATTTCACCTCGGCGGTTTCGTCGACGTGGAATTGCATACGTCCTCGGACAACGTTCGAGAAGGGCTCGACCTCGCCGAGCTCGATCTGTACTCGACCGCGCAGTTCTCGAATGCGTGGTCGGGACTGGTCGAAGCAGTAGCCCAACGAGGCTGGACGAAACGCGACCCGACCGATCACCACGCCCTGGAACTCAATCTCGAACGTCTGTACGCCAGTTACAGCACCTCCGACGTGCTGCGCCTGGAGATCGGTCAGACGCACACCGGAATCGTGCGCTGGAATGAACGGGAGCATCGAAGCCGGATCCTGCAGACTCCGATCGATGTCCCGGCAATCGCGCGGCGACCGCAGGATGACGGCGCCTGGCCTCTGCGCTTCGTCGGCGTCTGGGTTTCGGGCCAGAGCCGGGGACCACTCGGTCTGACGTGGGAGGCGGGAGCGGGTGCCGGCCCCGGTTCAGCGCGCGACGTGATTCCAATCTTCAGTCGGAACCGATCGCCGGCGGGGTTTGCGTCAGTGACGGTCGCGCCTGCGGCCGCTCCCGGTTTCGATTTTGGAATGGCGGTTTACGCGCAGCATCTTCCGGCACAGCCTGACCCATTGCGCGAGCGCGATCTCACCCTGTCTGCCAACTACGTGAACAGCGGCACCGAAATCCGAGGGGAGTGGGCGCGGATGAATCATCGCTCGACTCGCAAGCCCATCACGTACCGCACGTCCGGCTACTACGCGCTGTTGTCCAAGCGGCTCACCGGCGCTGCCGAACGCGCCAGACCGTACATCATGCTCGATCACCTCACCGTCGCACCGGGCGAGCAGTATCTCCAGGAGGCGACGAACGAGAGCGCCTGGGCAGCGGGGGTCCGCTACGACGTCACGCGGCGCTTCAGCGTCAAAGGGGAATACAGATCGCAGCGCGCTCCCGACGGAGATCGCGAGATGCTCCTCGGTGTCCAGTTCGGCCTGTCGTTCTGAATGCATGATCAGCGTCAGAACGTTCGCTCTGCTGCTGGGCCTCACGGCATCCGACTTCGCGGCAGCCGAAGTTGCGCCGCAGCGACTCCTCGTGATCGTTTCTCCTTCGCAATCGATCACCGACATCTCACTCGCTGACCTGCGCCGCATCTACCTCGGACAGCTCAGCCGGTGGCCGACGCGCCATCGGATCGTAGTGGTGGTTCCTTCACCGCGCTCGCCGGAAGGAGCGTTCTTCATCAAGCACGTCATCAACATGGCGGAGCTCGACTACTCACAACATTGGATCGGTGCCGTCTTTCGCGGTCAGGCTGCCGCGGCTCCGCTGGTCGCCGCCTCGCCCGCTGAAGCGAAGCGCTTTGTCGCCTCGCAGCCGGATGCGATCGCCGTGATCGCAGAGGTCATGACCGACAGTTCAGTTCGCGTGCTCACTGTTGACGGAAAACAGGCGTCGGCCGCCGACTATCCTCTCAATAGATGATGACCGTGTCGCCGACGTTCGCCATCGAGTAGAGCTTCGCGATGTCAGCGTCGCCGAGTCGAACGCAGCCATGCGAAACCGACTGGCCGAGTTTCTGCGGTTCGTCGGTGCCGTGAATCCCGTAGCCGTCGCCAAGCTCGAGCCGATAGTTCCCCAGGATTCCTTTGAAGTGTCGCTGCTTGGTGTTGATCGGAGGAATGACTACCGCATCGCCCGCGACGATCATTTTCCCCTCGGGTAGTTCGCGCTGGCTGCCGCCATCATCTTCGACGATGGTGTCACCTTTTACTCGAAGCACGGATCCGCTCTTTCCGCCGCCGAACCACGACCACACGCCTTCGCTGCGATCGCTGGCCGGGTCGCCGGTGCGCGCGTTGATCGCCTGGCCGGGCGCGAGATGCACCACGCGCATGCCATTCTTGCGCGCCTCTTCGATGTAGTGCCAGTCGGGAGGCACCCACTCCGGGTTTTCTTCCTTCGCGACCACGCGCAGCTTGCCGATCGGCGTTTCGAAAACCCATGTGCGGCCGTCGATCGCCAGTTTGGTGCCTTTTCCGGTCGAGCAAATCGCTTCGAAAACCGTCTGACCGCCCTGACGCACGTACAGTTTGTTTTCGGCCGTCGAAACGATGATGGTCTGGCCGGTATCGGGAATGTCGTCGGTCTGTTTCTCGACCGTCTGGACTTTTCCCTGCAGCGCATTGACTTCGGCCGTGCGCTGCGTCGCGCTCTGCCGCAGTTCTCCAGCTTTTGCCCCAGTTCTCTCCGCGATCATCTCCTCGATCATTCTGGAGCGATCGAGGCGGCGTATGTCGCGCATGTTGATCGTCTCGCCAGCGATTGCGAATGCCGCCAGCCCGAACGCCAGTACCAGCAGCGCCCACGATCCCAGAAATCCAACCCAACGGCGCATGGAGTGTCTCCTCAGAAAATGTAGACGCGTGTTTGATTCGAAATGCGAGGCCAGATCGCCGCCAGATCATCTTCCGGCACCATGAACGATCCGGGTTTCGGACCTTGAAGCGGACTGCCCGGGGGCGGGGGCGACTGAATGACGTAGTTGTTCGGTAGAAAAATCACGTAGTGGCCAAGCCAGTTGTGCACTGTCGGCCGCTGGGCCGGGGCCGTTTCGCTGCGCAACGCGTAGACCCATTCGGGCACCGGCGAGTCGTAACTATCGTCTTTGTCGACGACGTTGAAGCCGCCTTTGAGCGGCAGGAACGACCATGTCTTTCCATCGCGCGAGGTGACGGTCTTTGCCTCGCCGATCTGGACATCCACTTCGCGAACGACCGCTTTACCTAGCCGGAACTGCATTTTCTTTTTCGCGGTATCGATCGAGATGTAGAACTCTTCCTTCTGAACGCTTTGCAGAAACTGCGTGCGGCCGTCGAGCTCTTTCGCCAGTTGTTCCTTCGTCAGGTCCATTTGCGCGAGCTCGTCGCGCAGCCGCTGCATCTCAGCGGGCGAGTTGTCGTTGTGAAAAAGTTCCATGGTCTTCTCCAGCACCGTGTTGCGCTGATGCTTCGCGTAGGCAAACGTTGCCGCCGCGATGACCAGTAGAAGCAGGTTCAGCCACAGCGGGGGCCGAGGAAACGACCGCCGCTCCCGTCCGACTCTTTCCATACCAGACAGAAGAATAGCGGGCGGCGTGCCAAAATCCGCGGCTTTAGGACATTGGCGGACTGAACCCTGCCGGAACGTTGTGCCGTCGCGTCAGCGCCCACGCGATGCCCATCAGCAGCAGCGAAAGGCCGAACGTGCAGACGATGGTCGCACCGGTCGGCAGATCGAGCCGGAACGAGAGCAGAATCCCGATCGCTGTCACGAGGACGGCCATGGCCCAACCGATCGCCAATCGCTTGCCGATGGATTCCGCAAACAACATGGCGGCCACTGACGGCACGATCAGATACGAGAAGACGAGCAGCACGCCGGCGATCGACACCGACCATGTCACCACGAACCCGAACGAGATGTAGAAGAGAAAGTCCCAGAGTTTGACATTCGGGATCTCGTCCGCCACGCCGTTGTGCGTGTTGAGAGTGATGGCCAGGAACTTACGGCGAAAGATGTAGTGAAAGAGTCCGATCACTGCGTACAGAATGGCGGTCCGGATCACGGTTGCCCACGAGACGGCCAGGAGATTACCAACGAGCATTTCTTTCAGGTGCTCTGTTTCCTGTGAAGCCTTACTCATCACGAGAATCGACGCGGCCGCCGAGACGGCATAGACGATGCCGATGATCGCTTCCTGAGGAACGCGCGTCTGACGATGGACGCGAGTGAATGCGAAGATGGCCGCGCCGATGATCGTGAAGCCGAGCGACCAGACGTAACTCCAACCATTGTGCATGTCGTATCCGGCGAGGAGCGCCACCGTTGTGCCGAGGGCAGCGATCTGGGCGAGCGAAAGGTCGACGAAAATGACGCCGCGCTCCACGACATGAACACCAAGGTAGGCGTGAATTCCCGTCAGAACGAATCCGGCTACGAATGGCAAAAAGAGAAATGACAGCATGTCCATTATTTCAGCGCCTTCACAAGTTGATCGATGTTGTAATCGAACAGTTTGAAGTAGTCGTCGAGCTCTGTCTTGCCGCCCACTGACGGGTACATCACAACGACTTTCGATCCGGTGCGTTCCGCGATGGAGTCGGGAGTCTTGCGATCGAAGTACGGCTCCATGATGATTACTTTCACCTTTTGATCCTTGATCTCATTGATCAGCTCGAGCGTGTGACTTGGCGAGGGTGGGATGCCGGGCTTGGGCTCGACGTGATCGACAACCACCAGCCCGAAGTGCCGGACGAAATTCGGAAGAGAGTTGTGATACGTGACGATCTTCGCGCCGCGGTATGGCGCCATCTGGGCCAGCCAGCGCTTGTTGGCCTCGTTCATCCGGACTTTGAACGACTGCAATCGTTGCGCGAAGTACGGACCATCGGCGGGGCGCAGTTCCGTCAATTTGTTCGCGACCTCGATCCCCATGCGAACGGCGTTGGCCGGATCGAGCCAGTAGTGCGGGTTTCCCAGCGGATGCACATCTCCCATCGAGCGGTTCACGTTTGAGGGCCGATCGAGAATCTCGACGCCGGCTGAAAGATCGAGATATCCCTTCTGCCCGGGACGGATGTTGTTGTTGCGGCTCTGATCGAGAAGCGGCGGCAGCCATCCGATTTCCAGCTCGAGGCCGATGACCTCCAGCAGATCCGCTTTGCGCAGCAAGAGGAGAAAGCTCGGCTTCGGCTCGATGAAGTGCGGATCCTGATAGCCCTTGCCGATCCCAGTCACGGTCAATCGGTCGCCGCCGATCTCTCGCGTGATCGAGGCGCCATCTTCGGTGGTGGTGACCACGTTCAGCTTGTCGGCCGCCAGAGTGCTGCCGGCGATGAGCAGACTGATTGCAAAAATGAGAATGCGTTTCATGAAGTCTCCTAGAACGTATGCGCGCCATGCGCGCCGATTGAGAATTGCATTTGGAAGAGAAACTCATTGACGGAGCGTCCGAGGTCGCCGTAGCGGATGCGGCGCAGCTCACCGCGAAGCTGACTGAACTCCGACGGCCAGAACGTCAGGGTCGCCGCCGCCCCTCGGTCCGTGAATCGAAGCGTCGACGTATTGCCGACGACCGGCCGATCGGAAGCATCGACACGTACACCAGCGAACCATCGCCGCGCGAATTGACGATCAGCCGACGCGTAGAAACCTTTCAGGTGATGGTCGACGTCGGGGCGATTGTTCGTGACCGCCTCGAGGCGGCCGATGAACGATGAATACAAACCCTGCATGAGTGGGC
>JALYZI010000042.1 GCA_030948915.1 Acidobacteriota bacterium
GCGTAGGTTCGCACGCACCAACGTCCAAACGCAACGCGTGGAGGAGAACATGATCAAGGTGTCCCTTCGGCAGTTCGTCATCTTCGCGGTCCTCGCTGCTCTCTCGATTCCCGCCGGCGCGCAGACCGTCACCGGCACCATCAACGGAACGGTCACCGACAAATCGGGAGGCGCGCTTCCCGGCGTCACGGTAACCATTCGCAATGCCGATACCGGACTCGAACGCGTTGTGGTCACCGATAAAGCCGGTTTCTACAACGCGACGTTTCTTCCGGTCGGCCTTTACAACGTGCACTCCGAGCTCTCCGGATTCGGAGGAGTGCGCCACAACAACGTGCGCGTCGATCTGAACCAGACCGTCGTGCAGGACTTCATCCTCGATCCCGCGATGCAGGAGACCGTCACTGTTGCCGCTGACGCGCCGCGCATCGACGTCAGTGATGGCGAAGTGAAGCAGACGCTGCGCGCAAAGGAGATCGCGAACCTGCCGGCACCTGATCAGACGAATTTTCTGCGGCTCGCTTCGGTCTTCGCCGGTTTTCAGGAAAATTCGACCAGCGGCCAGGACAACCCGGCACTTTCATCCGGCTCCTCGGTGAATTTCAACGGCACCGGAACGCGCGGCGCGACGTTCCAGATCAATGGCGTCAATAACGACGACACCTCCGAGAACCAGCACCGTCAGAACGTTCCCGTTGCGACGATTCAGTCGTTCCAGATCCTGACCAACAACTACAGCGCCGAGTTCGGGCGGGGTTACGGTGCGGTCGTGCTCGTGCAGACCAAGCAAGGCACGAACAACATCGACGGCGAGGTCTACGGCTATGGTCAGGACGCGAAGTATCAGACGCGAGACCCCGGTCAGACTTCGCTCAATCACGGCAAGCACTATCGCCGCCAGTTCGGCGCGACGGCCGGCTTCCCGATCATGCGCGACACGCTCTTCGGGTACCTCAACGTCGATCAGGTGCAGGACAAGGGCGACATCGCCACGCTCCGCGGCACGTTTCTTCCGAGCGATCTCGATCCGGCGAAGCGCCTCACGCTCGGCAATGACACGCCCGCCAATCGCGCCTGGCAGGACTCGATCATCGCAAGATTTCCGAAAGCGCCGAACGCCCCGAACCTCGGGGCGCGGGCCTACCTCGGCTTTCAGATTCAGAACGTTCCGAAGCGCGACGCCGCTGCGAGGCTCGACTTCAATGGCGGCGCCCGAAATTCGCTGACCGCCCGTTACCAGCGGTCGCACCAGGAAATGCACGCCGGTGAGCTGATCATCGGCGAGGAAGCCGGACAGGTCACGCGCCAGTCGAACTTTGGTCTGACCTGGACCAACATGCTTTCGTCCGACACCGTCCAGGAGGCTCGCATCGGCATCGGACTGCGAAACACCGCCTGGACAATCACCGACGATCCGAACACTCCGGTCGTCCGCATGGGCGGCGGCAGCGGCGTCCCGCTCTTCACGATTCTCGGTAATGCCGGCGCGTTTCCGATCATCCGCAACCAGCGCGACGATCAACTGGTCTACAACATCTCCTCGACGCGATGGACGCGGCACACTCTCAAGCTCGGAACGGATTTGCGGCGATCGAACCTCAACGATCGCGCCGACAATTTCAATCGCGGATTCTGGAGTTTTTCCGCGACATGCGCGGCGAATCCCGGTGTGAACTACGGCACGGCCATCGCGGCATTCTGGGCCGGCTGCGTGAACACATTCACGAAGTCGTTTGGCCCTAATTATCTGCAAAACAAACTGACCGAGGAGAATGTGTACGCGCAGGACGATTGGCGTCCGACTGACAATCTCGTCCTCAACCTCGGCGCGCGTTACGAAAACGTCGCTCCGCCGAAGGAGCGCAACAACCTCGTCAACTACGGCTTCAAGAGCAGCAGCTACTTCGATCCGCGGCTCGGTTTCGCATACACGCCGAATTGGGATCGCAATGGGATGCTGCGCGCGCTGACAGGCGGAAACGGCCAGTTCTCCATTCGCGGCGGCTTCGGCATCTTCCACGGCCGCGTTTTCCAGTCGGTGTTCTCTCAGGGCGGCGCGAGCATTCGCTACAACCCGCCTAACGCCGCCACGATCGCGCAGTCGTCGACGAATCTCTCCGATCCGCTGAACGGATTCGTATTCGTGCCGGGTCAGGTCACCACCCGCGTCGCCGCGACGTTCGCGGATCCAAACCTCAAGATGCCCGAAGCCCGTCAGTGGAATCTCACGTTCGAGCGTCAAGCATTCTGGAACTCACGATTGCGCGCCAGCTACATCGGCACGTACGGCAAGAACCTTCTGCAGTACCGATGGGACAATGTTCCGGTCGCCCCGGCGCCGGCGGGAACTGCAGGAGCAACATGGGTCGTCGCCGCTGATGCTGCGTGCGCCGGAACGGGAACTGTGGCCGGCATTGCCGTGAGTGCGGCCTGCCCCAATGTCGTACCGATCGCAGCGAACGAAGTCAGCCTCCGCGTGCCGCGTACGAACGAGCGCCGCCCTGATGCGCGATTCTCCGACGTCCGCATCGTGAGCAATCTCGCGGAGAGCTGGTATCACGCCGGACAACTCGAGTGGGAGACCGGTGAGTATCACGGCTTCACCGGACGGGCGACGTACACTTACGGGAAAGCGCTCGATACCGGTGCGGAAACCACCGATCAGACAATTGGCGACGTTGGAATCTTCCCCGCGCGGGACGGAAGGTTCGATTACGCCAAAGGCTACTCCCGATTCGATGTTCGGCACCGCGTCACGGCTGCCGGAGCGTATTCGCTACCCTGGCTGAAAAACCGAAGCGGCTTGATCGGCTCGGCGTTAGGCGGGTGGACGGTTGCGACGGTCATTCGCTATGCCAGCGGAACTCCCACCACGGTCGTCGACAGCGGTGCGCCAGACGTGCTTTTCCTCGGCAACGGCATGAAACCAAACCGTCCGATTTGCGTCGACCCGAAGTACTGCAGCGGAAGCATCACGAGTCCTGCCGACAACGGAAAGACACCCGTGGGCGCATTCCGTCACGCCGTTTACGGCGACACGCTTACGAGCTTCATCGGCCGCAACACGTATCGTGTCGATGGCGCGCAGAGCGTCGACGCCGGTTTGTACAAGACTTTCACGTTGCCGGCCGCGTTGGCTCTGGTGGTCCGTCTCGATTGCTTCAACGTTTTCAACTGGTCGCGATGGTACTACCCGAGCATGGATATCAATAATCCCTCGACGTTCGGCACGGTGACGACAACCTCTTATCTGACCACTTCCAGTCCGTCGTCGGCCCCGTCGGCGTTGTCACCGCCGAGGATGTGGCAGCTCGGATTCCGAATCATCTACTGAGGAACCCGCCGGAACACTGCGTCATCGTAGCGAAGTGTTTCGGCGGTTCCATCGCTTCCGATCTGAAAGCGAAAAACTTCTCCGCTGCCGGGAATGAGCGTCCACGGCCGGCGACTCCGTTTCTCGAGCTCGACGAGGTAGCCAGCCTTGGCGGCCGCCATGTCGCTTTTCAATTTCGCCAATCGCTCCGCGTAGACCGCCTCGACATTCGGTGTTTCCAGCAGGCGATCGTAAATGTACAAATTGAGAAAATCGATGACGCGTGCGGCCGGCCCGCTGGCATTCGTCATCAGGCCGACGCCGATCTTCTTGTCGGGCATGAACGAAAAGGCACGCGTACCACAACGTCACGCTCATCACCGGCGCGACCGCGCCGTAGCCGCCGATCCGCGGATTCCGGGAGAGTAGACTCGCTCGCGCACGCCGGAAGATGCTGAAGATCCGGATCCTTCGCAAAGCGTTGGAGCGCTTCGAACGACTTCCAGTACTGGACGAGAATCGTCGGGTTGCCAAACCATTGTCGGCCGCCGAGACAACCGAGCTCGGATGCGCGGCCAGCTCTTTCAGCATGCGTCGCCGAAGCCGGCGATGAGTTCTGCGTCTTTCTCATCGGCATGCGCGTGAATCGCTGGTGGAAGGTGCACAAATGGATGCCGGTAGCGATGGCGATGCCTCCGTTGCGGGATGATCATGGCAGCTAACCTTCCTCTCCTGCGGGCGTAATTACGCTCAGACACATGAATGTACGCGGTCGACACGAAATCGACCGCGAGACTCTCGACGTCGTCTCCGCGGTTCCCGGTTGCCGGTGCCCAATGCGCTGCGGTAACCGGTAACCGGCCACCGGCCACCAGCCACCAGCCACCCTTGACAAACCTTCGGCAGCGACCTAGTGTATTAGGCAGCTAATACACTGAGACAGGAGCTGCCATGAAACACATCGTCGCCGCCCTCATCCTCGCGCTCGTCATGCATCTCACGCAGGCCGCGCGACTCGAGGCGCCCAGGCAGGCAAGACGCTGTCATGACGTCTCGGCACTGCATGGCGCTTCTGTGTTCGTCCGATAAAAATCATGTTTGCGATCAACACCGCCGATCCGGCGCCGATCTGGAAGCAAATCGAAGAGGGCATGCGCCGGCTCATCGCCCTCGGTGTCCTGAAGCCGGGGGCGGTGGTGCCGTCGATGCGCGACCTTGCGCGCGATCTCCGCGTCAATCCCAACACGGTGGCGCGTGCGTATCAGCGCCTCACCGAGGCGGGGGTGCTGGCGGTGCGGCGGGGGGAGGGGACGTTTGTCGCCGACCAGCCGGCGCAGCCGAGGAAATCCGAGAAGCACGAGATGTTGCGCGAGGCCGCCAATCGCTACATCAGCGCGGCCGTCGCAGCAGGCGCGGGGCTGGATGAAGCCCGCGAAGCAGCCGAAGCCGCGTACCAGCGTCTGGTGCGCGAAGAGAGGAAACGAGCATGAGCGAAACCGCGATCGAAGTCTCGAGTGTCACCGTCCGCTACGGACGCCTGGTAGCAGTCGACCGGGTTGCGTTCACGGTCCCTCGCGGAACGGTCTACGCGTTGTTAGGCCGCAACGGCGCCGGCAAGTCCTCGCTCGTCCGCTGCATCCTCGGTCAGCGCGAGCCGCAAGCCGGCCGCATCAAGCTGTTCGATCAGGACGCCTGGACGCAGCGCACGGCGCTCATGCAGCGCGTCGGCGTGGTCAGCGAAGAAGCGGACGCGCCGCCCGAGATGACCGTCGACCAACTCGCTCGTTTTTGTTCCGAGGTCTACGCGCGCTGGGATCAGACCGAAGTGGACGACCGGTTGCGCCGATTTGAAATCGATCGCGACAAACGCTTCGGCGCGCTGTCGAAGGGCCAGAAGAAGCAAGTGCTTCTGGCGCTGGCGCTGGCGATGTCGCCCGATCTGCTCGTGCTCGACGACCCGACCCTCGGCCTCGATGTCGTCGCGCGCAAATCGCTGTTCGAGGAAGTGATCGCCGAGATGGCCGATCGCGGCATCACGGTTTTTCTGACGACGCACGATCTCGCCGGAATCGAAACGCTCGCCGATCG
>JALYZI010000084.1 GCA_030948915.1 Acidobacteriota bacterium
GGCCGACCTCCCTCCGTCCCGGTAAGGATGTCAACGGAGCGCCGGCTTCCGGCCGGCCGGTCGCGCGGGCTTGTAGCCCGCGCCGGCACGATGCCGGCGCAACCGGCCGCCAGAATGGCGGCGCTCCTGCGTCAGCCGGAGAGCGTACACTTCGCGCGGTCCAAAATGCGCCTGTTCATCGCGACGTCCTTCGCGCCGGAGATCCTCCGCTCGCTGAACGAGCGCGTCACGTCGCTCAAACCGAAGCTTCCGCGCGCTTCGTGGGTCCGCCCCGAGACCCAGCACCTCACCTTCGCCTTCCTCGGCGAGCAGGACGAGAGTCTGGTGAGCAGACTCCAAATCCAATGCGGGAAATCCTTCGAAGCGTCATTGCGCGGCTGCGGCTTCTTCCCGAATCGCCGTCATGCGCGGGTCGGGTGGGTGGGGGCGGAGCCGGCGGAAGGATTCGTGATGCTGGCCGGGCGCGTTCGCAGCGCAGTGAGCGCCGCCGGCGTGGAGATCGATCAGAACGAATTCCGGCCGCATCTCACGCTGATGCGGATTCGCGATCACTGGCCGCCGCTTGCGATCGACACTTTCGAGAACGCGTTGCGCGACTACCGGTCAGCGCCTTTCGCGATCGATGAGATCACGCTCTACGTCAGCCGTCTCAGTCCCGGCGGCGCTGTCCACACGCCGCTGCGGCAGTTTCCGCTCGGTCTTCCCGCGTAGCTGTCCGCAGGCCGCGGCAATCTCGCGGCCTTTCGATCGACGAACGGTAACGTGCGCGTCGTTGCGCACGAGCGTATCGACAAAGGCATCGATCGCATCGTCGCCCGGCCGCTGCATCCACTGCGGAAGGTTCGGGTCCTCGTTGAATGGAATCGCGTTCACTTTCGCGTGCAGTCCGCGAATCAGCCGTGCCAGCGCCGAGGCATCGGCTGTCGAATCGTTGTAACCCGCGAGAAGGACGTACTCGATCGTGATGTCGCGTCCGCGCTCGAGCGGATAGCGGTGCAACGCCGTGATCAATTCATTGAGCGGATACTTTTTCGTGATCGGCATGATCTCTTCGCGCCGCTTGCGATCGGGGGCATTGATCGAGACCGCGAGATTCGGCCGCCGATCCAGCCGCGCGAGCTGCTCGATTCCAGGAATGATTCCCGACGTCGAGACTGTCACGCGCTTCGGCGCGATGTTCGTGTACAGAATGTCGAGCGTCGGAATGAGATGCTCGAGATTGAGCAGCGGCTCGCCCATGCCCATGAACACCACGTTCATCATCTCGACCGGAATCTCGTGCTCGTGCTGCACGGTGAAGAACTGTCCGAGCATCTCCGCAGGTGTGAGATTGCGGCCCGCGCCGAAGAACCCTGTCACGCAAAACGTGCAGCCGACGGCGCATCCCGCCTGCGAGGAAAGACAGATGCTGGTGCGGTCGCGCATCGGCATGTAGACCGACTCGATACGATTTCCGTCGCCGAGGACGAAGAGATATTTCTGGCTCCCGTCGGATGCCGGAGCGGTTCTCTCGACCACCTGCGGAAGCTCGAGCGTGAATCTTTCCTCGAGACTCGAGCGGACATCCTTCGGCAGATTGCGCATCGCGTCGAACGAGGCGACGCCACGGCGATGCATCCATTCAGCGATTTGTTTGATGCGGAACGGAGGGGAAACGACCTCGCCTAATTTGCTCTGCAGCCGGGAAGGTGCGAGATCGTAGAGATTGACGCGGTCACTGCTCGTCACTGGAAGTGGAGATCGGTTCGATGCGTCGCGTCGTGCGCACTTTCCTCGTCGGATCGATACCGAGGGCGCGCAGGAGTGCGAGGTCGTTGATGTTGATGCGGAATTGAACTTCCTTGTCGCTCTTGACGATCACTTCGGTCGGCTGTTCCGGCTCGTCCTGCCGATTGAGTCCGATCGTCGCGTCGAGCACGACGTAAAGATTGTAGCCCTCCTCGCGGATCCGCTGGATCTGCTTGTTGACATCGTCGGAGCCGGAGATCGATTCGTTGATCGCCGTCCCGAGCTCGCGCAACAGCTGTTTGATCTTCTCGTCCACGTCCGGTTCGACTATCGCAAACGGACCCGCCGCGGTCAAGATTCCGATTCGCGATGGAACGGCGTACACTACTTGTCCGTCGATTCCAGCGATTGCAAGCCGTTGGCCACTGCTTTCCACAGCTCCGACCAGTAGGCCAGGTACTTCCAGCGCCCCCATTTGTTGTAGCGGCGGAGCATGGTTTTGTCGCTGACGCGGCGCCCTTTGTGATGTGTCTCACGCACGAATCGCCGGAACTCGCTGTCGACGGCGATGACGTCGTGGCGGCCGTCCATCGCCAGCAAATGCGCCGCGCCGTATGGCCCGATTCCCGGCAGTTCGCGATAGCTCTCGAACAGATCCTCGGTCGTCTGTGACGGATCTGCAATCGCTTTCAGATCGATGGAGCGATCGATGATCGACGTCGCCAGCGCGTGAATCGTTTTCGCGCGGTAGCCGAGGCGGCAGTCGCGCTGGAGGTCATCGGCGGAAAAGCGCGCCACGTCTTTCGGCTCGGGAAATGCGCCGCCGCGGCCGCACTTTTCGACCAGCAGCTCCACCATCCGCATCGTCTGACGCCAGGTCGTGTTGGTCGTCGTGATGATCTTCACCACATCTTCGAACAGCGTGCTGCTGCAGAGGAGGCGTCCGAAGCCTGCGCGCTCGACCCAGGCGTGGTCCGGCGATGTGCGCGCGACCACGATGAACTCACCTGTGTCGAGATGCAGTTGGAACATGCGGGTGATCTTCGCGCGTAGCTCGGGCGTGTCGGCCGCTCCGGAAATCCGAATTGCATCACCAGAAAATGAGATCGTGATTTCGCGCGGCTTCCTGTCGAGAATTTCTACGCGGCGCAGAGTCTGTTCGCTGCGCGACCATCGAAACGGCGCCAGCAGGTACCAGCCGTGCGACACGACTGTCGATTCGAAATTGAAGTTGGCAGGAACAGAAATGGAGGCGACGGCCGGAATCGAACCGGCGGATGAAGGTTTTGCAGACCTCTGCCTTACCACTTGGCTACGTCGCCCCGGGAAGCGCGGCGAGTCTAGTGAACGCCCTTCGGGTCGTCAATATTCAACGGCCTGCGGATGTCGCATCGAATTCTTCTCGGTGTATCGCGCGCGGCAGCGGAATCGAGACGTTGAAATTCCGGCGCCGGTTGACATGCGAATAACAATCGGCGACGATGCACGTCCTTCCCGCGAATGGTGTGGTGTAGCTCAGTTGGTAGAGCGCCGGATTGTTAATCCGGTGGTCGGAGGTTCGAGCCCTCCCGCCACAGCCAATTTCACTACGCGGGCTGCACCACGACCGCCGTGCCGTAGCACAGCACCTCCGACACGCCCTGCATCACCTCGGTCGCGTCGTACGCCACTCCGATGATCGCGTTCGCGCCCATCTCCCGCGCGTGCTTCAGCATCATCTCGTATGCTTCCTCGCGGGCTTTCTCGCACAGCTCCGTAAAGAGCGAGATGTTGCCGCCGGCGAGCGTCTGCAGGGACGCGCCGATCGTGCCGAAAATGGATCGCGAACGCACCGTAATCCCGCGGACGATGCCGAGGTTGCGGGTGACGCGATAGCCCTCGAGAGTGAATGTGGTGGTGGTCATTTCACGCTTCATGAAGGCAGCTTACGCGAGCTTTGTATCGCGGGTCACATCCGAATCCATCGTTCGATACATTTTTCGCCGCCGGTCGATACACGCGCCAAAGGGCTGTCCGGACGAACATTGATGTCGTCATGGACGCCAACAAATTGACGCCGCATCTGCTGCACGTTTCCAGGGAGCATGAGGAAAAGCCTTTCAGCATCGTCGTGCTGCAGATCGACGCGAACGCGGCGCCCGCCGAGTTGCTCTGCGTCCGCGACGCGGTCGTCCGCGCTGCGCGCCTTCTGTCGCCGCAACTTCCGGTCGAGTAAGCAGATAATCGCCGGCGTGGCCGAGGAGAAGAAATCCGAGCTGGTGGAGGGAGAGGATTTCTATCGCGAAGGCCCCTACATCGTCTTCACTGAGAAATTCTTGAAGGAGCGCGGCTACTGCTGCGAGTCAGGATGCCGGCATTGTCCCTTTGGATTCAGGCCTCGGGCGTCAGGCGTCGGGCCTCAGGAAGAGCCCGACCC
>JALYZI010000093.1 GCA_030948915.1 Acidobacteriota bacterium
AGGTGACCGAGCGCCAGACCCTGCGGGAACCAGCTTTGCCGATAACTCAGAACGGCACCGACCGCCGGCTTAGCATTGAGCGAGGCGGTGACGAGGCTGGCGACGTCGATCCCGCCGGCGGCGGCAATCTCGAGCGATTTCACCTGCGCCGTTCCGCGTGACATGGCGTCCTTCGCCGATCCCGACATCATCTGGCGGGGATCCTCCAGAGTTTTCTGGAGAACTATGACGTCGTACTGGACGCGCTCGGTGGCATACCGTCTTGCGATCGGTATCAGGTCATCCGGTCTTTCAAAGTCATCGACGATGGACGGCGCCAGCCCATACGCGTCGTTGATGATGGCTCGCGCCATTTGATATGCCGGCCATGCCGCCATTTCCCGGATTGTGGAAATGCCGAGTGCGCTCTCGATCTGCTGCGCGACCGAGTCGCCAACCTGACGAAGGACCAGGATCTTCGAGTCGGCCAATTCTGCGGCAGACTTTCCCCGCTCCGTAGCATCAAGGAAGTCCGCACCGATGAATTCGCCTCTTCCGCCGTTTGACGAATCCGCCGCCTCCACGATTCTGCGCGCCGTGTCGAACAGAATCGACGCGCCCAGATCGAAGATCGTCGTGATGCCGAGGTCGTTGAGCAGCGTCTTCGCGTCGGCGGAAACCGTCAGCAGAGATTCCACCGGTTTGCTGACGAGTTGCGACGCGCTATCGGAACGATACGGGGAACGGACAGCGTAAGCTTCGAGCGTCATTGACGGAACTCCTCCTCTTTCGATGGAGCGGGATGGAGCCCCGATCCGAGCTATCGCGCGGCGCTCTGCAAGGCGCCAAAATTGGCGTGCAAATTAGGAGTGTCGCGCAGCCATAAATCCCTACCTCATTCTTTGCCAGACGCGGCAGTGACTGCGCTGTCGAACTTTTTGTCGCATCGCGGGAGTGCAATAGACTCGCGCGCGTGAAACGACAATTCGCGCTCCTTTTCTCTCTCTTCATCGCCGTTGGTCTGCTCGCTCAGCCCGCCAGGCCGCCGGTCGCGAAGAAAGTACCGAAGTCCGTGACCATGTTCGGCGACACGCGCACCGACGACTACGGCTGGATTCGCGATAAAACCAGCCCCGAGGCGATCGCCTATCTCGAGTCGGAGAACGCCTACGCCGACGCGTTCATGAAGCCGACCGAGGGCTTACAGAAGAGGTTGTATGAGGAGATCCTCGGTCACATCAAACAGACCGACACCAACGTGCCGTATCGCAAGGGCGACTACTTCTATTACACGCGCACGGTCGAAGGAAAACAGTATCCGATCTTCGCGCGCAAGAAGGGCAGCCTCGATGCGCCGGAGGAAATCACGATCGATGTGAACAAACTCGCCGAAGGTCACAAGTTCATGTCGGTCAACGCGTATGAGATCAGCGACGACGGAAACCTGCTCGCGTACTCGATCGACCCGACCGGCTACCGCGAATACGTGATGCATGTGAAGGATCTGCGCACGGGCCAGGATCTGTCGGACCACGCGGAGCGCACTGACTCAATCGTCTGGGCGGCCGACAACAAGACGATCTTCTACACCGCCGCCAACGATGCGAAGCGACAGTACCGTCTGTATCGGCACACCCTCGGCGACCCGGCGTCGAACGACACGCTCATCAACGAAGAAAAGGATGAGATGTTCGATCTCGACGTCGACCGAACTCGCAGCGGCGACTGGATCCTCATCACATCCGACAGCAAGACCTCGGACGAAGTCTGGACGATTCCTGCGAGCGATCCAATGGCCGCGCCGCGCCTCGTCGAGCCGCGCACAAAAGACTTGAAGTACTACCTCGGCCATCGCGGCGATTCTTTTTACATCAGGACGAACGACGCCGGAATCAACTACCGGATCGTAAAAGCGCCGGTCAGCGCGCCGCAGCGAAAGAATTGGGTGGAGGTCATTCCCTACCGGAAGCCGGTTTACATCACGGACCTGAATGTCTTCGCGAACTACCTCGTGGCAAGCGAGCGCGAAGGCGGATTGACGCAGCTCGAGGTCGTCGATCTTCGCGATGGCAAATCGCATCGCATCGCATTCCCGGAGCCGGCCTACACCACGGGACCGAGTCAGAATCACGTTTTCGATACGCAGGTGTTTCGCTACACCTACACGTCGCTCGTCACGCCTACCAGCACCTACGACTACGACATGGGGACGCGTCAGCAGGCGCTGCTCAAGCGCGTCGAAGTTCTCAACTACGATCCATCGAAGTACATCTCCGAGCGCATCTACGCCACCGCGAAGGACGGCGTGAAGATCCCGATCTCGCTCGTGTATCGCAAAGACGTGAAGCCGCGCTCGGTGAATCCGCTGTGGTTGTACTCGTATGGTTCCTATGGATCGTCGACGAACCCGGCGTTCTCGAGCGCGCGTCTCGCACTGCTCGATCGCGGATTCGTGTACGCGATGGCGCACATTCGCGGTGGCGGCGAGATGGGGAAGGAGTGGCATGAGTCGGGAAGGATGATGACGAAGAAGAACACGTTCACCGACTTCATCGCGGCCGCGGAGCACCTCGTCAAAGAGAAGTACACATCGAAGGACAAGCTTGTGATCTCGGGAGGAAGCGCGGGCGGACTGCTGATGGGCGCGGTCACGAACATGCGGCCCGATCTCTTCCACGTTGTCGTCGCATACGTGCCGTTCGTCGATGTGATGAACACGATGTTGGATCCGACATTGCCGCTCACCACACAGGAGTACATCGAGTGGGGCAATCCGAACGAGAAGGCGGCCTACGTCTACATGAAGAGCTACGACCCCTATTCGAACGTGGCGAACAAGCGCTATCCGACGATGCTGGTGCGGACATCGATCAACGACAGCCAGGTCGGATTCTGGGAAGGATCGAAGTGGGTTGCGAAACTGCGCGCGAACAAGACCGACACGAATCCGCTGCTGCTCAAGGTGAATATGGGAGCAGGACACGGCGGAGCGTCCGGCCGATACGATGGGTTTAAAGATCTGGCGTTCGATTACGCATTCGTGCTGACGCAGATGGGAATGTAACGCCGGCGGCTCGGCGGCGATCCTGCGCCGGCGTTACACGTTAAGCTGCCATCAATGCCTAAGGTTTCGACGGATGCAAAGATCGCCGCATTGCTGGCGATCGCCGTCGCACTGGTCTTCTCGGACGTTCTCTTTTTCGGAAGCGGCTTCTACATTCGCGATATTTATCGCGACTATTTACCATCACGATTCATTCTGCGCGCCGTCCTCGCCGGCGGCGAATTTCCGATGTGGAATCGCTACTGGTC
>JALYZI010000094.1 GCA_030948915.1 Acidobacteriota bacterium
GTGTTGACCTGACGCCCGACGCCCGACGCCTGACGCCCGACGCCCGACGCCCGACGCCTGCTAAACTGGCGTATCGGTCCGAATAGTCTTGCTGTAGCAACGCTTTTCACCGCAGTCGCCGTCCTGATCCTCGGCATCGCTGTGATCGTTCGAGGACGCGGATCGCTGCTGAGCACGCTGTTTCTCGCGATCACCATCGGAGCCGCCGGCTGGCTTGCCAGTTTCGCGGCGCTCTACGAGAGTCGCAACCCGGCCTCCGCGCTGACATTGGCGCGCCTCGGATCGTTCTTCTCGGACCTCATTCCCGCGGCGATTTTTCATTTCAGCGTCGTCTTCGTCGGCCGCCGCCGCGCGTTTCGCGCCGCAGTCGCATTCTGCTGGGCGTTCTGCGCACTGATCGCGATCCTCAGCATTTCAACCGGTCTGTTCATACGCGGTGTCTGGCATTACCCGTGGGGCTACTACGTCCGCGGCGCGATTCTCAATCTTTCGTGGATCACGATCGCAGCGGCGATGCTGGCCACCGGCGTCTATCTGATCTGGCGGGCATCGCAAGAGCTCGAGGGAATCTCGCGTGACGGCGCGCGCGCAATGGTCCTGGCATTCTCTGTCGCGTCGCTGGCGCTGATCGATTTCCTTCCCACCATCGGTGTCGGCGTTCGCCCCCTCGGCTTCCTCGCCATCCTCGGCTTCATCGCCATCGCAGCGAACTCGGTGTGGCGCTACCACATCGTCGAGCTGACGCCGGAGTACGCGGCGACGCAGATTCTCGCGACGATGAAGAGCGCCGTCATCGTGATCAACCTCGAAGGCAAAATCCGGGTCGTCAATGCAGCCGCGCTCTCGATTCTCGGATATGCCGAGGAGGAGCTGATCGGCAAACCGATTCGGGTGATCATCGATCCGCAGGAATCGATCAGCACCGGCAAGCTCCTTCAGAGCGGCGGAACGCTGAATGTCCACATGAAGTGGCGCACGGCTTCGGGGACTACGGTGGATGTCGCGACATCGTCGTCGTTCGTGCGCGATGCCGACGACGCGCCGGTCGGAGTCGTCTATGTCGCCAGCGACGTCACCGAGCGGCGCCGCAGCGAGCAGGCGCTTCGCGAAAGCGAACATCGCTATCGCACGCTTTTCGAGGGCAATCCGTTGCCGATGTGGGTCTATGACTTCGAGACGTTGCGCTTCATCAACGTGAACGAAGCGGCCGTGCGCCACTACGGATTTTCCAAAGACGAATTTCTGCAACTGACGATCGCCGACATCCGTCCCCCCGAAGAGCTTCCGACGATGCTGAAGACGCTCAGCACGCTGCATGATCGCGACCGCAACCGCATCTTCCGCCATCGCAAGAAAGATGGAACGGACTTCGACGCCGAGATCACGTCGTTCGAATTCGTTTCCGGCGGCCGGCGCGCGCGGCTGGTCATCGCGGTCGATGTCACCGAGCGTCAGCGCAATGAGGGACGACTTCGCGAAAACGAGGAGCGTTACCGCCTGCTTTTCGAGCGCAACCTCGCCGGCGTTTTCCGATCAACGCTCGACGGCCGCATCCTGGAGGTCAACGATTCACTCGCGCGAATTTTCGGCTACGAGCGCGAAGATCTGCTGCATCAGACTTCGTACAGCCTCTACTTCAACCGCGAGGACCGCCAGCGCGTCATGGCGCGACTCACCGAGCAGCGGACGCTGTCGAACATCGAGATCCGCATGCGCCGGCGGGACGGCTCGCCGGTCTGGGTGCTGGAGAACATGACGCTTCTCGACTCCGCCGAGGGGGGAATCCTCGAGGGGACCATCATCGATATTTCGGAGCGCAAGGCCGCGCAGGAGCAGGTCGAATATCAGGCATATCACGACGTGCTGACCGGCCTGCCGAATCGCCTGTTGTTCCGCGATCGCATCGGCGTCGCGCTGGCGCATGCGCGCCGGGCGCGGCGGGCGGTGGCGGTCATGTTTCTCGATCTCGATCAGTTCAAGCTCGTCAACGACACGCTCGGACACACCGTCGGCGACGGTTTGTTGCAGGCCGCGGCCGAGCGCCTGGTGAGCTGCGTTCGCGGCGACGACACGGTGGCGCGGATGGGCGGCGACGAATTCACGATCCTGCTGTCCGACATTCCCGATACGCGCGGCGCGGCGACGGTCGCGCAGAAAGTGCTCGACAGCATTTCCCAGCCGATTGAAGTGGACGGACACGAGCTGTTCATCACGACCAGCGTCGGCATCGCGATTTTTCCCGATGATGGAATGGACGCCGAGACGCTGCTCAAGAACGCCGACCGCGCGCTGTATCGCGCGAAGGAAGTCGGCCGCAACAACTATCAGTTTGCGACGCATGCGATCGTGGAGGGAGCGGCCTCGCGGCTGTCGATCGAGCGCTGTCTGCATCACGCGTTCGATCGCAAGGAATTCGTCATCCACTATCAGCCGATGATCGAGATAGGGACGCGACGGGTCGTCGGTGCCGAAGCTCTCATCCGCTGGATGAGCCCCGAACTCGGCCTGATGTCGCCGGACGAATTCATCCCTGTCGCCGAAGAGTCCGGCCTCATTCTCCAGATCGGCGAATGGGTTTTGCGGACGGCATGCGCGCAAATGAAGAGCTGGCACAAAGCGGGGCACAGCGAGCTGAATATCGCGGTCAATTTGTCGGCGCGACAGTTCCAGCAGCGCGACCTCATCGCCACCATCGAGAGGATTCTGCAGGAGACTGGCTTGCCGGCGTCGTCGCTGGACATCGAGATCACGGAGTCGACTGCCATGCACAACGTCGATCTCTCGCTGTCGATCATGACGCGTCTGAAGCAGATGGGCGTTCGCATCTCGATCGACGACTTCGGCACCGGCTACTCGTCGCTGAGTTACCTGAAGCGATTTCCGATCGACACCGTGAAGATCGATCAGAACTTCGTGCGCGATCTGGCTCAGGGAACGAACGACGGCGCGATCATTTCGGCGGTCATCTCGATGGCCCGCGCGCTGAAGCTGCGCGTTGTCGCGGAAGGGGTGGAGACGGAGGATCAGCTCGCTTTTCTGCGCCGCCAGCATTGCGAAACAATCCAGGGCTTCCTCTACAGCCGCCCCCTCCCCGCCGGCGAATTCGAAGCGGTGTTGGCAGCGAAGTAGCCTCACATCTTCGGTTCGCCCGATTTTCTACCGCGTGGAGAAAATCGGGCGAACCGAAGATGTGAGCCCTTACAATCCGCCTATGATTCATGCCGTGATCCTGGCTGCTGCCTTGACTGTCGATGAGCGCCTCGCCCGATTCAAACCCGTCGAGATGCCGTTCACCTTCGAGCCCTTCAACGCGCGCGAACAGCGCGTCATCAAAGAGCTGATCGCGGCCTCGCGCGATCTCGAAAACATCTATTGGCGACAAAACAGCCCTGAGGACATTCCGATCTACCAGACGGCGACCGGTCCGCTGAAGCGATTCCTCTGGATCAACGGCAGCCGGTACGATCAGGTCGACGCGAACAAGCCGTTCATCGGAACGGAGCCGATGCCACCCGGACGCGCTCTCTACGCGCGCGGTCTCACGCGCGACCAGATCGAGGCGTACGTCAAGGCGCATCCGTCCGAGAAAAAGAGGATCTACGACGAGCGCACCGTCGTCGACGCGAACTTCAAGACCACGCCGTATCACGTGAAGTACCGGCAGTGGCTCGAGCCGGCGGCGCGACATCTGCGCAACGCGGCGGAATCCAGCGACGACAAAGCGTTCGCCGAGTTTCTCCGCATGCGCGCGAAGGCTCTGCTCGATGACAACTACTATCCGAGCGATCTCGCGTGGGTGAAGCTGAAAGATCCGAAGTTCGACATCATCTTCGCGCCTTACGAAACCTACCTGGACGATTTGTTAGGCGTGAAGACGTCCTACGGCGCGGCGGTCCTCATCCGCAACGAAGCGGAGAGCAGGAAGCTCGCGGTGTTTCAGAAATACGTTGCCGACATTCAGGATGCTTTGCCGCTCGATGCGGCCGATCGGCCATCGAAGAAAGGACACGAGACTCCGATGGAGGTGATGGACACGCCCTACCGTGCCGGCGACCTCCGTCACGGTTACCAGGCGGTTGCCGACAACCTCCCGAACGATCCCCGCATCCACGAGAAAGTCGGCAGCAAGAAAATCTTCTTCAAAAACTACATGGATGCACGCGTCGACTACGTGATCCTGCCGCTCGCGAAGCGCGTCATGCGTCCCGATCAGGCCGCCCAGGCGAGTGCCGAGGGATATCTGACGATGGTGATGATGCACGAGATCTGTCACGGGCTCGGCCCGGCGTTCGCGAGAAAGAATGGGCAGCAGGTCGACATTCGTGAAGCGATCGGGCCGGCATTCTCCGGACTCGAAGAAGCGAAAGCGGATGTCACCGGCATGTTCGCGCTCAAATGGCTCGTCGATCACGGCGCGCTGCCGAAGGAGCGTCTCGAGGAGTATTACGCCTCCTACGTCGCCGGGATTTTCCGAACCGTTCGCTTCGGAACGGCCGAAGCGCACGGCCGCGCCGAGATGATGGAGTTCAATTTCCTCTCGGAGCGCGGCGCCATCGCGAAGGACGCCAGCGGCCGCTACGTGATCGATTACGGCAAGATGCCCGAGGCCGTCGCGACGGTGGCAAAAGAACTGCTGGAGATCGAGGCGACCGGAGATCGCGCGCGCGCCGAGGCATGGTTCGCGCGCTACGACAAAATGCCAGACGATTTACGCGCATCGCTCGAGGCCGCCAAAGACGTACCGATCGATTTCGATCCAATGATTCCGTTTCGAGAAGGTGTCGATTAAAATCATGCCGGTGTCCTCGAAGCGCGTACTCATCGTCGACGACGACGCCACGATTCGCGAGCTCATCGGGTCCGTCCTTCGCCGGCGCGATTTGATCGTCGACGAAGCTCAGGACGGGCTGCAGGCGCTCGAGCTCCTGAAAGAGAACAGCTACTCCGTCGTTCTGCTCGATCTATTGATGCCGAACGTCGACGGCTTCGGCGTGATCGAAAACCTCGGCACCGCGATTTCGACGCCGGTGGTCCTCGTCATCACGGGGGCCGATCGCTCGCTGATCCGTCAGCTCGACCCGCAGCGAATTCACGGCGTGGTGAACAAGCCGTTCGATGCCGAGGATCTCGCGACGCTGGTGGTGGCGTGCGCCGAGATCAAGAGCCGTTCGCCGTTCGAAGCGATGGCAATTTCGGCCATGATCGCCGGCGGGCCGTTTTTGGCGTGGCTGAATAAGTGGTGAAGAAACCAGTGCTGAGTGCTGAGTCCCCTCTTTGCCTCTACTCAGCACCCAGCACTCAGCACTGGCGCTAGCCCAGCCGCTGCCGCAGAAGATCCGCGATCAGCAGAATCATCGGCGTGCTCGTGCAGAACACGTTGCCGAGCTTCCCGCCGGTGTCGCTGACACACTGCTTGACGGCGCCGACGAGGTCCTCCACGTCAAAAGGCTTGCTGATGATGCCGCAGATCCCGAACGCCCTGGCGCGCTCGATCTCGTTCTTCGTCAGGAGCGCCGTCACGACCAGCACCGTGCGCAGCCGGTCTGGACTGTTCGCCTTCAGGAATTCGAGGACGCCGAACCCATCCTGCTGCGGCATGCGCAAATCGAGAAGGATGCTTGCGTATTGTTTCGTGCGGAGCTTCTCGATCGCTTCCATGCCGTCGGAGGCGCTGTCCACCTGAAAATCGCGGTGCAGCAGCGCGATCAGCAGCGTTCGCGTCGCTTCGTTGTCGTCGACCAGAAGGACCGCTGCCTTCTCGATATTCGGCATGTCTCCTCCGACATTCTACACTGGCGGTGATGGCTGAAAGTGCGATCGTAATCGCAGTCGCGAGCGGACGTTGCCGGATTTTTCTGGAAGGCCGCGAAATCGATTGCCTGATCCCGTCGGAGATCGCGAAAAACCAGCGCAGCACGCTGGCGGTCGGCGATCGCGTGATGGCCGAGCCGGTCGAAGGCGCGCTCTGGCGGTTAACCGAGATTCTGCCGCGGCGGACCGTGCTTTCGCGGCCCGATCCGTTCAATCCGCGCGTCGAGCGGCTGATCGCGGCCAACATCGATGTCGTCGTGAACGTCGTCTCGATCAAGGCGCCGCCGCTCCGCCCACGGCTGATCGACCGTTTCCTGATCGCGACACAACGGGGCGGCGCGCAGCCGGCGATCCTCGTCAACAAAATCGATCTCGTTTCCGATCGTGAGGTCGCGCTGGCCCCCCTCCGCGTTTACGAGGAGCTGCAGATTCCGGTTGTGCTGTGCTCGACAAAAACTGGGGAGGGCATCGATGCGTTGCGCGCATTGCTGACAGCGAAAACTTCGGCGCTGGTGGGGCACAGCGGGGTCGGGAAGTCGTCGATTCTGAATGCGCTCGACGCGAGCCTCAGTCTCGCAATTGCCGAAGTGCACAAGAAAGGCACCGGCCGCCACACCACCACCTCCTCGACCCTCTTCGACCTCGGCGACGAAACGTATGTGATCGACACGCCCGGCATTCGCGAGTTCGGGCTGTGGGACATCACGCCCGAAGTTTTGCGCGAATCGTTTCCGGAGTTTCAGGAAGCTTCCGAGTCGTGCTACTTCAACGATTGCACGCACCTGCACGAGCCCGATTGCGAAGTGAAACGCCGCCTCGAGCGCGGCGAGATCCATCGCGCGCGCTACGACACCTACGCGCGGCTGTCCGAGGATTTGAAGAAATGACGGTGATGATCAATCCGCGCGAGACGGGATTCGTCCTGCTCGATTTCGCGGAGGTGTTCGGAAACCGCAACCGCGTGGTGGTGGAGATCGGATCGGGCAAGGGACGATTTCTGATCGCGTCGGCGATGGAGCAGCCGGACGTCAACTTCGTCGGCATCGAGAAGTCGCTGCATTACTACCGCGTGATTCGCGAACGGGTCGAGAAGCGCGGACTGCGGAACCTGCGCGTGATCAATCACGACGCATTTCTCATCCTCCAGAAAATGTTTGCCGATAAGTCAGTATCAGAACTGCACATATATTTTCCGGACCCATGGCCGCGGAAGCGCGATCAGAAGCGCCGCATCATCCGGCCCGAAGCGCTGGAAGAGATGCGCCGCGTTCTCGTGGAAGGCGGTTCCGGCATCTACGTGACGGACCACGGCGAGTACTTTGAGGCCGCCAAACCGCTGATCGCTCAATTCTTCAGGGTGGAGAATCGCATTCCGGGGGCCTCGGATCCGCCGCGGACCAACTACGAGGCCAAGTACCGGGCGGAGGGGCGGGAGATCTATGAGGTGCGCTTCTGGAAGGACCGGTGAATGAAGAATTCGAATTTCGAATGAAGAATTGAGAAAAATGGTGCAAACAATTCTTCATTCTTCATTTCGAAATTCGAAATTCTTAATTCATAATCTTTCCATGCGGATCCTCGGCATCGACCCCGGATCGATCTCCACCGGCTTTGGAGTCATCGATGCCGACCGCGGTCGCCTCGTGCTCGTCGAGCAGGGATCGATCAATACATCGCGGCGCGCCGAGCTTGCCGACCGCCTGCAACAGATTCATGAAGGTCTCCTGAGAGTGATCGAACGCACGCTGCCGGCCGCCGTCGCGGTGGAGACTCCCTTCGCGGGACCCAACGTGAAGACCCTGATCCAGCTGGCGCACGCGCGCGGAGTGATTCTGCTCGCCGCCCGCTCCGCCGCCCTGGAGGTTTTCGAATATTCGCCGCGCTCGGTGAAGAGCGCCGTCGTCGGGTACGGGGCGGCCGAAAAAGAGCAGGTCGCGAAGATGGTCCGCATGTTGATCAACGGCTGCGCGCAGCAGGTGATGTCGACCGACGCCTCCGACGCGCTGGCGGTCGCGATCTGCCATGCGCACACGCATGCGACCACCGTCAGGCTGAAGATCGCGCGATGAGCGTTTCGCTGCCGGAGGAAGAGTCTCTCGAGGCAGAAGCACGCGCGCAGCCGACACGGTTACGACGGACTTTCAGCGCGCTCTATTACCGCGATTTCAGAATTCTCTGGTTCGGTGCGTTCACATCGACCACCGGCACGTTCATGCAGACGTTCGCCCAGGCCTGGCTCGTCTACACGATGACGAATTCCGCGTTTCTGCTGGGCGTCGACGGATTCCTCTCCACCGGTCCGATGCTGATTTTCTCGCTCTTCGGAGGCGTGATCGCCGACCGCGTCGAGCGAAAAAAAATCATGCTGCTTTCGCAGTATCTGCAGATGTCGTTCGCGGTCATTCTGGCGCTGCTGATCTTCACGCATCAGATCCACGTCTGGCATATCTTCGTGCTGTCGTTTCTGACCGGCAGCATTCAATCGTTCAGCGGTCCGGCCTACGCGTCGCTTCTGCCGCTGCTGGTCCGCCGCGAGGATGTTCCGAACGCCGTGGCGATGAACTCGATGCAGTTCAATCTCGCTCGCGTGATCGGCCCGGCGCTGGGCGGCATCGTGTTCGGGTTGTGGGGGCCGGCCGCCTGTTTTTCACTCAACGGGCTCTCGTTCGTGGCCGTGATCATCGCCTATTCGGTGATCTCGATTCCTCCGGTGCATGAGCGGAAGCGCGAGACCGGAATCTTCGAGGAGATGCAGGAAGGCTTTCGCTTCGTCGTCAGCCGCCGGTCGCTGATGCAACTCACGTTTCTCGCCTTCGCGGGCACGTTCCTCGGCATGCCGCTCTTCACGATGCTCCCCGTCGTCGCCAAGAAAGTCTTCGGCCTCGGCGCGCAGGGACTCTCGCTCTTCCAGGCCGATTACGGCGTGGGTTCCGTCATCGGCGCCGTCTTCGTGGCGTCGAGCAGTTACGCCGCGAAGAAGGGAAAGATCGCTCTCCTCATGCAACTGCTGTTCGCCTTCTGCCTCGGATTCTTCGGACTGTCGCGCAATCTGACCAGCAGCGTGATCATCGCCTTCATCGCCGGCGCGTGCATCGTCGGAGTCGTCTCGTTGTACAGCTCACTCGTCCAGCTCATGATCACCGACGCCATGCGCGGTCGCGTCATGTCGATTTTCATGCTCGCGTTTCGCGGCGGGATGCCGCTCGGCAATCTCGTGGCCGGCTATGTGGCGCAGCGATGGTCGATTTCGCTGGCACTTGCGATCAACGGGGCGGTCCTGGCGGCGGTGGCGCTGATTTTCATCCTCAAAGGGACGGATCTGGACTCTCAATTAGCGACCGCGTGACGCGACGCATGCTTTTTGCTTAAACTCCGTCCGCTGATGGCCAAACAGAAATCCGAACAATCCGCGGTCGCCGTTGCAGACGCAGCCTGTGCGCCGGAGTGGATGGACATCCTCCGGCAGATGATTCTGATCCGCCGGTTCGAGGAAGCCACTGAGCGCGAGTTTCGCCGCGGAAAAATCGGTGGCTACCTGCACGTCTACATCGGGCAGGAGGCGGTCGCGAGCGGCGTCATCACCGCGATCAAGAAGGGCGACATCGTCTTCTCCGGCTATCGCGATCACGCCCACGCACTGGCACTCGGATCCGATCCCGGAAAGGTGATGGCGGAGCTCTTCGGCAAAGGCACCGGCATCTCGAAAGGGAAGGGCGGCTCGATGCATCTGTTCGACGTCGAGCACGGTTTCTACGGCGGATACGGAATCGTCGGCGGCCACGTCACGCTGGCAGTCGGCTCGGCGTATGGCCTTCGCTATCAGGGCACGGATCGCATCGCACTCTGTTACTTCGGCGACGGCGCAATGAACATCGGCTCGTTCCACGAAGCGATGAACATGGCCGGCCTGTGGGGACACCAGGGCATGTGTCCGATCATCTTCATCATCGAGAACAACGGCTACGCGATGGGCACGTCAGTCGACCGCCACTCGGCGGTGACCGATCTCTCGGCTCGCGTGCGCGCCTACGACATCCCGTCGGAAAAAGTCGATGGGCAGGATGTCTTCGCGATGCGCGGCGTGGCCGATCGCGTCGTGCGCCAGGTCCGTGAAACAGGAAAACCGTATTGCATCGAGGCGCTGACGTATCGCTTCTCGGGACACGGCGCCGCCGACATCCTGCAGCCGTATCGATCGAAGGATGAAGTCGAAGAGCATCGCCATCGCGATCCGATCGTCATCCTGCGCAAACGCCTCTCGGAAATGTGCGGTCTCGCCGACGACGACGTGAAGAAGATGGATGACGAAAGCACGGAGATCGTCGCCAAAGCGCTGAAGTTCGCAGAAGAGAGCCCGCAGCCCGAGCCGGAAGAGCTCTATCGCGATGTGGTCGCGGAAGAATAGCGATGGCTGAGAAGAGTTACCGCGACGCAATCCGCGACGCCATGATGGAAGAGATGGATCGCGACAAGAACGTCCTCATCATGGGCGAGGACATCGGCGTGTACGAAGGAACGTTCCGCATTACCGCCGGCATGTTGAAAAAGTATGGACCGAACCGCGTGATCGACACGCCGATCGCCGAAGCGGGGATGGCGGGGACGGCGGTCGGGATGGCGATGGTCGGGCTGCGTCCGATCGTCGAGATGATGACGATGAACTTCTCGATCGTGGCCGCCGATCAGATCCTCAATCACGCCGCGAAGGTGCGCTACTTCTCGGGCGGACAGGTCGATGTGCCGCTCGTCATTCGCGGACCGCAGGGCGCGGGCGTGCAGCTCTCCGCGCAGCATTCGCAGACTTTCGAATCGTTTTACGGACATTTTCCCGGGATCCACGTTGTCGCGCCGGCGACGCCGGCCGATGCGAAGGGAATGCTGAAGACTGCGATCCGCGGACGCGATCCGGTGATCTTCCTCGAAAGCGCCGCGCTCTACGGCATGAAGGGCGAAGTTCCCGACGATCCCGACTTCACCGTCCCGTTCGGCGAGGCGCGAGTTGCACGCGAAGGATCGGACGTGACGATCGTTTCGTACAGCCGCATGCTGCAGGTCTCGCTCGTCGCCGCCGACCGTTTGTCGAAAGACGACGGGATCGAAGTGGAAGTGATCGATCTGCGCACGCTGCGCCCGCTCGATCTCGAGCCGGCGTACGCGTCAGTTTCGAAGACACACCGTTGCGTCGTCGTACAGGAGCAGTGGAAGCCGTTCGGCGCGGCCGCCGAAATCGCGGCCAGCATCACCGAGAACAATTTCGACGAGCTCGACGCGCCGGTCGAGCGCGTAACCGGCGAAGATGTTCCGATGCCGTACGCCCGGAATCTTGAACTTTTAGCAACTCCACACGAGGAGCAGATCATGGAAGCCGTGAAGCGTGTGATGTACAAGTCCTGAGTCCTGAGTCCTGAGTCCTGAGTGGGTGGGCGCAGGACTCAGAACTCAGGAC
>JALYZI010000099.1 GCA_030948915.1 Acidobacteriota bacterium
ATGTGGGGGGCCGGGAGGGGAGGGACACGCTGCGCGACGCGCGCACCCTTCGCGATCGCTTGCAGGAGAAAGGCTGGACCCGGGCGAATTTCGCTTACCTCGAGGATCCGCGTGGCGACCACAGCGAGCGCGCGTGGGCGAGACGCATCCGGAAAGTGTTGGAGTTTTTGTACCCTCCGGTTTAGTTTGCTGGTCAGATGTCCCTCGACTCCCTCGGGCGACCGCTGCGCGACCTTCGGATCTCGGTCACCGACCGCTGCAACTTCCGCTGCACGTACTGCATGCCGCGCGAGATCTACGGCCGCGATTTCGAGTTCCTCCGTCGCGACGAGCTGATGTCATTCGAAGAGATTGCGCACCTGGCGCAACTCTTCGCGCAGCTCGGGACTGAAAAAATCCGGCTGACCGGCGGCGAGCCGCTGCTGCGCCGCGACATCGAATCGCTGGTCGAGATGCTGGCGCACGTGAAAGGCATCCGCGATTTGACGATGACCACCAACGGCTCGCTGTTGACGCGCGAGAAAGCGGGCGCGCTCAAGGCTGCCGGGTTAGACCGCATCAGCATCAGCCTCGATTCGCTCGATGACGCGGTGTTCCGCGCGATGAACGACGTGAATTTTCCGGTCGGCAAAGTCCTCGATGCGATCGACGCCGCCGATGAAGCCGGACTCTGGCCGGTCAAGATCGACATGGTCGTCAAGCGAGGCGTCAACGAACAGAGCATCGTCGACATGGCCGGACATTTTCGCGGCACGCGCCACATCGTCCGCTTCATCGAATATATGGATGTCGGCACGACGAACGGCTGGCGGATGGAGGATGTCGTTCCGAGCCGCGAAGTCGTCGAGCGCGTCGCGCGCGAGTGGCCGATCGAGCCGCTGAACGCGAATTACTTCGGCGAAGTTGCCGAACGCTATCGCTATCGCGACGGCAACGGCGAGTTCGGGATCATCAGCTCGGTCACGCAGCCGTTCTGCGGAAGCTGCACGCGCGCCCGGCTGACCGCCGACGGCAAACTCTATCTGTGCCTCTTTGCGACCGAGGGACACGACGTCCTGCGGCTCTTGCGGCGGCGCGCGACTGATGAGGAAATCGTCGAGGAGATTCGCTCGATCTGGCGCGTGCGCGACGATCGCTACTCAGAAATTCGCTCGGTGGAGACGTCCGGCCTGCAGAAGGTCGAGATGTCACGCGTTGGCGGCTAGGCCCTCAAAAGCGCGAGTCCCTCCACAAACTTTCGTTTTCCACCCTGCGATGGATGCCGCACCTTTGTGTGAGCGATGCGGAGTTGTGTCAGCGAGCGCCCGGCGAGATTTCCGATCGCGACCACGATCTCGATCGGAAACATCGTCATCAGAGTTTCCAGAAAGGGTGCACCGATGAGAAGCTCGCCGGCGGTCGGGATCCGATTGGAATGCGGGTTCTCGCTGACAAATGGGTGAAATGGAAAAGCGTTCCAGAGAAGCGGAAGCGGCTCGATGTTCTTGATGGTCGCCCACACCATCGTGGCGCTGGCTTCAGTCGATCGCTTCGGTCCGGGCGTCGCTTTTCGATAGCCGCGATTTTCGCCGAGGAAGCGGCCGTCGATGCCGCAGAGCATGATCTGCTCGCTCGTGAACGCGATGCCTGTCCGCCGGCCGCCGCGATGGCTCGGCGCTTCACCGACCAGCAGCATTCGCGGCTCGCCGATCTCCTCGAGATACAAGCGGAGATTGGCGCGGCGAATCGCATTGCGGTACTGGTTGCACGCGCGATCGGAGACCTTCACGCGCGCGAGCGCATCGATGAACCGATCGAAGTGCGACAACTATTTCTTCGCCGCCCGACGGCGCGGCTGCGGCGCGACCGCGTCGGTGATCTGGTAAACCGCGCCGTTGAGATCCGCCACGTACACCTCTCCGTTCTGATCTTCGCCAAAGGTGCTGATCGCCAAGCGCGTCGACGCCAGCGTCTGCGACGTCCACGATCCATCGCTCTGTTGCGTCCCCCCGAAAATCGTGCCGGTGCAGTAGTCGCCGTAGAAATAGATTCCGGTCATCCGCGAGAACCGCGCGCCGCGATATCGATAGCCACCGGTGATCGAACACGCGCCGCCGGCGTGTGAGTATTCGAGAACCGGACGCACCAGGCCGTTCTGATTGCAACTCGTGGCGTTGAAGCAGTGCAGACCTTCCATGATGCGCCAGCCGTAGTTCTCGCCGCCGATACTCGTGGCGGGCTGAAAATCGACTTCCTCAAATGCGCCCTGGCCGACGTCGCCGATGATCAAGTCGCCGGTGATCCGATCGAAACTGAATCGCCACGGATTGCGAAGCCCGTACGCCCAGATCTCGTTCCCGAACGGATTCGACGCAGGAACGCGGTATGGAAGCGAGCTGACATCGATCCGCAGGATTTTGCCGAGGAGGACGGAGAGGTTCTGACCGTTGTTGTTCGGATCGCCGCCCGATCCGCCGTCGCCGACGCCCGCGTACAGAAAGCCGTCGGGTCCGAATTGCAGTTGTCCGCCGTTGTGATTCGAGAAGTTCGGATGCGGAATCATGAGGACGATCCTGGCGCTGCTCGGATCGGCGCGATCGGGATCGGAAGAGACCTGATACCGCGCAATCGCGATATTGCCGCTGGCGTCCGTGTAGTAAACGAAAAACTGACCGTTGCTGCGCGGATCGAAAGCCAGACCGAGAAGTCCGCGCTCACTTTCTCCCGAGACGCCCGGCGTGATGAGGGGGCGGATGTCGAGGAATGGCGTTGGCAGTACGCGCGTGCCGTCGTGGATCACGATCTGACCGGCTTGCAGAACGATGAAAAGCCGCGAGTCACCAGCGTTGCTGATCGCAACCGGCCGGCTGAGACCCGTTGCGATTTGTTTGAGTACGATTTGCGGCTGGGCGGCGGCTGCGATCGCCCAGAAGAAAATCGCCAGGCAGAGTTTTTTTTGTCCGTTACTTCGCGACAGATCGGCGCCGCGGCTGCGCGACCACGGAGTCAGTGATGTGGAAGACCGCGCCGTGGAAATCGGCGACGTAGAGTTCTCCGTCCTGATCCTCGCCAAAGCTGGTGATCGCGAGCCGCGTGGTGCGAAGCGGCTGCGAGTCCCACTGTCCATCGCTTTGTTCTGTTGCTCCGAATATCGTGCCTGTGCAGAAGTCCCCATAGAAATAGATCCCCACGAGCCGCGGAAACCGCGGACCTCGATAGCGATAGCCTCCGGTGATCGAGCATGCCCCGGCGATATGACCGTATTCGATGACCGGCATCACGAAGCTGGCTTGTTCACAATCTTCTGGAGGATTGAAGCAGTGGTCGCCCTCCATCATGTGCCATCCGTAGTTCTGGCCGCCGACACTGCCGGCCGGTTGAAAGTCGACTTCCTCCCAGTCGTTCTGCCCGACGTCGGCAATCCACATGTCGCCTGTGATGCGATCGAAACTGAATCGCCACGGGTTGCGGAGGCCGAACGCCCACACCTCGTTGTTGAATGGATTCGAAGGCGGAATGGTGTACGGAAGTGTCCTGACGTCGATTCGCAGAATTTTTCCGAGAAGCACCGACGGGTTTTGTGCGTTGGCGTCCGGATCCCCGGTCATTCCGCCGTCGCCGACGCTGATGTAGAGATAGCCATCGCGTCCGAACTGAAGTTGACCGCCATTGTGCCGAACGGAACCAGGATGGGGAATCCTCAGAACGAGCGTGCCGGAATTCGGATCGGCTGAATTCGGGTCGTCCGAGACCGCATAGCGTTCGATCGTGATGTCGCCGATGAAGTTCGTGTAGTCGACATAGAAGAACCGCGGATTGGCCGGATCGAAGGCCAGGCCGAGGAGTCCGTGTTCACCGTCTTCGCCGGAGTCAGGACTGAGCTGCGTGTGGACGTCGAGAAACGGCGCCGGAAGGACGCGCGTGCCGTCGTAGATCACGATCTGCCCTGTTTTCTCGACGATGAACAGCCGCGAGTCGCCCGCGTTTGCGATTCCCACCGGTCGGTCCAGCGCCACAGCAATCGGAACGAGATTCAACTCGGGCTGCGCAAGCGCTGCCGTAGCAAAGAAGAAGACCAATAAGGATTTCATTCGCCTCTTTCGACGTCGTAAGTCAATCACCCAATCGTGCCTGAGTCTGTGAAGTTCTCGCAAGGATACGAGACTCTTGCCTGCGAGGTATATGATCCGCCGCACGCACTGAGAGGAGTCGTGGTATGCGCGTCGAGTGGGTCCGGCTCGCGTCCCTCACCGTTGGGCTTCTGGCATCGAGCGCCGCCGGCGCGGATGTGAGCGGCCCGGTTTCGTTCGTGCCCTGGAAAGTGGTCGCGCCCGGCGACTCGCCTGCGAAATCGCCGCTGACGCTCTACTGGATTCCTGCGTCGCGCGACGATTTCAAACATTCCGAGTTGCTGTTTTCGCGGCCGCTGACTTCGTATGCATCGCAGTGCGTCGCCATGCAGGTCATTCGCGTGGACGACGCAGTGATGATCGAAAAGCTCGGCGCTGCCGGCGCGTTGCCGATTGCAGTGCTCCTCGATGGCGACGGCAGGCAGCTCGGCAAAGTCGACAACGACCGCGGAGCGCTCAAGGTTGCGGAGGTCGAGAGACTCGTGCGCGAGCAGTTGCGCGCGCGCGAGGCGGTCCTCGACGCCCGGCTCGAAGACGCCCGCAGGAAAGCCTCGGCCGGCGACCGAGACTCGGCGGTCGCGACTTATAAATCCATCTGCGACCTTCGCTGCGCTTTTCCGCGAAAGGCCAAAGAGGCTGAGCGCGAGCTGAAGAAGCTCGATGCGTTAGCCGTTAGCCGTTAGCCGTTAGCCGTTAGCCGTTAGCCGTTAGCCGTTGGGCCGTTAGCCGTTGGGCCGTCAGCCGAATGCGCTCCCCGCGCCATCTACGAAAGATTTCGTTGACAATACGAATTGTTTCGTAGATGATGCGTTTCTTAGGAGAAAAGACATGAAGATCCTTCTCTTCGTCGCCATCGCCATCGCAGTTTGCTTTTCGGTCTACGCGGCCAGCGACTCGCGCGCCGGCGTGTGGACTGCCGAGTTGCAGGACGACAAGGTCCAGATGACGCTGTTTCGCGGACGGGATTCCGCCGAACGCCACGGCATGGGTTTCAACAACACGATGGGGTTCGACGACGCGCTGAGCGCGTACACCGGCCTGACGAAGTCGGATCTGCTTTCGAGCGCCGCCAACGTGCAGTTCGAGCTGCGGCGGCCGGCGGGCGTGATCGCGTTCGAGGGGCGGGTCGCAAATGGAACGGGCGCCGGTCACTATCGTTTCAACCCCAGCGACGCCTTCATCGGGGACATGGAATCCCTCGGCTACCGCGGCTTCAGCGATGACATGCTGCTGGTTTTCGCGGCCCACGATTTTTCGCCGCAGACGCTGCGCGATCTGCGCGCGATGGGCTATCAGCCGACGCAGCACGAGGTGGAGGAGATCGCGATTTTTCGCGTGACGCCCGACTTTCTGCGGGAGGTCGGGCGGCTGGGGTATCCGAGTCTCACGCTGAGGGAAGCCGTAAATTTTCGAGTGGGCCGCGTCGACGCGGCCTACATCAACGATATTCGCGCGTTAGGCTACTCGAATCAGTCCGCGAGGCAGCTCGCCGATATGGCCATTCTCGGAGTGTCACCCGCCTACATTCGCGAACTGCGCTCCGCCGGGCTCACCGATCTTTCGGCGCGTCAGTTGACGGATCTGCGAGTGGGGAATGTGACGGCAGCGCGTATCGAGGAGTACCGCAGGCTGGGCTACACGAATCTGTCCGCACATCAGCTCAGTGAGATGGGGATTTTCGGCGTCACACCCGATTACATCCGCAGGCTGAGCGAAAAAGGCTACGACAAGGTTCCGATCGACAAGCTCCTGCAGCTCAGGACGATGGGGGCGGACAAGATCCTGTTCAAGACTAAGGAGAAGGATTGATCATCGGCAGATCGACGCCGCGCTCCTTCGCCACTTCGATCGCGCGCTCGTAACCGGCGTCCGCGTGGCGCATCACGCCCGTGCCCGGATCGGTTGTCAGGACGCGTTGCAGTTTTTCAGCTGCCGCAGGAGTGCCATCCGCGACGACGACCATGCCGGCGTGAATCGAATAGCCGATGCCGACTCCGCCGCCGTGATGGAGCGACACCCACGTCGCGCCTGAGACGGCATTGAGCAGCGCGTTGAGGATCGGCCAGTCGGCGATGGCGTCCGACCCGTCGCGCATGGCCTCCGTCTCGCGGTTCGGTGAGGCGACTGACCCGGCGTCGAGATGATCGCGCCCGATCACGATCGGCGCTTTGACCTTTTTCTCGGCGACGAGCCTGTTGAAGAGAGCTCCTGCTTTTGCGCGCTCGCCGTAGCCGAGCCAGCAGATGCGCGCAGGCAGGCCCTGGAACTCGACGCGTTTTTGCGCCATGCGGATCCAGCGATGTAATGGTTTATCATTAGGAAATAACGTGAGTAGTTCTTCGTCGGTGACGTAGATATCGTTCGGATCCCCGGAAAGCGCGGCCCATCGAAATGGCCCTTTTCCTTCGCAGAAAAGCGGGCGGATGAAAAGTGGAACGAAGCCCTCGACATCGAACGCGTTCGCGACGCCGGCCTTCTTCGCCTGGCCGCGCAGATTGTTGCCGTAGTCGAATGTGATGGCGCCGCGCCGCTGCAGCTCGATCATCGCGCGCATGTGGCGCGCCATCGTTTCGTACGAAAGCTCGATGTACATCTCAGGGCTGCTCTCGCGCATCGCGATGGCGGCGTCGTACGACATGCCGGCCGGAACATAGCCATTCAATTCATCGTGAGCCGACGTTTGATCGGTGAGGATGTCGGGAACGATGCCGCGCGCAATCAGTTTCTCGAGCAGATCGACTGCGTTGGCCACGACGCCGATGGAGATCGCCTCGCCGGCATCACGCGCTTTGAGCGCCCGCTCGATTGCGGCATCGAGCGACTTCTCTTCAACGTCCAGGTAGCGCTTATCCAGCCGTCGCTGAATGCGCGAGCGATCGACTTCCGCAATCAGCGCCGTCGCCTCGTTCATCGTCGCGGCCAGCGGCTGCGCCCCACCCATCCCGCCCAGCCCGGCCGTGACGACCAGCTTTCCGCGCAGCGAGTTGTTGAAGTGCGTGCGCGCGACGGACGCGAAGCATTCGTACGTGCCCTGCAGAATCCCCTGCGTCCCGATGTAGATCCACGAGCCGGCGGTCATCTGGCCATACATTGTTAGGCCGAGGGCGTCGAGGCGGCGGAATTCGTCCCAGGTGCCCCAGTGGGGGACCAGGTTCGCATTCGCGATCAATACGCGCGGCGCATTCTCGTGCGTTTTGAAGACGCCGACCGCTTTTCCCGATTGCACCAGAAGCGTCTCGTCGTTCTTCAGTCGTTTCAGCGTCGCCACGATCGCGTCGTAGCACTCCCAGTTGCGCGCCGCTTTTCCGATGCCGCCATACACGATGAGCTGCTCCGGCCGCTCGGCCACTTCGGGATCGAGATTGTTCATTAGCATCCGCAGCGCCGCTTCCTGCTGCCAGCCCTCGCACGAGATTTCGCTGCCGCGCGGCGCGCGAATCGTGCGGGCTTCCGAGACGGTCGTGGTCATGGTTTGATTCTATGTCCGATGGCGACCAAGAAGCAGGAGCGGGCGCTCGATATCGTTTCGCGCCTGAAGCAGATGTATCCGAAGGCCAAATGCTCGCTCGATTTCACGAGTGCGTTCGAGCTGCTGATCGCGACGATGCTGTCGGCGCAATCGACCGACGTGCGCGTGAACATCGTCACCAAGTCGCTGTTTCGGAAGTACCCGGATGCGCAGGCCTTCGCGAGTGCGACGCAGCCGGAGATGGAGCGCGACGTCCGCCAGACCGGCTTTTTTCGCAACAAAGCGAAAGCTGTGATTGCGGCGTCGACCGCCATCATGGAAAAACATGGCGGCCAAGTGCCGCGCACGATGGAGGAGCTGACCGCGCTCCCCGGAGTCGGCCGCAAAACCGCCAACGTCGTCCTCGGCAATGCGTTCAAGACCGCGGTCGGCATCGTCGTCGACACACACGTTACGCGCGTCTCCGGGCGGCTGGGACTGACCGCCAACGTGGACCCGTTGAAGATCGAGCAGGATCTGATGAAGTTGATTCCGCAGAAAGAGTGGACGGTTTTCTCGCATCGTCTTATTCAGCACGGACGGCAGATCTGCATCGCGCGCAAGCCCAAATGCCGCGAATGCAGGTTAAACGAGCTTTGTCCGAGTGCCGAATACCCACTGGAATAGTCCTGAGTCCTGAGTCCTGAGTCCTGAGTGGGAGGGCGGGACTCAGGACTCAGGAC
>JALYZI010000131.1 GCA_030948915.1 Acidobacteriota bacterium
CTGATCAGGCTTTCGCCACGGGTACCCCGGCGCAGATTTACGTCATTATCTCGTACGGTAAAGACGGAACGGCGCAGGGCTCGTATTCGGGTGGCGCAACGACCAACTTCGATTGCGACATCATCTATTCGAACGGTACGTTCATTCAGTACCCCGAGGGCGTGCAACAGCAGTAACGACGCTTTCGGTTCGCGAGAGGGAAGGGCGCCGCTACGGCGCCCTTTCTTTTTTGTCAGCGTTCCGCGAGAACTTTCGTCACGGAGTTCATCGCGTTGTAAAGCCGGTCGTGATAGGCGGAAGCGTCGCGATAGATCTGCGGGAAGGATCCCAGGTCTTTCAGCGAGACGATGAGGTTGACGCCGTAGAGAAACGCAGCGTTGCCGTCGAGCGTGCGGAGATTTTCCGAGACGAGAATGAAAAATGACCTGCGGCGGTCGTTCGGGGCCAGTGCGATGATCGGCTGCATCACCTCCAGCGGAGGGGCAGTGGTCTGGGCCGGATTCAGGAAGACGACCGGTGGATACTCCTGCATGAAGTAGTCGCGCGCCTGTTGCGCCGCCGCCATATGAATCGGCATGAAGCCAATCTGCTTCGCCGCCTGGCGCAGGGCTGGTGAATCGTTTCCGACGATCAGCGCTTTCGCACCGAAGCCCTCCTCCTCTTCCTCACTGGCTTCCGGTGACGCGCCTGGCACCGGGGCCGGCGCCCCTTCCAGTTTGCGCCGGTCGACGGTCAGCTTGGTCTTGCAGGCCGGACAAGGAAACGTGACTTCCTTCATCGGAAGTTTTGTCTCGTCGAGCGACAGGGCCTTTTGACAGGAAGTGCAAACGATCTTGATCATGATTTACTCGAGCAGGGAGAGCATGGACTCGCCTTCCGCGTCTTTTTCGGCCGGCTGCGGAGCCTGATCGTCGGTCAGACGCAGCGCCAGGTTGGTCGGATTCGTAGCGTACGCCATGGCGATGTCTTTCGTAATCGTCGACTGCTGCCACAACTTCTCGAGCTCATCATCGAAGGTCTGCATGCCGTCGACCGATCCGTCGTGCATCGCGTCGGTGAGCGAGCGGCCATCGGTCTCGCCCTTCATCACGTAGTCGCGCGTACGCATCGTCGACTTCAGAATCTCGAGGACGGCGACGCGTCCCCCGCCCGTTTTCGGCAGCAGGCGCTGCGAAATGACGTAGCGGAACGACTGTGCGAAGCGCGTTCGGATCTGCGGTTCCTGATCTTTCGGAAACACGCCCACGATGCGATCGACGGTCTTGGCCGCGTCAATCGTGTGCAGCGTCGAGAGTACGAGGTGTCCCGTCTCGGCGGCTTCCATCGCGATCTCGATCGTCTCGACGTCGCGCATCTCGCCGATGAGAATCACCTTCGGCGCCTGCCGCAAAGCGGCGCGGAGAGCCAATGCGAACGTCTTGGTGTCTGAGCCGACTTCGCGTTGATTGACCGTCGACTTGATGTGGCGGTGCATGTACTCGACCGGATCCTCGATGGTGAGGATGTGATACGCGTAGTCCTGATTGATCTGATTGATGATCGCGGCCAGCGTCGTCGACTTGCCCGACCCGGTTGGACCCGTCACCAGAACGATGCCGTTCTTGAGCTTCGGAATGTTGAAGAGCTCCTGCGGAAGGTTGAGGCCCTCCAGCGATGGAATGCCTTCCGGAATCACGCGCAGGACGATGGCATAGGTGCCGCGCTGCGCGAAGATGTTGACGCGGAAACGCTTCTTCTGCGGGATGGAGTACGACAGGTCAACCGATCCGTTGCTCAGCAGAGTGCGCGTGAGCTCGCGATCGTTGCGCAGCATGTGCATCGCGATCATTTCGGTCTGGTACGGAGTCAACCGCGGCAGCCCCGGAAAATTGACCGCCACGAGCTGGCCGTCGACTTCGACCTGCGGCGGCCGGCCGACCGAGAAATTGAGATCGGAAACCCGATCGGAAATCTTCAGCATCGCCTCGAGGATGGCGTCGAGATTGAAGTTCTTCATGGACCCCTGCCTTGTGGGCCACAGATTGTACAGCGGCCCGCCCGCTTACAATCGTAGCGTGTCGATCATGGCCATCGACTACGGCAGCCGGCGGATCGGCGTCGCCGTCAGCGATTCGGGGATCCTCGCAACGCCGCACTCCACCGTTGCGAACGAGGGCGACATCGTCGAAAGGCTCGCCGATCTGGCGCAGCAACTCGATGCCACGACGATCGTCGTGGGCATCCCGCGCCGGCAGTTCCGAAGCCGCAGCGAGAAGACTTTCGAAGAGTTTGCGCAGCGCCTGCGGCAGAAAACCTGCAAACAGGTCGTCCTCTGGGATGAGGCGCTCACAACCGTGGACGCCGCCGAGCGGCTTCGCTCGGCCGGACGAACGCGGCGCGAAGCAGAGCAGGACATCGACATGGCGGCAGCGGCGGTAATTCTGCAGTCGTACCTCGACGAGCAGCGGAGGCAGTCATAGCCCGCCGCGACCGGCAGCGTAGTGGCTGCCGCAAATACTTCGATTCGCTGCTCACTATCCTCTTCTTCGGAGGGTTGCTGACGGCCGGCGCCGGATACTTTTTCTGGCGCGCGCTGACGTTCCCCTACAAGGGCTATCAGGAACCTGTCAAAGACGTTGAAGTCCGCAAAGGTCAGCGGACGGCCATCATTCTTCGACACCTTCGCGAGCGCGGCATTCTGCGCGATGAATACGTCCCGCTGGTCTACATCAAGGTCGTCCGGCACGGTGAATCGATCAAAGCCGGCATCTACGAGTTCTCCCGCCCGGCGTCCGCTGCCGATGTGGTCGAGAAGCTGATTCGCGGCGACGTCGCGCTGAAGAGCGTGACCGTGCGCGAAGGGCTCGATCGCTTCGCAGTCGGTCGCCTGTTCGCTGCTGACGGCTTCGGGCGCCCGGCCGACTGGGACGCGCTGACGGCCGATCCGGAGCCCATCCGCGACCTCGCCCCCGAGGCGCAAACGCTCGAGGGATACTTGTTTCCCGACACTTACAAATTCGGTCCCGGGACACCGTCGAAGACAATCGTGCAGGCGATGGTGCAGAACTTCCGTAAGCACTTCAGCCCCGAGATGGGGTACATCACGTCCGGGCTCAATCTGCATCAGACCGTGACGCTGGCTTCCATCGTGGAGACGGAAGCGAAACTGCCGCAGGAGCGGCCGCTGGTCGCCTCCGTCTACCTCAACCGCCTCAACCGCCACATGCTCCTCGGCGCCGATCCGACTGTGATCTACGCGCTGAAGCTCGCGAACACCTGGGACGGGAACATCCATAAAGCGGACCTGCAGATCGACTCCCCGTACAACACCTATCGTTTCCCCGGCCTCCCGCCCGGCCCGATCGCGAACGCCGGCGTGGCCTCCCTTTCCGCAGCCGCCGCCCCTGCCAAAACGGAATTCCTCTACTTCGTGGCACGTCACGACGGCTCCCACGCCTTTGCCACCAATCTCGAGGAGCACAATCGCAACGTGCAGCAATTTCAGGTGCAGTGGTACCGCGACCAGCAGACCGCCGGCGCAAGCTCAACTGCCCCGAAATAAGGGCACTTGGCGGTGGTATCCTAGCTCCACACAAACAGAACTCCGGAGCTAAAAGTGCCTTCCAAAACGCGGCCGTACGATCAGTTCGGCAACTTCATTCTGTTCAAGAAGCTGGAAGCCGATCCGCTCAGTGAGCTCTGGCGTGCCGCCCGCATCGACGACCGTCACCTCGGTCCACTCGTCGCACTGCGGCGACTGATCGGCGGCGATCGCGAAGCACTCGTCCGGGCAGCCTCCGACGCCCGCGAGATGGTTCCGATGCTCACCGGAACTTCATTCGTCAAAGAGCAGGCGATCGACGTGATCAACGGCGTGCCGTTCATCGCGCACGCGTACAGCGGCGGCCGCTCGCTGAGGCACATCGTGGATCGCGCGCGCGGCGGTGCCGGCGTCACGCCGAATCCGGTTTCGATCGATCAGGCGATCCACATCGCGGAGAGAATCGCTCTCTCGCTGACGACGCTCAATGAGCTGCGCTACAGCGGACATCGCCTCTCGCACGGTGCACTCATTCCGCAGTTCGTGTGGATCGAAGAAGACGGCGAGATTCGCGTCGCCGGTCAACAGCTCGGCCGCGGATTGATCGCGTCGATGAAAGACGCCAAGGTGGCGGCTGCGATCGGCAGATACTTTTCACCGGAATACCAACATTCGGGCGAGCCGACGCAAGCCTCCGAAGTCTTCGCGATGGGCGCGATCCTCTTTCTGCTGGTGACCGGGATCGAGCCGCCCGACGCGGCGCACGTCAGCGCGTTTTCGCAGCATGTGCGCGCCACCAGGACGATGGCGGGGGAGCCGATCCCGGATGACATCCGAGGGGTGCTCGAGAAATCGCTGTCGATCGATCCCGCGCGGCGATACGGCTCGGTCGCCGATATGAAGCAGGCGCTCTCCGGGCTTGCGCACGGCGGTAAGTATTCCGCGACGACGTTCAATCTGGCGTTCTACCTCAGCACGCTCCTCAAGAAAGAAGTCGAAGGCGAAAACGTCGATCGCGAAAAAGAATCGAAGGTCAACGTCGCGCCGTACCTCGAGCATCAGGTCGACATCACGGCTCCGATTCCCGTGGCGCCCCAGGAAAGAAGCAAAATGCCACTGGTGGCAGCGGCGGTGTTGGTTGTGGCAGCGATCGGAGTCGGCGGTTTCTGGATGATGCGGGGATCGGCGGCGAACGCGAAGTCGCAGATCGCCTCCCCCACCCGCCCGGCCACCCGCCCGCCCACACCTCCGCCCGTCGTGCCGCAGCCGATCGTTGCCACAGCGACATCAGCGAGCGCCACCACCGCCACCATCGACCCGGCGGCGCAGAAGAAGGCATTCGAGGACGCCGTCAATCGGAAAATGCAGGAAGAGATGTTGAAGATGCAGTCGCAGTTCGACAAACAGTTGCAGCAGAAAAAGTCGAAGAATGCCGCGGTGAGCAATCCGCCCGCCGTTCTCACTGCATCTGTTGCTCCGCAGCGGACGGAAACGATGGACGATCGCTCGCCATCGGCGGCGGCGTTCGACGAGCGCCGCCTCGCGGCGCGAACGGACACCGTGGCACCGCAGACCGTTGTGCCGGCTCCCGTCACGCAGACGCAAGCGCCGGTGCCCGTGCCGCAGCCGCAGATCGCGGCGGCAGCTCCGGTGCCGACGCCCGGCGTCAAGGAGGGTGACGTCGTCAAGTTCGATGAGCTCGACGAGCGTCCGGTCCTGACGACGCAGCCGCACATCAACTATCCACCGATGGCCATGCGTCAGCGCATCGAGTCGTCAGTCATCCTCACCGCCTTGATCTCCGAGACCGGCGACGTGATCGATGTGAATGTTCTGCGCGGCGATGCGCGCTTCGGCTTCAACGAGGCCGCCATCCGCGCCATGCGGACCGCGAAGTTCCGCCCTGCGATGAAGGATGGAAAACGGGTGAGGACCTGGCTTCCGCAGCCGATCGACTTCAAGCTGAAGTAACGGTCACCGCGGCATCCACTCGATCGCGTTGATCCTGAGCCCGAGCGTCCGCGTGTCGCTGCTGATGTGCTGCGCTGCCGGCGTGATCACGCGGTCGGTATCGATCACCAGGAGGTTCGGCCCGTCGGCTCGCGCGCGCACGACGATCTCGCGAGTGCTGAACGCGCGCGTTGCGCGAAACGCGTCAACAACCTTTCCATTGAGCTGCACGACGACGTTGGGCGGAGTGTGAAGCGCATCGAGCGGCACATAAACATTGAATGTCAGCCGGGCATCGCCGGCCAGCGGCGGCAATCGCACCTCGCCGTGACTGCCCATCCACCCCCACGCGTCCGCCCCCTCCCCTTCCTCCCAATACCAACCCTTTCCGAACACGACCAGGTCGGTGATCGGCTTCACAGAGGCCTCGAAGTAGCGGTGCCTGGCGAGATCCCACAACCGGC
>JALYZI010000135.1 GCA_030948915.1 Acidobacteriota bacterium
AATCAGTTCATCCAGCTTCAGCTGCAGCGCGCGCGTGTCGCGGTTCTGTGTGTTCTGCAGCAGAAATGCGATGAGGAACGTCACCTGCGATGCGAGCGTGTTCACCGTCAGCTGCCAAGGTGTTCGAGAAGTGAAATGCCGGACCGGCAGCCAGCCATAACGCGGTGCCAAAAACCACCACGAAAAATGCCCACGGCGAGCCCGTCATCTCGGCAGTCTTATCGGCGAATGCCCGAAAGATCGACCTCATACATCCTCCTGCCGTGCCGCTCGCCGCGGGCGCGCGACTTACGGCTTTGTCGTCGTCGTTCGCGTTGTTGTTGTCGTGGTCGTCGGCTCATTGATCGAGCGAAGCTCACTCTCGATGTTGGCCGCTTCCCACTGGGCTTTTCCGTACCGCTCCTGGATCTTGCCGACGAGACGGTCTTTGTGCCCACCGATGTGTTCGATGTCATCGTTGGTCAAGAGACCCCATTTCTCGCGGACTTTGCCTTTCAATTGATTCCAATTTCCTCGAAGTGTGTTCCACACCGCATCGTCACGGTCTGTCATTTTTGAGTCCTCCTCGGCATGTTCTATCGCAACGGCCATGCCGTAGCATGTCGGCGTGCAACTCGATCAGTGGCGAGCAGATACGCCGGGCTGTGCCAATGTGACGCATCTGAACAACGCCGGTGCGTCGCTGATGCCGCTTCCGGTGATCGATGCCATCACCGGACACATCCATCGGGAAGCGAACTGGGGCGGATATGAAAGCGCGGACGACGCCGCGGGTGCCGTTCGCGATAGTTACGCGAGCATCGCGAAGCTGTTAGGCGCGCAGTCGCGCAACATCGCGATCGTCGAGAATGCCACCGTCGCTTTTTACGAGGCGCTGTCGGCATTCGATTTCAAGCCGGGCGACATCATCGTCACCACGCGCAACGACTACATCTCGAATCAGCTCGCCTATCTGTCGCTCGCCAGGCGGCACGGCGTGGAAATTCGGCGTGCGGCCGATCTCGAGGCCGGCGGCGTCGATCCCGAGAGTGTCCGGGAGCTGCTGAGGAATCCGAAAGTGCGATTGCTGGCGGTGACCTGGATCCCGACCAACTCCGGACTCATCCAGCCGGTCGAGCTCCTGGGCACGATCGCCGAGGAGGCGCGCGTGCCGTATCTCGTCGATGCGTGTCAGGCGGTCGGGCAGCTTCCAATCGACGTCGCGAAGGTCCATTGCGATTTCCTATCGGCGACCGCGCGAAAATTCCTGCGCGGACCGCGCGGCATCGGATTCCTTTACGTTGCCGATCGCGCGCTGCAGCGCGGCTCTGCGCCGCTCTTCATCGATATGCGCGGTGCATCGTGGACGACCGCCGATGCCTACGAGCTCGTTCCCGATGCCCGCCGCTTCGAGAATTGGGAGTTTTCTTATGCGCTCGTTCTCGGACTCGGCGCCGCTGCGCAATATGCGATCGACGCCGGGATCGAGCGATGCAGCGCGCGAGCATTAATGTTGGCTGATAAATTACGCGATCAATTGTCACAATTTGCTCGCGTGCTCGATCGTGGCGAACGGCGCGCGGCGATCGTCACGGCCGATTTCAATCGCGACGCATCCGAGATCGTCGCGAGGCTTCGCAAGAAGAACATCAACGCCTCCGCGACGTTTCGCGCGTGGGCTGTTCTCGACATGACGGACAAGCGGGCAGAATCGGCGCTGCGCCTGTCGCCGCATTACTACAACACCGAAGAGGAAATCGACGCCGTTGTGGAGGCGCTGAGAAAATTATGAAAGATCTCGATTCGATCATCGCGGCCATGTATGACTCCGTTTGCTTCGAGCCGGGCGAGCGTCCTGACTGGAGTAAACAGGCGGAAATCCACGCGTCCGGCGCGCGGATGGTGCGCGTCAACGACGGCGGCGTCTTCGAATTCGATATGGAGTCGTATCGCGTCAATTTCGAAGAGATGATCGCGTCGGGCGAGATGCCGAGCTTCTGGGAAGGCGAGATCTGGCGGGAGACGCGGCAGTTCGACGACGTCGCGCACGTCCTCAGCGCCTACGAAGCTCGGCGCACGCGCAATGGCGAGATTCTCAATCGCGGTGTCAACAGCATCCAGCTCTTTCGCCGCGACGGACGGTGGTGGATCAGCGCGATGATCTGGCGTCGCGAAGGGAAGAACATGCGCCTTCCCTCATCGGCGGCCGGCCTTAAATAAAAGCGCGCACACGATCAGAACCGTTGCCACGCCGAGAATCACCGCCGGCGCACCGGTCACGTAGGTGAAGTCCTTGGCCGCAAAATGGATCGGCTTCAAAGCGTCGCGCAGCGCGATCCATTTCGTTCCGGTCGCGATCAGAAACGCGATCAGGACGCCCGCCAGACCTTCGCCGGCGATCATGCCGCTGGCCGCGAGAACACCCGCGTCTGTTTCCGCCGCTTTGCCTTGGCGGCGCGACTCGACGATCCGCCGGACGATTCCGCCAGCAAAAACGGGCATGAGCGTTCCCAGCGGAAGGTAGATCCCGACCGCGAATGACAATCCGGGCAGGCCGGCGACCAAGGCACAGATTGAAAGCGCCGCGCCGGTTCCGACGAGTCCCCACGGCAACGAGCCGGCAAGCACGCCCTCGATGACGGTTTTCATCAGCGTCGCTTGCGGCGCAGGCAACTCGGGAGAGCCGAATGTGAACGCCTTGCCGAGCAGCAGCACGGTTCCCGCGACCGCCCAGCACGCGAAGGCCGCGCCGATGAACTGTCCGAGCTGCTGGCGTGCCGGAGTCGCCCCGACGAGAAATCCGGTTTTCAAATCCTGCGAGATGTCGCCTGCTTTCGATGCCGCGATGCAGACGACGGTTCCGACGGTGAGAATCGCCGCGCGCGCCGAAGGGTCCCGCCACCCGAGCGCGACGAAGACAACCGAGACGCCCAGCAGCGTCACGAGCGTCATCGCCGAAGTCGGATTCGACGACACTCCGATCAGGCCGACGATTCTCGAGGAGACCACGACGAAGCAGATGCCGAAGACCGCCACGCCGAGTGCGGCGATGAGGCGGGCGCCGAGCGGCATGTTGCCGGCGAGAAGATTCGGGACAGCAACCAGAGTGATGATGACGGCGATCGGCACGACCACGACAACCCACGATGGAACATCGCGATCGGTGCGTTCCTCCGACGTCGCTGCCGACGCGCGATCGGCCGATCGCAGTCCGCGCGCGACCGCCTTGAACGAGCTCCACATCGTCGGCAATGCCCGCGCAACCGCGACCAGTCCTGCCGCCGCGACCGCACCCGCTCCGATGTATCGCACGTAGCGCGACCAGATCTGCGCCGCCGTCATCGCCGCGATCGGCATCTTCGTCTCCGGAAACATCGGCGCGGAGAGTCCTCCGCCGACGAGCGCGATCAGCGGAGTCAGGACGATCGCCGAGACGAGACTACCCGACACGAGAATCGCCGATTGGCGATAGCCGAGGATGTAGCCGACCGCCAGAAGCGCCGGCGCGATCTCGACCGCCATCTCCGCTTTCGGCAACACCGGCAGATGCACGGCGAGAGTGGAGGGAATCAATACCAGCGCGCCGATCGCGAGTTTCACGATCGCGCCGACTGCCAGCCCGATGAAGATCCAGCGTCCTCCCGACTGCGCCGACGTGGTTGCGCGCAACACTTCCGCGCAGGCTGTTCCTTCCGGATAAGGCAGCTCGTCTGCCGAGCGCACGATGAGCAACCGGCGCAACGGAACCATCGCCGCGATGCCAAGGAATCCGCCGAGGAGCGCGAGGATGGCGACCTGCCAGAACGGCGGCGCCATCCCCCAGAGAAACAGCGCGGGGATCGTGAAGATCGTGCCGGTCGCCAGCGACGAGCTGGCCGAGCCGATCGTCTGCGACATGTTCGCTTCGAGGATGACCTCGCGTCGCCGCATGAGCCGGAAGAGAGCGACGGTCAGCACCGCGATCGGAATCGAAGTCGAAACGGTCAATCCAACGCGGAGTCCGAGGTAGGCGTTGGCCGCGCCAAAGACGATGCCGAAGACGATTCCCGCAACGATTGCACGGGCCGTGAATTCGCGCATCCTGGCAGTGTATCCTCATCCAAACACGGTACATGCGTCTTCAATCGGGATCGCGTTTGGGGCCGTACGAGATCTCGGCGCCGATCGGGGCGGGCGGGATGGGGGAGGTCTACCGCGCGCGCGACACACGGCTCGGGCGGGAGGTGGCGATCAAGGTCCTGCCGCATGAGCTGAGCCGCGACTCGCAGCGCCTCGCGCGTTTCGAACGCGAAGCGCGCAGCTCCTCGGCCCTGAACCATCCGAACATCATCACGATCCACGACTTCACATCGACCGACGGAGAAGCGTGGCTGGTGATGGAGCTGATCCGCGGCGAGTCGTTGCGTGAGGTGATCACGCGCGGCCCGCTGCCGATGAAGAAAGTCCTCGCGATCGGATCCGGCATCGCGGAAGGTCTGGC
>JALYZI010000147.1 GCA_030948915.1 Acidobacteriota bacterium
CTGAGTCACGCCCGCCCACTCAGGACTCAGGACTCAGGACTCAGGACTCAGGACTCGTTATCGTATTTCAGATCGCGCCGGAAACACCGCTGCGCTTCGATGTCGAAGACGACGCACGAATCGATCGGCCGCGAATAGACATGCAGGCTGACGGCGCGCTCGTTCCACTCCGGCAGATTCTTGATGCGATGGATCGTCTGTTTCTTGTCGACCGTGTTCAGCGGCCCGCCGGGCACACACAGCTCGGTGCCAACCTGTTTCATCTCGATGCGCGTCGCGCCGGCCAGGCAATCCATCCCGACAACCTGCTGATTTTCGGGGCGATTGCAGTCGAGCTTGCGGTGGTTCTCGACCAGCAGCTTCCCTTCGAGCATCGTCATCCAGCCGAGCTGCCCGTTATGCGTGTGCAGCGGCGTGACGGAGCCGATCGGCCAGCAGATCAGCATGCATTCGATCATTTCGTTGCGGAAGATCTTGTTGCGCGTGTGCCGGTCGGGAAGCCACAGCTTGTAGCGTTCGAGATCTTTGGACCGGATCTCCCAGGTCAGGAGGTAGTCGTACATCTTCTGCTTGGTGATCACGCCGGCAGCCATCTCGCGGAGACCGTCGACGAACTTCTCAACGGGAATCGGAGTCGGCGCTGCGACTGGCGTTTCCATATCGGTTCGTATTGTAGACTGTCGCGGAGTCCGCAGAAATTCCTTATGAGTGGTCAGAATCTCGCCGTTATTGGTGTGCAGTGGGGCGACGAAGGGAAAGGGAAGATCGTCGACCTGCTATGCGAATCCTTCGATGTGGTCGCCCGCTATCAGGGCGGTCACAACGCCGGCCACACCGTCCGTTTCGGCGACAAACATTACTCGCTGCGGCTGATCCCCTCAGGCATCCTCCACCCCGGCAAGCTCTGCCTCCTCGGCAACGGCATGGTGATCGATCCGGAGGCGCTGCTCGAAGAGATCGCGAATCTGCGCAAGCTCGGCGTGCAGATCGACGGCAATCTGAAGGTCAGCGATTCCGCGCACTGCATCCTGCCGTACCACAAGGCGCTCGATCTGGCGCGGGAGGAAGCGGCCGGGGACGCGAAGATCGGCACGACCGGCCGCGGCATCGGACCGGCGTACGAGACCAAGGTCAGCCGATACGGCATCCGTATCGCCGATCTGCTCGATCCCGTGGTGCTGCGCGAGAAGATCCAGTTCGCGTGCGCCGAAAAAAATTCGGTGCTGGAGACGGTCTACCGGAAACCGCCGTTCGATCCGGCGAAACTGTTTGACGATTACGCGCGCTACGGCAAAGTTCTCGCCGACCGCATCACGAACGGCCCGGTCCTTCTCGACGAAATGATTCGCAGCGGCAAGCGCGTCATGTTCGAAGGGGCGCAGGGGACGATGCTCGACATCGATCACGGCACGTATCCGTTCGTGACGTCATCCAGCACCGTCGCCGGCGGCGTCTCCACCGGTCTCGGCGTCGCCCCCAAGCACATCAGCCGCGTCATGGGCGTCGTCAAGGCTTACACCACGCGGGTGGGCGGCGGGGCGTTCCCGACGGAGCTCGACGACGCGACCGGAGAGCATCTCCGCAAACGCGGCAACGAATTCGGCACTGTGACCGGGCGGCCGCGCCGCACCGGATGGCTCGATCTGCCGGTGCTGCGCACATCGGTGATGTTGAATGGCGTCGACGGCTTTGCGCTGACGAAGCTCGATGTCCTCGACGAATACGACGAGATCCCTGTCTGCACGAACTATCACGTTCACGGCGAGCGCTGGAGAACGTTTCCGGCGTTCGCGGTCGCGCATCGCGACTACCAGCCGGAGTACAAGGTGATGAAGGGATGGAAGCAGTCCATCGTCGGCATCACTGATTTCGCAAAACTGCCGCAGACAGCGAAGGACTACGTGCGTTTCATCGAGGACGAGACGGGCTGCAAGATCGACATCATTTCGACCGGCCCGCGGCGCGAAGAGACGATCATTCGATAAGCGCTCGGCGAAACACCAAATGTGCGCTTGAACAGCGCGCTGAAGGAGCCGAGGCTTTCGAAGCCGACGGAGCGACAGATCGATGTGACGTCGTCGTCGGTCGCGTTGAGCAGATCGCGCGCAACCTCCAGTCTCCGCCTCTGCAGAAACTGCATCGGAGACATTCCGAACGCCGACTTGAACGTCCGCTGGAAATGAAAATGAGAAATGGCGGCGATGTTGGCGGCATCGCTGACGTTGAGCGACTCCGCGTAACACGAATGGAGAAAATCGCGCGCGCGATTGAGCCGGCGGTACATCTCTTCGCGCGTCGACGCGCGCAGGCCGGGAAAAGACTCCGCCTCTCGCCGCGTCTCACCGCGCAATTCCGAGAGTGCTTCCGCAAGATCGTAGAAGGAATCTTCGAGAGGAACGGACCCGATGGCGCGGATCGTCTGCGCAACGCGGCCGCCCATGGGATAGAGGCGTTCGTAGAACTCGCCTTGGACGAATCCGGCATGGAAGAACGGACACAACGTCTCCGTGTTCGAGTCCGCTGAGACTTTCATCGAGTATTGCTGCCCTGCGTTGAGGATCAGAAACGCGTCGGGCGTGACGCGGTATCGACCCTGCGGAGTCTCGTACCACGCCGACCCACGCAGCACCGTCTTGATCGACAACGTCGTTTTGTAATCGGCGACGACGTAGTCGCGCGGAAGACCATGCAGGACCGCCGAGCAGTGCGGGAGATCGGTCCAGCGCGGATTGACGGCGAAGCGGTACTGGCTCATCTCTTCTGATATCGCGAGCGCTCCGCGAACAATGGCGCGAGCAGATTGTCGACCGGCGCATAGTCGTCGGTCAAAATCGTCCATCGGCGACGATTGACGGCTTCTTCGACGTCGCCCTTTGGCAACACGATTCCGCGTTCATGCGGCTGAAAACCGCGCGCGCCGGCGATCACCAACAAAGTTGAGTGCGCGCCTCGCCCGTAGTATTCGCGGTCGCCGAGCACAATGACGTCATCGCCGAAGACGTCACGCGTCGTCGCCAGATAGGACGGGAAAAAGTCTCCGAACGGAACGTTGTCGATGATGTTCGTCGCCAGCACGCCGCCAGGTTTCAAATGACGCTTCTGCAACAAGATGAACTCGCGCGTGGTGAGGTGATACGGAACGGAGATGTCGTTGAAGGCGTCGCCGAAGATGATGTCGTACATCCTGTTCGACCGCCGGAGAAACCAGCGCGCGTCTTCGTTTGCGGTGTGGACCCGTGTGTTTCGCGGCAGGCCCATGAAGCGATATGCGACCGCTGTGACCTCAGGATCGATCTCCGCGACGTCGACGCGAGCGGTGGGAAACGCGACTTCGATGCAACGCGGAAGCGTGTAACCGCCGCCGCCGATGAAGAGCACATCGAGCGGCTGCGATTGCTGCACTTTCCATCGCAACAATTCGTCGAAGATGTTCAGGTATCCGTACGTCAGGGAGCATGGCGACGCCGGATCGTTGAGCGAATGGACGAGATGATCGAGAACCATGGTCTCCAGCTTTCCGACGCCGTCCAGCTTTGTGCGGTGCTCGATCCGGATCGTGAAGTAGTTCGTCTCCTTGAAATATGCGCTGCCCCGCTGGAGTGGCGACTGCAACGCGTGCCACGCGAAAACGCAAGCAGCCGCAAACGGCAGGAAGGCGACGATCGCAATCTTTCGTCTGAATGTCGCCGCCGCGCAGACGAGCAACACGCAAGCGATGCCGATCAGAATCGCGTGGGTTCCGAATCGCGCGATGAGAAAGAATCCGGTCGCGAAGGTTCCCAGAATCGATCCGACTGTTGAGACGGCGTAGATGCGACCGACGACGTGCCCGGCCTGCGCGAGATCGCGCAGAGCCATCTTGACGGCCACCGGAGAAATCGTGCCGAGGAGAAAGGAAGGGAGGAAGAAGATGATGGCGGAGAGCGCGAGCACTCGCAGCATCAGCGATGTCTCCGGAAGAGGCAGGACATCGGCACCGACGAGATTCGACAGCGGGACGATGGCGAACGACGCCGCAGCGGACAGCGTCAGCAGGATCGGAAGAATCGCAACGGGGTCATATCGATCCGCGAGGACGCCTCCGACCCATGCGCCGATGCTGATGCCGGCCAGCACTACGCCGATGATGCTCGTCCACGTGTAGAGCGACACGCCAACGTGTGGCGCGAGGATGCGGCCGGCGACGATCTCAATGACCAGCAAGCAGAAACTGGCAATGAAGACGATGGCGGCCGAGCGGAGCACTTCCCGTTTCACGCCGGAAGGGTACAATAACCACTCTTCACAAATTCGTCAGGAGGAAACATCATGAAGAAGGCCCTCGTGCTCGCCCTCAGTGTCGTTGGTTTCATTCTCATTGCCGCCCCGACAGCCGTGGAACGCGCGCCGCTGTTCATCAACGGCAAGCAGGTCGGGGAAGCGTTATTGATCAACAATACGCTCGTGGTTTCGGTGGAAACCGCAGCGAAGGCAGGTGGCGCATCGCTCACGCTGCAGCCGTCGTTTTCACGCCAGGGGCCCAGGTTCCTCGCCGTCCGGGAGGCAGCCACCACCGCAAAAAAGGCCGAAGTGCCCGCGGTGCAGGGGGGAATGCTGAAGCAGGATGTTGGCGGGTTCAAATTCACGCCGGCGCCCGGACAGGTTTTCCGCGTGCAGAGATCCGGCGAGATTTCGTCGCATGTTTTTGATCACGAGGGGAAGGCTTATTTCCCGCTGGCCGATCTGGCACGCGCGCTCGGCAACAACACGTTTACCGGCAAGATCACGCCCGGCGCGGCCATTCAGTTGAACTTCAGCACGAATCCGAACGCGATCCTCATCGGGCTCTAGAAAACAGCCGATAGAACAGCGCAGTTCCGAGTCGATCAGCATTGCCGCCGGTTTCCAGCCGGCGGCAACCGGCTGATGCTTGAGCGGCGCGACCACGAACCAGGCGACCAGCGTCGGCGCGATCGCGCCGAAACGATCGCCTACGTCCAATACCTCGCGCCGCGGAAGCGATCGATGATCGGAATCATGATCGCGCCCCACACGCCACCCCAGAGTGACTGTGCAGGAGCTGCAGCGCGATTTGATGGAAGAGGAGCGTTGCCAGAAAAGCGGCGACGAAACGAGAAGAGCGCGGCGCATCAGAGCACGACAGTGCGGAAATAATCGATCGTGCGCTGCAAGCCGACCTCCAGTGGAACTTTGGGCTCCCAGCCGAGGATTCTCTTCGCCTTGGTGATGTCGGGACGCCGGATCTTCGGATCGTCTTCCGGCAGCGGCCGGAATTCGATCGGAGCCTTCGTTCCAGTCAGTCTCTTGATCTCCTGCGCGAATTGCAGAACGGTCATCTCCGACGGATTGCCGATGTTGACCGGCATCGTCTCGTTCGACATCAGCAATCGATAGATTCCTTCGACGAGATCGGAGACGTAGCAGAACGAGCGCGTCTGCGATCCATCGCCGAACACTGTCATTGGCTCATTGCGCAACGCCTGCGCGATGAATGCCGGTACCACACGCCCGTCGTTGACGCGCATGCGCGGGCCATATGTGTTGAAGATCCGGACGATGCGCGTGTCGACGCCGTGAAAACGGTGATAGGCCATCGTCATCGCCTCCGCGAATCGCTTGGCCTCGTCGTAGACTCCGCGCGGACCGACCGGATTGACGTTGCCCCAGTAGTCCTCTTTCTGCGGATGCACCAGCGGATCGCCATAAACCTCGGACGTCGACGCGATCAGATAGCGGGCCCTCTTGTCTTTCGCGAGACCGAGAGTCTTGTGCGTGCCGAGCGATCCGACCTTGAGCGTCTGAATCGGCTTCTCGAGATAGTCGATCGGACTGGCCGGCGATGCGAAGTGCAGGACGTAATCGAGCGGCCCTTCGCAATGCACGAAGTTCGTGACGTCGTACTTCACGAACGTGAATCCATCGCGGCCGAACAGATGCTGGATGTTCGCGGTGTTGCCGGTGATCAGATTGTCCATGCAGATCACTTCGTGACCGCGATCGAGAAAAAGCTCGCAGAGATGAGAGCCGAGGAAACCCGCTCCGCCCGTGATCAGAGCACGAGGCATTCAGTCCTTTTCCCCGCGTCCGACAGAAACGTAGGTGAAGCCTTCGCTCTTCATCCGCTCCGGATCGTAGACGTTGCGCAGATCGATGATCACGGGCTGCTTGAGCCGGGTGCGAATGCGTTCGAGTTTCAGCGAACGAAACTCATTCCACTCCGTCGCGATCACCAGCGCGTCGGCACCGTCGGCGGTCTCGTAGGCATCGCGGCAGAACGTGACGTCGGAAAAGATCCGCGCGGCATTGTTCATCGCCTGCGGATCGTAGGCGCGGATGCTGGCGCCCTCTTTCTGAAGGCCGTTGATCAGGGGGATCGTCGGCGAGTCGCGCATGTCGTCGGTTTCCGGTTTGAACGCCAGACCGAGAATCGCGATCGTTTTTCCCTGCACGCTTCCGCACAGCGCCGTCACGACTTTGCGGACCATCCGCTGCTTGATGTTGTCGTTGACGCGAAGGACGGCCTCGATGATCTCGAATTCGTATCCGTACCGGCGAGCGATGTCGGCAACCGCCGACGTGTCTTTCGGAAAGCAGGAGCCGCCGAAGCCGGGGCCGGCCTGAAGGAACTTCGATCCGATGCGCGAATCGAGTCCGATGCCACGGGCCACGTCCTGGACATCGCCGCCTAACAACTCGCACAACACGGCGATCTCGTTGATGAAAGAGATCTTGGTTGCGAGAAAACCGTTGGCGGCGTACTTGATCAACTCGGCCGATTCGACATTGGTCACCACGAACGGAATCTCCAGCGAATGCAGCGGCGCGTAGATTTCCTTCATCAACGCGATCGATTCGGTATCGGAAGCGCCGATCACGACTCGATCGGGCCTCATGAAGTCCTCGATGGCGGACCCTTCGCGCAGGAATTCCGGATTGGAAGCGACCGTGGACCGGAATTCACTTCCCGACTCGGTGAGAATTTTCTCGATCATGCGGCCGGTGCCGATCGGAACGGTCGACTTCGTGACGACGAGCTTCGGGCCGTTCATGTACTTTGCGATCGTGCGCGCGACCTCTTCGACGTAGCGCAGATCGGCCGAGCCGTCGGGCTTGGGCGGCGTTCCAACCGCGATGAAAATCGCACGGCTGGAACGGATGGCGTCGTCAAGGTCGGTGCTGAATTGAAGCCGGCCCTCGCTCACGTTGCGACTGACGATCTTGTCGAGGCCCGGCTCGTAGATCGGGATCTTTCCCTGCTTCAGCGCGTCGATTTTTTTGGCATCGATATCGACGCAGACGACATCGTTGCCAAAATCAGCGAGACCCGCTCCGGTAACCAGGCCGACGTAGCCTGTGCCGATGACTGCGATATCCAAGTCGAAAATCCTATCACGCAGGTCGTATGCCGTTTGCCGTTGGCCGTTGGCCGTTCGGCTAACAGCTGACGGCAAAACGGCGAGCGATTTACGGTTTCGGTGGCGGACTCGTGCTCGTCGTCTGCGTTGTCCCGTTCGAGCTGAGCGGTACGCTCGCGGGGGCGGCGGCGGGAGGCGGAGTCACGGGCGGCGGAGCGACTTTCTGTTCGGTCTCGACACGCTTATCGATTCCTTTTTGCTGGCGATTGCGAATCAGCCAGCGGAGCATCTTCGACTCGTTGATGCCGATCAGAATGTCGTTGATCGATTCGTAGACTGACGGATCGCTGATCAAGCGGCCGGCAGTTCCCTGGCCGTTGTTCAACTTCGCCACGGACTCGTTGAGCTGATGCACGAGCCCGGTGAACTCGGAGAGCGCCTGATCACCGTACTGTTTGTCGTTCATCAGGCGCGGCAGGAGTCCCTGTCCGTTCTTCATCGTGGAGCTGAACTCCGCGAGGTTCGCGGAAGTCAGCCGCAGGTTCTCGATCAGATCGACGACTTTCTTTTTGCCGTCGGGATCACTGAGCAGCGCAGGGAGTGTTCCCTGCCCGCTCTCGAAGCTCCGCTGCACGCTCGAGGTGACTGTCTGCAGCGACGCGGCGCTCGATGAGAGCGACGCCGTCAACTGGTCGGCGTACTTGTCGTCGTACACGAGCTTTCCGACCAGGCCCTTGCCGCTCTCGACGTGCGTGAGAATCGCGTTGGTCTTGTTGAGCGTCGCGAGGAACGTGTCGGTGATGCGCTGTTTGGTCTCCGGCGTGCTGGTCAGCTCGCCGATCAGTCCTTCCCCGCGGTCGACGCGCGCGAGAACGTTTTTCAGCGAATACGAAATCTGCACGAAGTTATCGACGAGATCCTCTCCTGAAGAGATGAGTTGATCGACGTTGGTCTGTCGCGCAGCAGGAATCAGAGCGCCGGGCTCGAGCGAATCGAAGCGAGGATTTCCCGGACTGATGTCGATGTAGCTGTCGCCCGACAGAAGGCCGAGCTTCTTCATGCGAGCGCGCGAGTCGGTGCGGATGCGATCGGCATATTTGCGATCGACCATCAAGGTGATATCGACGTCCTTCTTCTTCGGATCGGATGGGAGGTAGATGTCTTTCACGACGCCGACTGTGACGCCCGAGATCTTCACAGGATTGCCTTCCGCGAGACCGGCAACAGTGTCGAGCCGGACTTTGTATTCGTTCTTGCGCGAGAAGATCTTCTGTTCCGATCCGATGAAGAACAGGAACACCATCAGCACAACGGCCGCGGCCGTTACCAGCGCGCCGACGCGGATCGTGTTCTGTTTCTGTTTGGTGGTAGACGCCATGTTACGAAGATACGAACCGGATGATTATCCATGACATTTCAGTGCACTCACGTCGGCTGGGCGGCGGTCACCATACTGGCTCTAAAGAATTCGCGGAGGCCGGCGTGATCGGTATTCCTGGCCTCCTCAATCGGACCCACCCACTCGAAAACCCCTCGGCTCAGGAATGCGATCCGGTCGCCGACCGAGAAAGCGGACTGGATGTCGTGCGTGACGACGACCGAGGTCACGTTGAGCTTCGACTGCAGATCAATGATCAGCTCGTTGATCTTCTGCGCCGTGATCGGATCCAGACCGGTGGTCGGCTCGTCGTAAAGGATCATTTTGGGATCAAGGACGATCGATCGCGCGAGGCCGACGCGCTTGCGCATGCCGCCGGAGAGATTGACCGGCATCAAATGCGCCGTGCCGGGAAGATTGACGAGCTCGAGCTTCTCGCGCACTGCGCGCGAGATCTCGTCCTCGGTCATTTCGGTGTGCTCGCGCAGAGGAAACGCGACGTTCTCGAAAACGTTCATCGAATCGAACAGCGCGCCGCTCTGGAACAGCATCCCGAATTTTTGTCGGACGCGGTACAGCTCTTCTTCCGGAAGATCGGTGATGTCCTCTTCCTCGACAATGATGCGTCCGGAATCGGGCGCCTCGAGGCCGAGCATGTGCCGCAGAGTGACCGACTTTCCGGATCCTGATCCACCCAGGATCACCATGACCTCTCCGCGGTGAACGGTCAGGTTGACGCCGCGCAACACCTGCTTCGTGCCGTACGCCTTGTGGACGTCGTGAAACTCGACGAACGGTTCGCGCGTGTGACGCCGCCGATCGGGAGTGTCACGCGGTTCGGCGCGCCGGTCTACGGAATCGATGTCGGTCATCAGAAGGCGAGAAGGAACAGCTTAGTCAGGAAGAAGTCCATGATCAAAACGGTGATGGCCGCCATGACGACGGTCTCGGTCGTGGCGCGGCCGACGCCGTCCGCTCCGCCGGTAGTGCGCAGGCCGTTGTAGCAGGCGACCAGGCCCACTGCGAAGCCGAAGAAAAACGTCTTTCCGATGCCTGACGCGAGGTCGTTGTACTTCACCGTCGTGATGACGCTTCGAATGTAAAAGTTTGCGGTGAGATGCAGGTTCGCGACGGCGATGATCAAGCCGCCGAAGATCCCGACCGCGTTCGAAACCACCGTCAGGACGGGAAACATCAGCGTCGTCGCCAGGACCTTCGGTACGACCAGTTTTTTAACAGGACTGGCGGCCAGCGCGCGGAGGGCATCAATCTGTTCGGTGACTTTCATCGTCCCGATTTCGGCCGCGATTCCGGCGCCCACACGTCCACCCACCATCAATGACATGAGCACCGGAGCGAGCTCACGTACGAGCGAGAGCGAGACGACTTTCCCGATGAACATCTTCACGCCGAATTGGTCGAGGGAATACGCCGTCTGCAGCGCGAGCACCATTCCAATGAAAAGTGACGTGATCCCCACGATGGAGAGCGAACTGACGCCGATCTGTTCGAACTGCGCGATGAGCAGCTTCGTCTCGATCGGACCGCGAAAGATCTCGCGGACGGTTTGGATACCGAGGTCGGTGATGCCGCCGGTGTAGAGCATTGCGCGCTCGAAACGGTCCTTCGCGCGATGGAAAAGATTCGGAACCGCGGGTGTTTCGGCGGGAATCTCCGCTATGGTGCTCATTGTCCGTTCCCGAAAATGATGCGGAGCAGGCGCCGGATTCCCCGATCGTGGTCTTTTTTCTGATCGCGGCGCTGATCAGGCGAGGCCGGCGGCTGGTCGCCCGGGAAAGTATCGCTGTCCCGCCACGACGGACTCGGCTCGCCGCTGCCGGCGTGGAGGGGGCACAGGACGGCCGGTTCGGTTCCGCCGACGAAGATCTCCCCGTGGGTTTGCGGGCAGTACGGCGTCGCGAGCATTCCCGATTCCGGATCGACTTCGCGGGTGACGACGTCGTCGGGCCGCTTCCAATCCAGGTCGGGGACCATTCCTGAAATGCGGTTCATGTACGCGGTCCAGATCGGAACGCAGGCGTCGCCCCCCGCCAGACGGACGCTGTGCGCGTCGTCGAACCCGATCCACACAAGGCTCAGAATACGGGGCGAGTAGCCGATGAACCACGCGTCGCGATAATTGCTGGTCGTCCCCGTTTTTCCCGCGAACGCGCGTTGGAATCCGAGGGAGCGCGCTTTCCCTGCGGTCCCGTAGGTGAAGACATCCTGGAGGATGTCGTTCATCACGTAGCAGACGCTCGCCGGCGCGACACGCTTCATCTTCACTTCACGGTTCTCGAGCAGTTTTCCTTCGCGAGTCGACACGGCCAGAATCGAGATCGTTTCCGCTTTTACGCCGAGGTTCGCGAAGGCGGAGTAGGCGTAGGCGATTTCGAGCGGTGTCACCTCGAACGAGCCGAGTGAGACTGAGGGATACGGCTCGAGACGGCTCTCGATTCCGATCGTCGACGCTTCCTTGATCACATTCGGAACGCCGGCATCGATTGCCGCACGGACCGCCGGAATGTTGTACGAATGCGCCAGTGCTTCGCGCACGGTGACGTGCCCGTGGAACCGCAGATCGTAATTCTGTGGCGACCAGACGGCGTTTCCGGTGCGCACGGTGATCGGCGAATCATCGAGGACCGTGGCAGCGGTCAGCGCCTGTTGCCCGCGCGCCGGATCCATCGCCGTGATGTAGACGAACGGCTTGAAGAGCGATCCCGGCTGACGTCGCGCCTGAATCGCGCGATTGAATTGCGTCTTCGAATAGTTCCGGCCGCCGACCAGCGCCTTCACGTATCCGGTGCCCGGTTGAATCGTGAGGATCACGCCCTCGAGCGGCGTCGCAGATTTCTTGAGATAGGGATAGCGGCGATTGAGATCGACGATTCCGTTTTCCAGCGCCTGCTCCGCCGAGCGCTGCATGATCGTGTCGAGCGTCGTGAAAATCCGGAGCCCTTCGGTCTTCAGTTGCGTTTCCGGATATGTCTCGCGAAGCTGTTTCAGCACGAGATCGACGAAGAACGGCGCGCTGCGCGAAGTCTTCGGAAACCGCGACGTGGCGAGCGGCGACGCGACCGCCCTCTCGTATTCGGTCTGCTCGATTTTTCCCTGCTCGAGCATCAGCTTGAGGATGACATCGCGCCGCGACTTCGCGCGATCGGGATACTTCAGCGGCGAGAGGACGTTCGGCGAGCGAATCATTCCGGCCAGCGTGGCCGCTTCCGGAAGCGTCAGATACGTGACATGTTTTCCGAAGTAGACCTGCGACGCCTGCTCGACGCCGATGATCTGCACCGCGCCGTTTTGCCCGAGGTAGATTTCGTTGAGGTAGGCCTCCAGGATTTCGTTCTTGCGATAACGCAGCTCGAGAAGGATCGCCATCAACGCTTCGGTGCCCTTGCGGCGCCAGGTCCGCTCGGGATTGAGGAAGAGATTCTTCACGAGCTGCTGAGTCAGCGTCGATCCGCCGTGCGTCAACGATTTCTGTCGGACATCGGTAATCAGCGCGCCGAGCGTTCCGCGGATCGAGATTCCTTCGTGGTGATAGAAATTCTTGTCTTCGGTGGCAATGATCGCATCGACGACCGGCTTCGGAATGGAAGCCAATCGCACCGGCAGGCGATCTTCCATCTCGTTGTTGTAAATCGATGTGATCAGCTCCGGCTCGATGCGGATTCCGCGAAGCGTGACTCCGTCGTCGAGTCGCTTCACCGAATGCACCACCGGGCCGTCGAAATCGATCAGGACCGGCAGCGCGCGGAACTCGATGTCGGGATATTCGAAATTTTGCAGATAGATTTCGAGGTTGCCGGCGACGAACCGGTATTCGCCGGGATTCGAGACGCGCATGCGGGTCTCGTGATAGCCGACGTGATTGAGCTTCGGTTCGAGCAGGGCGCGAGGGAGACCGACTCCCGGCACGATCGGGGTCGCGTCGGAGTAGATGCGGCTCGGCAGGTCCCAGCGGCGGCTGGAGTCGAATTTCTTCGTGATGACGGCGTAGGTGTAGCCGATGAATCCGATCAGCGCGACGAAGGCCACCATCACCGTAAAGGCGATGCCGGCGGAGTGACGCCAGAGAAAGTCTTTGATGCGCGAGCGCTTGGCCATTGTCGAGGCGTCAGGCGTCAGGCGTCAGGCGTCAGGGAGAAAAAGCCCGTGTACCTCCCCTGACGCCCGACGCC
>JALYZI010000282.1 GCA_030948915.1 Acidobacteriota bacterium
GAGTGCAGACGCGAAGTCAAGTATCCCGACGGGTTTCTGGTCGAGTCCGGCCTCGATCCGGCGATCTATCGCGGCCAGACGTTCTGGGAAGGAGCCGGATGCCTCGAATGCAACGGCACCGGCTTCCACGGCCGGCTGGCGATTTCGGAACTTCTCGACCTCTCCGACCGTATCCGCGGGATGATTCTCGATCGACGACCGGCTTCCGAGATCAAGAGAGCCGCGAAAGAGGAAGGAATGACGTTCTTGCGTGAGTCGGCGCTGAAGAAGGTCACCGAAGGGCGCACCACGCTGCGAGAGATCAACAAGGTTACCTTTGTTGAATAAGGGAGGGATGAATCAAGAATTTCGAATTTCGAATTTCGAATGAAGAACCAGGAAAGGCATTCTTCATTCTGAATTCTTCATTCGAAATTCGAAATTCAGTTTTCTAATCCATGGCCGCATCCTTTCCTCCCGACATCATCGTTCTCGACTCCGACGCTCTGATCCACGTCCGCGTGGCGCGCGGAAAAAAGGATCCGCAGATCGTGCAGGCGAAGAGTTACCGCCTGGCCGCCGACACGTTCGTGCCGGCCGTCGTGACGCCACAACTCACGAATGAGGCCGCGCTGGCGGACGTCCTGCGGCGTGTGCGCCTGGAGAGCGGCCGCTGGGATCGCGCGTCGCTGCTTCTGCCCGACTCCTGGTTCCGCATCAATATTCTCGATCTGCCGAACTTTCCGGAATCGTCCAGGGAAGCCGAGGACGTCGTTCGCTGGAGTTTGAAGCGGACAATGCCGATCGATTCCGTGCTTCTGCGCGTTCGCCATGAACTGCTTTCGCGCACCGCCGGGCAGTCGAAAGTTCTGGCCATCAGCGCGATGGATCAGACGCTCACCGCGATCGAGAACGTCTTCGAGGCCGCCGGCATCGCGGTTGTTCTCATCGAACCGATCGGGCTCAACATCTGGAATGCCATCACGGTGCGCGAGCCGACCACGTCGCGCGACCGGATCTTTTTCTACATCCGTGAACGTGAATTCACGACCGCAGCGTTCCGCGGCTCGCAGCCGCTGTTCATCCGGTCGCGCAATCTGAACGGCGAACGCACGATCGAACAGGAGATCAAACTCTCCGCCAGCTACCTTCGCGATACCTTGCGAACGGACGCGATCGAACAGTGCTATCTCTCCGGCAACGTCGACGGCGGCATCGCGTCGGTGATCGGCTCTGAATTCAGCGCGCCGGTGCGCACTATCGCATTGTCGGATTTCAGCGAGGGGCGGCCTGACGGCATCGGCACGGGCGCCTATGAGGCGGAACTCACGGCTTGCACCGGAGTCTTTACATCGTGAAGCCGCTCCATCTGAATCTCGCAGGACGCCCGTACCGCGACCACCGTCCGCTTTACGCGGTGGTGGTCGTGACATCGATCCTGGTCGCGATGATGCTGCTCAACAACATCGAGACCGGCTACCGCTACGTCCGCGAGACGCGGACGACGCGTGACAAGATCGCGCAGATCGAGAGCCAGATCGACACCGAGAATCGCCGAACCGATGATGCGAATCAGCGCCTTCAGGGCGTCAACGTCAAGCAGCTCTCCGAGCAGGCCCAATTCGTCAACGCGCGCCTCGCGGAACGGGCATTCTCGTGGAGCGAGCTGCTCGACCGCCTCGAGCGCGTTCTGCCTGATGACGTCCGCATCGAATCGATCTCGCCGGCATTCGGAAAGACTGGAATCGTTCACCTGACCATGCAGGCATCCGCGAAGAGCGGCGACGGAATGACTCGAACCATTGACCAGCTCAATCACGATGCGCGTTTTGGCAATCCCTTTCCGACTTCTGAGGATCGGACCGACAACGGATACAAGTTCGGGATCGGAGTCGACTACCGTCCGTCGATCGCGAGGGCCGTCGAGTGATCTGGCGCGAACATCGGCTCCTGCTGGGCGTCCTGGCGGCGCTGCTCGTCGCGAACGCGATCTTCTTCTTCACCTACCGGGTGCAGTACGAAGCACGGCTCAATGCTCTCGATGCGCATCTGCAGCAGACCGAAGGCGACCTGCAGCGGGCGCGCGCCAGGCGGATTGCCGCCGAACAGGCGGTCACCGGTTACCGACAAGTGCAGACCGACCTGCAGACTCTGTACAACAGCCGCTGGGCGACGGAGCCGGAAAGGCTCACACGGCTGTACGCGGAGATCAAGAGACTGGCCGCCGATAGTCAGATCGTGATGCCGAGAACATTCTCGTTCGTGCGCACCGAAGACCGGGAGATGCAGAAATCGGGCGGCGTCGGCACCGTCACGGTCACGATCGTCTTCACGGCCCAGGGCAACTATCAGCAGCTGCGCAGGCTGATCAACCGACTCGAGCTTTCAAATCAGTTCGTCATCATCGATGCCCTCAGCATCGGATCGGGCAGCTCGCCGGACAGTCTGACCTTGAGCGTGCGACTCAAGACTCTGTTCCGCGAGCCGGCTCGTAGCACAATGATGGCGAGCACACAAATGTGATGGATTGGATGAGCTGGAAAACATGGACCATCATCGGGCTGATCATCGTCGGCCTGTTTGCCATCTACGCCTTTGCGGCAACGCAGAGCGCGCGGACGCCCGATCCCGCGACGCCGGCACGGCCGGTGCGCACGACGGGCCGCGGTCTGCAGCAGAACTCGCCCGGCGTTCTGATGATCCACAAAGAATGGCTGGAACCACAGAGCGGAAACTATCGGAGCGAGCGCAATCTCTTCGCCTACAAAGAGCCGCCCCCGCCGCCGCCGCCTCCTCCCGCACCGGCCCCTGTCGCACCAGCGCCGGTCCAGCCGGTCATTCCGCAGCCGCCTCCTCCGCCGGCGGCTCCGGTTCCACCACAATTTCCGTATCACTACATCGGGACATTCGGCACGACGAATAACCCGATCGCGACATTCTCCGGCAACGGCGAAATCCTGAACGTTCGCGTCGGCGAGACAGTCGACGGGAAATTCATTCTGCGCAGCATCGGAATCGAGTCGGTCGAGATCGGCTATGTCGGTTTTCCCGCGGACGCGAAGACGCGGATCCCGATCGGACAGTGACATTTGCGCGGCATATTGCGTCAGAAAGGTTGATATGAAGTCCTGAGTGCTGAGTCCTGAGTCCTGAGCCCCACCCGGCTCTCAACCTCAGGACTCAGGACTCAGGACTCAGGACTAACGATGAATCGACTGAAAATCGCAGTAGCGCTGCTCTTGACCGCCGGTTGTGCGAGCTACAACTCTTACGAAAAAGGCCGCAGCGCCGAGAAGGCGAAAAACTGGGACGAAGCCGTCCTCCAGTACACCAGGGCGCTGGATATCGATAGCGAAAACGTTCGCTATCAGATCAATCTGCAACACGCGAAGCTCGAAGCGTCACGGAATCACTTCGAGAAGGGAAAAACGCTTCGGGCGGCCGCGGTGTCTTCCAAGGGTGAAGAACAGCTGCGACTCGCGCAGCTCGCGGCTTCGGAGCTCGAAATCACGGTCAAGCTCGATCCCACGAACCAGTATGCGGCCGTCGAGTACGGAAAAGCCGTCGCGATGATCAACGACATTCAGCGCGCGACGGTCGAGAATGTATCGATCGACGAGCTGAAGCGGCGCGCCGACAAGAACAACATTACGAAGTCGCAGCCGCCTGCGCTCGAACCGACTTCCAATCAACCGATCACGCTGACCTTTCCTCGCGAGACTCCCGTCAAAGATATCTACCGCGCCCTCGGCAACGCGTTCGGAATCAACATCCTGTTCGACCAGGCGGTCAAGGACGACCGCATCACGATCGAGTTGCGAGACGTCACCGCCCAGCAGGCGCTCGAACGCGTGATGCAGGCTGCCAACCATTTCTACAAAGTGCTCGACGAGCACACCATCATCATCGTTCCCGACAATCCCCAGGCGCGCCGCGACTACGAAGATCTCGTCATCCGCACGTTCTATCTCTCGAACGGCGACGCGGAGCAGGTGACCAACGTCGTACGCACGATGATTGAAGCGCGCAACGTGTTCCCGCTCAAAGCGCTCAATGCGATCACCATCCGCGATACGGCCGACAAAGTCCGCATCGCCGAGAAAATCATCGAAGCCAACGACAAGGCGAAGGCCGAAGTGGTCGTCGACGTCGAGCTCCTCCAGCTCGATCTCGACAAAACACGCGACCTCGGATTCGTCATCAATGGTTATGGCAGCACTTCACCCGGCATCCTGCAGCCGCTCGCGCCGTCGACTTCCACCGCCGGCGGCAACGTCGGGCTGACTCAGGGAACGCTCGCCGATCTGCGCCGGCTCAACAGCGGATTGATCAGCTTCTCGATTCCGAATGCGTCCTACACCGCGCTGAAGTCGATCGGCAACACGCAGCTTCTGGCCAGTCCGCAGATGCGAATCTCGGAAGGCGAGAAAGCGACGCTGCACATCGGCAGCCGCATTCCGGTTCCGGTATCGACATTCACCAGCGTCAGCACCACGACCAGCGGCACGTTCGCGCCAGTCACGTCGTATCAATACCAGGACGTCGGCATCAAGGTCTCGATGGAGCCGCGAGTCCACCATAACCGCGAGGTCACGCTCAAGCTGACTGTCGACGTCTCCAATCTCGGAGCGCCGGTCATCGTGTCGGGTCAGGCGCCGCAGCCGACGTTTGCCACGCGCACGATCGAATCCACGATCCGCCTCAAGGATGGCGAGACGAACTTCCTGGCCGGTCTCATTCAGCAGAACGACGAAAACAGCGACAGCAAGACGCCGTTCCTCGGAGACATTCCGGTGATCGGCCGGCTCTTCACCAACAATCACAAACACACCCTGCGCACCGATCTGGTCATGACCATGACGCCGCACATCATCCGCATCGCCGACATCACCGAAGACGATCTCGCGCCGATGTGGGTCGGAACGCAAAGCAATCTGTCGTTCCGAGGGTTGTCGCCGCGCATTGAGTCGCAGTCGGCGATCGATCCGTTTGCACCGCGCTCCGCAGCGCAATTCGGACGCGACGCAGCGACCGGATTGCCCCTCACCGGTGTCGAGCCCGGAAAAGTGATGCGGCCGGTCACGCCGGCGCAGGGAACGCCGCCGTCGACACCCTTCCCTCAGCAGCCGCCGGTGCAGCCTCCTCCGGTGCTCAAACAGCAGAGCAACAACAACCTTGACCGCTCGATCGCGCCGCGGATTTCGCCCCAGCCGGCGCGGCTGTCGTTCAAGCCGGGCGAGGAAAAACTGTGGAGCGTGGTTGGAATGGATCTCGACGGTCTGACCACACCGCAGATTTCGCTGCGCTACGACCCGCACGCGATCGACGTCAGTGAAGTGACGTTCGGCCCGGCGATCAACATCGATCCGAAGATGCCGCCGGTTGTAACGATCAATCGTGAGCTCGGCAAAGTGACGATCGCTGCGTCGGACGGCCAGCTGCTGACGTTCAACGGAGGGGGCGACATCGCGACGCTTCGCGTACGCGGCGGCGGAATGGGTGAGAGCTTTCTGGTGATGGAGAATCCGAGTCTGAAGAACGGACGCGGCGAGCTGGTTGCGTCCGAGGTTTCGGGGGGCCGCGCCAGGGTCGAATGAGGCGACGCAATGGATTCACGATCGCCGAGCTGATCACCGTCGTGGCCATCATCGGCATTCTCGCTTCGGTCGCAATGCCGATCGCGCGCTTCGGTCTCAAGCGTCAGAAGGAGATCGAGCTGCACGAGCGGCTGCGCAGGATCACGAACGCGATCGATCAGTATCATGAGCTGCGCAACACAGTGACAGCCGTTCCCGGCCAGCCGGTAGTCTCGATCAAGAAGCCGCCCGATTTCGGGCAGCGCGATTACCCCAAGACGCTCGAGGAGCTGACGAAGCCGATCGAGCTCTCCAACGGCAAAAAGATCCGCCTGCTCCGCGAGCGCGATCTGATCGATCCGATGACCGGCAAGAACGAATGGACCACGCTGTCCGATAACGACGATCCCGACACGTCGCAGACGAACGGTGACAACGTCTTCGAAGTGCATTCGAAATCGACGGCACTTTCGCTCGACGGAAAGACGCATTACAACGAATGGTGAAACGTTTGCCGAGGAGCGCGTTGGCCGTCGGCCGACGGGCTAACGGCAAACGACTAACGACTAACGACTAACGGCAAACGGCTAACGGCAAACGGCAAACGGCAAACGG
>JALYZI010000174.1 GCA_030948915.1 Acidobacteriota bacterium
GGCGTCAGGTCGGTCTGCTCCTACTCAAGCTGGCTTTCCTGATGCCCGACGCCTGACGCCCGACGCCTAAACACAGGGAATGCTTGACAACCCCTTCGCGTTGAATAAAAATGCATGGCAATGAATATTCATGCACGGCACGGGGAAATCGTCAACATCGTCCGGGAGCAGACTGTTCACTCCCAGGACGAGCTGCTGGCGATCCTCCGTAAGCGCGGCTTCAAGGTGACGCAGCCGACGCTGTCGCGCGACATCCGCGAGCTCGGGCTCGCGAAGACGCCTGCCGGCTATGTCGTCCCGGGCGATCTGGCGACAGTGACGCCGATCGTCTCGGTCAAGCGAGTCGATCAACTCCTGCGCGACTCGGTGATTTTCGCCGAGGCGGCGGGGAATCTCGTGGTGCTCAAGACGCCGGCGGCGGCTGCCCAGCCCGTGGCGCGATCGCTCGATGCGACGCCGCCGGAAGACGCGCTCGGCACTGTCGGCGGCGATGACACGATTTTCGTGGCATTCCGCCATGCCGCTTCTGCGACCACCTTCGTGCAGCATGTGCAGCAGATCGCGGGAATTACCCCGCGCCGCGTTCGCGCATAACGGTGGAATTGAGGTCCGATACTGTGCAGACTACAACCGAAACGCAACGTGTAGCGATCGTCGGAGCCACCGGTTACGCCGGCTCTGAGCTGACCGGCATTCTCGCGAAGCATCGTGGTGCCGAAGTCGTCGCTCTCTTTTCATCGGGCGGCAGCGCAGCCGCGCCCGCGAATCCGGCGTTTCCTGATCTGATCGCGAAGCCGTTCGCAATCGAGGCGCTCTTCGAATCCAGGCCCGACGTCGTTTTTCTCGCGACGCCGAACGAAGCCTCGGCCGATCTCGCGCCGAAGCTGCTCGATCACGGCTTGCGAGTCATCGATCTGTCCGGGGCATTTCGCCTGAACGATCCCGCCCTCTATCCGACGTGGTACGGCTTCACGCACGAGCGGCCCAAGCTTCTTGATGAAGCCGTGTACGGCCTGACCGAATGGTGCAACGGCGAGTTGAAGGGCGCGCGGCTGATTGCGAATCCCGGCTGCTATCCCACTTCGATTCTCCTCGCGCTGCGGCCGCTCACGTACGTGATCGATCGCGAGCAGCCGGTGATCTGCGATGCAAAGAGCGGTGTGTCGGGCGCTGGAAAGAAAGCGGATCTGTCGTGGTCGTTCGCGGAGCTGTACGGAAACTTCAAGGCCTACGGCGTCGGATCGCATCGTCACGAGCCGGAAATCCGGCAGGGACTGAAGCTCGGCGATCGGACGCCGCTGGTGTTCGTGCCGCATCTTCTGCCGACGCTGCGCGGAATCCTGTCGACGATGCACGTCGGCTTCACGCACATCATGACGTCGACGGAGATGGACGAGACCTATGCGCGGGCGTACGAGAACTCGCCGTTCGTGCGCATCCTGCCGGCAGGACAGTTGCCCGAGCTCAAGAACGTCGTGAACACGCCGCGCTGCGAGATCGGCTACACGCTGCTGCAGGGTGGGCGGCGGGCGGTCATCGTCTCGGTGATCGACAACCTGCTCAAAGGCGCCGCTTCGCAAGCGGTGCAGAACTTCAACCGCATGTGCGGATATCCGGAGACGGAGGGACTGGCGTGAGAGTGATCAAACTGGGAGGCAGCCTCCTCGATGACGCGGCGCGGCGCGCGCAGGTGTTGCGCGGAATCGCGCAGGCGTGGAAGCGCGGCGAGCAGCTCGTGCTCATTCACGGCGGCGGAAAACATATCGATCGCCATCTCGCGAAGGTCGGGATCGAGAAGCGCTCGCATGGCGGACTTCGCATCACCGACGACGCGACGCTCGAGATCGTCATTGCCGTTCTCGGCGGTGTCGTCAACAAGATGCTGGTCGCCGAGCTTTCGAAAATGGGAGTCAAAGCCGCCGGCATCAGTGGTGCGGATGGCGGCACGCTGCTCGCCGACCGCCACCCTCACATCGGCGGCATCGACCTCGGCAACGTCGGCCGCGTACGCCGATCCGATCCCACGCTGATCCAGGCGATGTTGTCGGCCGGATTTCTTCCGATCGTTTCTTCGGTCGCTTCCGGCGCGCGCGGGGCGCTCCTGAATGTGAATGCCGATAGCGCCGCCGCCGCAATCGCGGCCGGACTCAACGCGTCGTCGCTTCTTTTTCTGACGGACGTCGCGGGGCTGCTGGATGGAAAGGGCGCGGTTGTTCCCTCGCTGGATGCCGATGACGCGCGCGCGATGCTGGCGACCGACATCGTGAGCGGCGGAATGCGTCCGAAGCTCGAGGCCGCGCTACAGGCGCTGGCCTCCGGAGTCGCTTCGATTCGCATTGGTGAAGGAGGAACGTCTCTTGTTGCTGCATGACGAATCGCCCTCGGCCGTTGAAGCTCGCGAGAAGAACTTCATTCTCGGAACGTACGCGCGCACGTCGTTTCATCCGCGCTCGGGCAGAGGCGCGCGACTGGTCGATGCCGAGGGTCATGTGTACTGGGACCTCCTCGGCGGCATCGCCGTCAATGTCCTCGGCCATCAGCATCCGCGGCTCGTAAAGACGCTCAAGGACGGCTCGAAGGAGCTTCTGCACGTCTCGAATCTTTTCTATCACCCGGCCCAGGGAATCCTCGGAGAGCGCCTGGTGCGCGCGTCCGGATTGCTGCGGGCGTTTTTCTGCAACAGCGGAACCGAGGCGAACGAGGCGGCGCTGAAATTCGCGCGGCTGGCGAATCCCGGCAAGAGCGAGATCGTCGCCCTGGAAGAAAGTTTTCACGGGCGCACGCTCGGTTCGCTTTCGCTGACCGGCCACGCCGCGTATCGCACGCCGTTCGAGCCGTTGGTCCCCGGCGTCAAATTCATTGCTCCGAATGACATCGCCGCGCTGGAAGCAGCGGTCAATGAGAAAACAAACGCGATCTTTCTCGAGCCGGTGTTAGGCGAGGGGGGCATCATCCCGCTGACCGCCGAGTATCTCGCGGCCGCGCGAAGACTCGCCGATCGCACCGGCGCGATTCTCATCTTCGACGAAATCCAATGCGGACTCGGTCGCACCGGGACGCTCTTCGCGTTTCAGCACAGCGGCGTCGTTCCCGACATCGTCACGCTCGCGAAGCCACTCGGCGGAGGGCTTCCGCTCGGCGCAGTGCTCACCGGCGAAGCGATCGAAGGCGTCGTGAAGCCTGGGCATCACGGGACCACGTTCGGCGGTAATCCGCTGGCGTGCCGTCTCGGCAACGCGGTGCTCGACGAGATCGAGCAATCGGCGCTGCTCGCGCGCATCAACGAGACCGGCGCGTGGTTCGGTGCCGAGCTCGCGAAACTGAAAACGCGCGTGCCCGGCATCGTCGAGATTCGCGGGATGGGCATGATGTGGGGCATCGAGCTCGATCGGCCCGCGAAAGAAATCGCGAGCCAGCTTCTCGCAAAAGGATTCGTCGTCGGCACCGCGCGAGACAACGTGCTGCGGCTGCTGCCGCCGTACATCACTCCCAAGAAGGCGTTTGTCGAGTTCCTGACGGCACTCGAAGAACAGTTGTCGGTGGCCGGTGGCCGGTTGCCGGCGGTTGATCTGCCACAC
>JALYZI010000175.1 GCA_030948915.1 Acidobacteriota bacterium
CGTGTCGACCGGCTGCTGTTCATCCTGTGCACGGTTACCGGAATCATGACGCTCATGGTGTTCGCGGGCATGGTCTACTTTGCGATTCGCTACCGCAATGGCTCGAAGTCCGACCGATCGAACCGTGTGCACAACTCCATGCCGATCGAGATCGGGTGGACGATCGCGACGACGCTCATTTTCCTGGCGCTCTTCGCGGCAGGCCTCACGACCTACTACGAAGACTTCCGGCCACCCGCCGGCGCGATGGAAATCTACGTGATCGGCAGGCAGTGGATGTGGAAGGCTCAGCATCCTGATGGCCGCCGCGAGATCAACGAGCTGCACCTTCCCGTCGGACAATCCGTGCGCCTGACGATGACGTCAGAAGATGTGATCCACGATTTCTTCATTCCGGCCTTCCGCATCAAGAGGGACGTGCTCCCGGGCCGATACACCGAAATGTGGTTCCGGCCGACACGGACGGGGACCTATCACCTGTTCTGTTCGCAGTATTGCGGGGCGTTTCATGCGGGGATGGTGGGGAACATCATCGTGCTGGAAGCGCCCCAATACCAGCAGTGGCTCTCGTCTTCCGCATCGGAGCCGATGGCGCGGACGGGGGCAGATCTGTTTCATTCGCATGCCTGCGATACCTGTCACCACCCGGGTGGTGATGGACCGTTGCTCTCGGGGCTTCCCGGACGGCTCGTTCATCTGAGCGACGGCACCACAATCGTCGCTGACGACACCTACATCCGCGAGTCGATTCTCACGCCCGCTACAAAGATCGTGGCCGGCTACCAGCCGCGCATGCCGACCTATCAGGGTCAGCTCAGCGAGGCGGAGATCGCGGCGCTGATCGCCTACATCAAGTCGCTCGGCATCGAGGAACAGGAGAGGTCACGCCCATGACGGCCAGCTACGAAGACGCCGCGCAGCGACTGCCGGTCTCATCGACCGTGAAACGCCGCCGGCACGAGCACTACCTGAACGAATCGTATGGCGTCCGCTCCTGGCTGTTCACGACGGACCACAAACGCATCGCTCTGCTCTACCTGGCCACGATCACGTTCTTCTTTTTCATCGGGGGCGGGGCCGCCGTCATGATGCGGCTGAACCTTCTCACGCCTAACGGATGGATCGTCGGCAATGAGACCTACAACCGGCTCTTCTCGCTGCACGGAATCACCATGGTCTGGTTCTTCCTGATTCCGTCCATCCCCGCTGTCATTGGCAATTTCGTGCTGCCGCTCATGATCGGCGCCCGCGATCTGGCGTTCCCGAAACTGAATCTCCTCTCGTGGTACATCTTCGTGCTGGGTGGACTTTTCACGATTGCAGACGTGATCGTTGGTGGCGTCGATACCGGCTGGACGTTCTACACGCCTTTCAGTACGACCTACTCGAACAGTGCCGTCACCCTGGCCATCATCGGGGTTTTCATTACCGGCTTCTCTTCGATTCTGACGGGCCTGAACTTCATCGTCACCACGCACAAGATGCGCGCTCCCGGCCTGACCTGGTTCCGGCTGCCCCTGTTCGTCTGGGCGCTGTACACCACGAGCGTGATTCTGGTGCTGGCCACTCCGGTGATCGCGATTACGTTAGTAATGGTGGCCCTGGAGCGTCTTTTTCATCTCGGCATTTTCGATCCCCGCTTCGGCGGAGACCCGCTGCTCTTCCAGCACCTGTTCTGGTTCTACTCGCACCCCGCCGTTTACATCATGGTGCTGCCGGCCATGGGCGTCGTCAGCGAGATCGTAGCCTGCTTTTGTCGAAAGAAGGTCTTCGGCTACAAGTTCATGGCCTTCGCCATCGTCTCCGTCGGCGTTCTGGGGTTCCTCGTGTGGGGCCATCACATGTTCGTGTCCGGCCAGTCGCTGTTCGCGTCGACGATGTTCTCGATTCTCAGTTTCGCCGTCGCGGTCCCGTCGGCGATCAAGGTCTTCAACTGGATGATGACCATGCGCAAGGGCCACATTCACTTCTCGACCCCGATGCTCTATGCCCTGGGTTTCATCGGACTCTTCACGATCGGCGGGCTCACCGGCCTGTTCCTGGCCACGCTGGGGATGGACGTGCACGTTCATGATACGTACTTCATCATCGCCCATTTCCACTTCATCATGGTCGGCGGCTCGGTGATGGCCTACCTCGGTGCCATTCACTTCTGGTGGCCGAAGATCTCCGGCAAGGTCTATCCCGAGATGTGGGGCCGCGCCTCGGCCATCCTCATCTTCTTCGGATTCAATCTCACATTCCTGCCGCAGTTCATCCTCGGTTATCTCGGCATGCCGCGCCGCTATCACAACTATCCGCCCGAGTTTCAGGTGCTCAATGTCTTTTCAACCGCCGGTGCATCGGTCCTCGGCCTGGGCTATCTCTTACCACTCCTGTATCTGAGCTGGTCCGCACGCTACGCGAAAGATGCTCCGCCGAATCCGTGGGGCGCGACAGGGCTGGAGTGGAAGACCGATTCGCCACCGCCCCAAAACAACTTCGAATCCACACCCATCGTCACCGAAGAACCTTACTCCTACCCGGAGATCGAGACCGAATATGCATGACTCAATGGTCGCGCATCAATTCGACGATCGCGAGCAGCAGCGCGACACGGCGCGCTTCGGGATGTGGACGTTTCTCGCCACCGAAGTGCTCTTCTTCGGCGGTATGTTCACGGCGTACATCGAGTACCGCTCCCTGCATCCCCAGGCTTTCGTCATCGGCAGCAATCATCTCGACTACTGGCTGGGGACCATCAACACCGCTTTGCTACTCCTCAGCAGCCTGACCATGGCCCTGGCGGTGCATGGGGCGCAGGATGGAAAACGGAGCCGCAGCGCGCTGTTCCTGCTCCTGACCATCGTGCTCGGCGCCGCGTTTCTGGGAATCAAGTTCCACGAGTATGCAAGACACTTCCAGGAGGGGATGGTGCCCGGTCCTCACTTCGCATACCGAGGACCTTTCGCCGGGCAGGTCCAGCTCTTCATGTCGCTGTACTTTCTGATGACCGGAATGCACGCTCTCCATATGACCATCGGAATCATGCTGCTCACGGTCATGCTCTTTCTGACGCTTTCGGGCCGCATCACGCGCGCATGGCATTCGCCCGTCGTCGTCTGCGGCCTCTACTGGCATTTCGTCGACATCGTCTGGATTTTTCTCTATCCGTGCTTTTACCTCGTGGGGTCGAAGTAAATGTTTTCCCGTCGTACCTACGTCCTCAATGGAATGGCGTTGCTGATTCTCCTCGCTGCCACGGCGGCCTTCGCGAAGATCAACCTCGGCCCATGGAACACACCGATCGCGATGGCCATCGCCGCCAGTAAGGCGCTCCTGGTCATCCTCATCTTCATGGAAGTCAGGATCAGCCCGCGGCTGATCTGGCTGACCGCCGCAATCGGATTCTTCTGGCTGGCGATTCTCGTGGTCGCGGTGAATATCGATGTGGCCACGCGTGTGGCAGTGCTGCCGCGATGAATTCGCGCGCGTGTTCGAAATCGGAGCCGTCTTGCTCGCGGCCGCTTCGCATGCTCCTCAAACGAGCTGCCAGCTTTACGTCAGCTGCCGGGTTCGATGGCAGCGACGATTTCGAACAGCGCGACAACGCCACTACGATGCCCGCGAGGGTGCAGGCGACCGCCAGCCACGGTCCGGTTCGAAAGAAGCGGTCGAGGACGTATCCGACGCCGAAACCGAGAGCCGTCAGCACCGGGAAGAGAAGAGCAATCGCGTACGCGTCGCCGGTACCGTTAATCGTAAAACGATCGCGTCTTCTGATTCGGACCTTTTTCATAGTCTCGGTTTCGTTCGGAATGAAGGCAACGGCGGGACGGCCAGTATACTTGCCCGCGAAACACAAGCCCTGTAGACCAATGAGCGTGAGCTTGATCAGTTCATGGACGGTTCGCCTGGTAATGGCTGGCTGGCTGCTGGCTGGTTGTCACAAAGCACCGCCAGTGCGTCATGCGATCCCGGTGACGCCGGAGAATTCATGGGCCGGTATCTCTGACGCGGCGGGTGGTGCAGGGGGGAGCGTCGTCGATACAGCGCACCCTGCAAAGCGGCCGCATGCGCCATCCAAAGCGAAACCCCGATAGGTCTGGCGACACAGTGTCGGCCGTCCGCGGTATGCGCGGGAGTTTGGCGTCGTGAGATGCTCGCTCTCGCGATGAAAGGGCTGATGCAATGGGCATGGGCATTCGGCCGGGAAGTTGCCGGCGAATGGGGACGTGACGATGTGGCGTTGATGGCCGGAGGCGTTGCGTTTTACGCGATCTTCTCCATCTTCCCTCTGCTCCCTGATCATGGCAACGGCGTCGATTTTCGTCGGACGTGCTTCGGCTCAACAGCACCTCGCCACCTCGATCGCAAGGTTCGTCACACCGCGAACCACTGCGGCGATTGCCGGTATCGCTTCGACGATCGCCTCCGAGCGCTCATCCAGCGTCATCATCATTTTAGCGCCGTCCTCCTGATTTTCGGCGCCTCGGCGGTGTTCAATCACATGCGCACCGGCCTGAATATCGTCTTCAATGTTCCAGGCGGCGACGAGATCGGATGGCTGCGGCTCGCGGTCTCCAGTGTCGTATCCATCGTCATGGTCGTCGGCGTCATGATCTTTCTGCTGATCAGCGTGGCCGATCCGCTGGCCAACGAGCACCGTCTCGTTCGGAAGTATCGCGAGAAATACTCGACAGTGACGAAGATCGAGATCGTCTGCCGCGACGGCCGGTCTTCATCGCCGCGATCGGCGCCGCGCTCAACATTCGCACCGGAGCGAAAGGAAACGAGGCCCTTTGAATCATGAACATGTGGACACGTTGGAGCCTTCTCATTCCCATGACCGCCGTCGTTGCCATGTCCTGCAAACAACAGACAGTCCCGACGAAGGTTCGGTTGCTGTCGGCCGCTGAGCGTTACGACCTCCGCTTCATCGACACGGCAACGGTGCATCAGCAGTACTCCATTGAGATGGCACGTGCCGCCCAGCGCAAGATCACGCACCCGGCGCTGATGGCGATGATGATGCGAATGATCGACGGAAAAACCGCCGAGCGGCGGCAGCTCGCAGTCTGGCGCGCCGCGTGGTACGGGCCTCGTCAGAGAAAAGTATACGACGCGAACTTGCCCGGGGCGCTGTCGATGAAAATGGACATGTCGCTTCCAACGGGCGAAGCGGGGGACGCCTGGGATGCCGCGTTCGTCGACGAAATGATTCCGCACATGGCGGCGATGATCGAGATGGCGTCCGATGCTGCGCGAAGGGCTTCGCATCCCGAGTTGCGGTCCTTCGCGGCACGAATGATTCCGGTACTGCAGGAGGACGTCAGTACCATGCGGAGTTGGCAAAGGGAATGGCGCGGCACCCAGACCGACGCGCCCTGGAATCCGGCTACGCGATCTGTGGGACGACCACGAGGTCGCGCATGAAGGAAGTGAAAGCGTACTTTCGCCCCGAGCGCGCGTTCGAGGTGGGACGAGGCTGTGTGGTCCAAAAGCGAGGTATGCGATGTTCTCTTCGCGCCTGACACTGTTTCGCGTCGCCGGAATCGCGATTCGCGCCGATGCGAGCTGGTTGTTCCTCGTCGTGCTCGTGACGTGGTCGCTCGCTGCCGGCATGTTTCCGATGCATTATCGCGGGCTGCCGCAACGGACTTACTGGCTCCTGGGGGCCATCGGCGCGGTGGGGCTCTTCGCATCGATCCTCTTTCACGAGTTGTCGCACGCCATCGTCGCGCGCCGCCGCGGCCTGCCGATGAAAGGCATCACCCTCTTCCTCTTCGGCGGAGTCGCGGAGATGGAGGAGGTGCCGGGGAACGCGCGCACGGAACTGCTGATCTCGATCGCCGGCCCGCTCGCGACGCTCGTCCTGATCGTTGTTCTTTCCCGCTGGCCTCGGTGGCAGCGAGCCGCAATTGGCCGGTGGTCGCCGTAGCGATCATCAATAACTCGCCACGATCAATCTCTTGCTTCTCGTGTTCAATCTGATTCCGGCGTTTCCGCTGGACGGCGGGCGTGTTCTTCGCGCGGTCCTCTGGAACTGGAAGAAGAACATTCGCTGGGCCACTCAAGTCGCCTCGCGGATCGGCTCCGGATTTGGAATGGTGCTCATCGTCCTTGGAATCGTACGGGTGATCACCGGAGACTTCCTCGGTGGGATGTGGTCCTTCCTCATCGGAAGCTTTCTTCGCAATGCCGCTACGATGTCGTACCAGCAGGTGGCCCTGCGCGAGGCGTTACGCGGAATGAGCGTCGGCCGCTTCATGAAAACCGACGTCATCACCGTACCGCGGGAAATCTCCGTCGCCGATCTCGTTGAGAACTATTTCTATAAGCACCACTTCAAGATGTTTCCGGTTCTCGCGGACGGGAAGCTCGCCGGTTGCGTCACGACGAAAGACGTTTCGAACCTCCGGCGCGAAGAGTGGCCGCGACAGACGGTCGGAACGATCGCCGGCCGTTGCACCGAGGAGAACAGCGTGCCTCCGACCATGGATGCCGTCGATGCGCTCTCACGCATGAATCGCACCGGCGCGTCACGCTTGCTCGTCGCGGAAAACAGCCGTCTTGTCGGGATCTTGACGCTCAAGGACCTGCTGCGCTTCCTGTCGCTGAAGATCGAGCTCGAAGAGAAAGTGGCGGCAAGTGGCGCGCACGCCGCTCTCGGTCGAGGACTGAGCAGTTGGGCTGTTGCTTTTGAGGAGGAGATGTCATGAACGCTCTAGAGAGCGCGAATCACGATTGCAGTGGCCGTTCTGTTCCTGATGGCGAGTATCGCTTTTTCGCAGACCCAGTCGACGGGGAGCCCGTCGCAAACGACACAAAGCGGATCCATGGGGAACATGCCGATGATGGGCGGCAGTCAAAGCGGCGGAATGATGAACGACTGCCCGGCGATGAGCGGCAGCATGTGCCCGATGATGGGCGGCATGGGAATGGGATCGATGATGTTCATGATGGGTCTCACGAGCCTGTTCCTCATCGCCGCGATCTTCGCTCTCTTCGCCGTCGGCCTTTTCTGCTGCGACGCAGTCGTCCCGCTGCCACGCAATGAGGAGATGAGCAATGGCCTGGACAACGTTGCTGCTGATTCTCCTTCTGCTCGCCTGCTGTCTGCCAATGCTCTGGATGATGATGCGCGGAAAGATGTCGAACGCCAAGGGTCGCGACGAGAGACGGTGACGAAGAGTGATGCTGCCACCGTATCGCCGTGGCCGATGGGATGCAGCGCGTCGCCGCGCCGCCATCCAAAAGATCGAGAGTGACGAAGGGATCCGCCGGCCGGTTCCGGTGCAGCATGACAACCAAAACGAGGGAAACGAATCGTAGCCAAAAAGGAGACACCGATGAATCAGATGATGGATCGCATGATGAAATCCCGAGATGATGAATCCGATGATGCGTCCAGATGATGAGCGATCCGATCATTCCCAGCGCATGGCTGACTTTATGGCCGGCAACACCGGGCATGCAGAAATATGATGCTGGCAATGGCGAAGAAAACGACGTCTGGCGCCAGATAGGAAAGGAACTTTTATGAAACCGATCTCTACGCTTTTGGTGGTCACCGCATTTGTCCTGGCCGCATGCCATGGAAACGAAACGAAATCCGAGACGACTGCATCCGCTCCACCACCACCAGAAACTGCCTCGGCGGCGGCCGCCGAAAAAACCTACCCAATGACGGCCACGATCCTCTCGCGCGATCCAGTGAAGAACATGGTGAATCTCGACAACCAGCCAGTCGCCGGTGAGATGGGCGCGATGAAGATGGATTACGAATTGCGAGGAGCGAAGGTCGACTCGCTCCCGCCCGATGGAAAAGCAGTCGAGGTGACCGTGCACGACCAGAACGGAAAGTACTGGGTCACCGACGTGAAGCCGAAGCAGTAAGCGCCGCTCATGCGGCAGAGAGCCATGCCGGAGTACGCCATCGCCGGTCTCGTCCTTGTGCTCGCCGTCGGCGCGACGACGCTGCTTTCGCTCATCGCGGGGCACCGTCCGGCCGTGCGCAAGGATAACCCTCCCTACGAGTACGGCTCGCGAAGCGGTCACAAAACGTGGGTGCAGTTCCGCGTTCGGTTTGCTGTTCTCGCGCTCCTGTTTCTCGCTTTCGACATGGAGATGGTCTACATGTTTCCGTGGGCCGTCGTCTTCCGCAAGGAAGGGATCGTTGCGTTTCTCGACATGTTTGTGTTCATCGCCATCCTCGTTGCGGCGATCGTTTACGCGTGGAAGGAGAAGGCGTTTGACTGGGAGTAGTAGCGCGCCGCGGCGCTGCTTCATCGTCGACGGCTGTGCGGGAGCCGATCTGATCGCGGCGATGCGCGGACGTGACGCTCGCCTTCAAGTCGTCGACTCGCCACGACAGGCCGATCTGCTGCTCGTTCTCGAGCCGGTCTCGGACGCGCTCACGTCCGCGGCCGCCGGAGCCTATCGGGCCATGCCGCGGCCGCGGCGCATCGCCACGACAGGCCGCACCGATCCATCCCGCGCGGACGAGGTCATCGATCGGCTCGTGCGGTCCGATGCCCTGACCGATGAACGGGATATCGCGAGCGAGATCGAGCCGTTCACCGTTCCGCTGCCGCCGAAAGAAGAGCGGGAGATCGCCACCGAGCTGGCGGTGATTGCTCTTGGACCGCTGCAGAAAATGACGGCCGGTCCGCTGCGCATCATCCTCGTCTGCGACGGCGAGCAGGTCGTTCGTGCGGACGTTCAGCGCGGGTTCGCCGCGAGAGGTCTCGCCGCGAGAATGCGCGGGCGTCCGCTCGGCGAGGCGACCGAACTGGCCAGACTGATCGCGCCGCTCTCGCCGGTGGCGAGCGAGGCCGCGTTTGCGCGCGCCGTCGGACGCGGTGACGGCGACGACGACGCGATTGCCATCGAACGCGCCCGCAGCCACATGTGGTGGACGGAACGGTTTGCGACGCTGATGGGCATCGAATGGCTCGCCCGCGCGGCGCGATCGATCGCCGGCGCCCCGACCTTCTCATCCGCCGGCGTCGAGGGTCTCCTCCGCCGCGTCGAAGGCGATCGCTTGATGCGCATTCGGTTCCGCGGCGTCGGAAGAATCGGCGCCTCGCTTCTCGAAGAGCGCGGGGTGACCGGGCCCGTGCTCGATGCCAGCAAACATGGCCACGGTGACGTTCTGGCGCGGTTACTCACCCGATTGAGAGAAGCGGCTGCTGCAGACTCCGCGCTCGTTCGCACGGCACGCGGCGACCTCGTCGTCGAGGCAACACATGACGGTCAACGCCTCCTCGACCTGACGTGGCGGGCACCGTCAGCGCCGCTGATCGATCTGATCCCGGAGCTCGTGCGCGATCAGAAGCTGGCCGATGCAGAGGCGATCATCGCCAGTCTCGACATCGCCACGGCCGAGGTGGACGGGTGAGCGTGTTCGCCACATCGATTGCAGTGATCGTCGCGGTGGTGTTGGGTAGCTACTTCGTCGCCGTCGTCGAGCGTCTTCTCGAGAGTCCGCGGCACGTAGCGGCGGCGCTGGCATCGCCACTTCGCGAAGCGGCCTCACGTCTGTCGCAGGAGTCGCTCATTCCTTCGGCTGCGGATCGTTTTCTGTTTCGCACGGCACCGGTGATCGCGTTTGCCAGCGTCTGCGTCGCCGCGACCGTCATCCCGCTCTCGAAGAGAATGATGGCGTTCGATCCTCAGATCGGTCTCTTCTTTTTTCTCGTGACACTCGGTCCGTTCGTCGTGGCGATGATGAACGCCGGCTGGAGCGCGAACAGCAAAGCCGGGCTGTTTGGAACGTTTCGCGCCGCCGCCGTCCTGGTCGCCTACGAGGTGCCGATCGGCTTCGCCGCGATCGGACCGGTGATGGCGGCTCAGTCGCTCAGCACGACGCGCATCGTGGCCGCGCAGCAGCACCTCTGGTTCGTCGCCTGGCAGCCCATCGGCTTCCTCATCTATTTGATGGCCGCGTTATTCATGACGTATCGCCACCCATTCGATCTCGCACAGAGCGGCAGTGAGCTCGGCGGAGGCGTACTCGCCGAATACTCCGGTGTACGGCTGCTTATGTTCGAGACTGCGCTGCGCGCGATCTTTATCCTTCTGATGGCGATGGGCGTCGTCCTCTTCCTCGGCGGAGGAAACCCGGCGACGTTCCTTCTGAAAACGCTGCTTCTCGCCGCTGCAGTTCTGTGGATGACGCGCTTCTCTCCCCGCTGGCGTCTCGACCAGATGTTGTCGTTCGCCTGGAAGATTCTTCTGCCGGCGGCGCTCGTGAACCTCATCGCCGTCGGCGTGATCGTGCTGCTCCAATGAACGCGGTCATGGAGTGGATCGTCTTTCTCGTCCTCTCCGGCATCGCCGTGACGATGGGCGCATGCCTGATCCTCACGATGAGTATGGTCCGCGCCGCGCTCGTGCTCATGGCCAGCTTCGTCGCGCTGGCGGGACTCTTTCTCCTGCTCGGTGCCGACCTTCTGGCCGCGATTCAGATCATGATGAACGTCGGCGGGATGCTGCTCATGATCCTCTTCATGGTCATGATGATGATGGACCCCGGCGGCGAAATGATGTGGGAGATGAAACTGAAGATGGATCTCCCCGGCCTGGCCGCGCTCTCGATGACAGCCCCGCGGAGGAAGGCAGAAGGCGGAGGGGAGAAGGCGGAAGGAAATGCGATTTACACCTGTCCGATGCATCCGGAAGTGCAGCAGAACGGACCAGGTCAATGTCCGAAGTGCGGCATGGCCCTGGAGCAGGCCGCTCCACACTCAGACGACATGAAGATGCCGCCGGAGCAGCACCATCGGATGATGGCCGACATGGCCATGTCGACGCGGCAACTGCCGTGGGCGATCGTGATCGGCGCTCTCTCTTCCGCTCTGCTCATCGCGCTGATCGTCGTGACGCCGTGGCCTGTCAGCCACTCGGTGCCGCACGGTGATTCGACGAGTGCGGTCGGTCATCTTCTTCTTTCGAAATACATGATCGGATTCGAGGGGGCTGCCTTTCTGATTCTCGCGGGCATGGCGGGCGCGGTCATTCTCGGCACGCGGGAAAGGCCGTCAACATGACCGGTCCCGGGCTGGAGGCCTACCTCATCGCCGGCGCTCTTCTGTTCGGGATCGGTGTCGCCGTCGTCCTCTCGCAGCGGAACGCGATCATGGTCCTGATGGGCGTCGAGATCATCACCAATGCGGTGATCCTGACGCTGCTCGCCTTCTGGCGCTTCGTGAGGCCGGACAACTACGACGCGCATGTGTTCGCGATCGTGATCGTCACGATCGGCGCGATCGAGATGGCCGCAGGCCTCGCGCTTTTGCTGCACCTCTTCCGGCAGCGCGGAAACACGAACATCGACAGCCTGCAGGAGTTGAGGCGGTGACGATTCCGTGGCTCACTGCGGGCGGACGTCATCTGGTCTTCGGCTTTCGTCTGACTCGGCTGCCGGTCGTGATGGCACTCCTCGTCGGGACCGTCTCGCTCGTCGTCTTCGTCTACGCGCTCCGCTACATGAAGAGCGACGCGAGGGCCGGACGGTTCTTCGCGATTCTGACGCTGTTCGTAGCAGCGATGCTCGCGCTCGTCCTCTCCGCGGACCTGGTCACCCTTTTCATGGCCTGGGAAGTCGTCGGCATCTGCTCGTACCTTCTGATCGGCTTCTGGTTCGAGAAGCCGGAAATCCCGCCGGCGGCGACGATTGCCTTCGTCACCACGCGCGTCGGCGACGCGGCTCTGCTCGCCGGTTTTCTGCTTCTCATCGTCGCGAGCGGGAGCAGCGATATCGATACCGTCCTCGCCATGTCGAACCATCTGCCGCATTCGACCGTGATCACGGCGACATTTCTCATCTTCATCGGAGCCGCCAGCAAATCTGCGCAGATTCCTTTTCAGAGCTGGCTTCCCGATGCGATGGTGGGCCCGACGCCCGTGTCGGCTCTTCTCCATTCCGCGACGATGGTCGCGGCCGGCGTCTTCCTCGTGGCGCGGCTCTACCCATTGTTCGCTGTCGCCCCGGCCGTACTCACGGTGATGGCGTGGACCGGTGCGCTCAGTGCGCTCTATGGCGGTGTCGCCGCACTCGTGGCGAAGGATCTGAAACGCGCCCTCGCGTACTCGACGATCAGCCAGCTCGGCCTGATGTACGCGGGCCTGGGCTCGGGCAGTCTGTTTGCCGGCGTGGTTCTCCTGATCGCGCAGGCGTTTTACAAAGCCACGCTCTTCCTCTCAGCAGGCGTGGTCGATCACGTCGCCGGCGGAACGGATCTCGAGGGGATGGGAGGGCTGCGTCGCGCGACGCCGATCACATTCGTCGCCTTCGCCATCAGCGCCGCCGCGCTGGCGGGCCTTCCAGTCACACTCGCTCTCCCGGCGAAGGACGCCACGCTGGCCGCGGCGTGGCACTTGAGCAAACCGCTGTTCTTCATCGTGATCGCCGCCAGTCTGTTGACCGCTCTTTACAGCGCGCGGCTTCTGGCCGTCGTTTTTCTCGGCGATCGGCGCGGCGAGCCGCGCAGCTCGGAGGATCGCGGCCTCGCGCTGCCGGCAATGGTTCTCGCGATCATCACGATCGCAGGTCTGGCGATCGATTCTCCGCTGCTCGGAAGACCGCTCGAGAAGTTGCTCGGCGTAAAGACGATGGAGAGTGGGGGGATCACGCTCGTGGCGATCGCGATCGCCGCGGCCGGTTTCAGTCTTGGACTCATCGCACAGCGGCGCTGGTCAGGTCGCGTGGTGTGGCCGCCCATGGACGCGATCGCCCGAGCGGCGGGATACGAATTCGGACTGCGTCCGGCAACGATGGCTGTCGCTTCGGTGACGGTCGCCGGCACGCGCGTCATCGGTTGGTTCGATTCGCACGCGATCGATTCGCTGCCGGTTCGCGTCGCGGTTGCGTTGCGATCGGCAGCACGAAGGGCCGCGGCGGTCGATCGAGCCGTGTTCGACCGCGCCGCCGATCTGGCAGCGGCAGTTGCTCTGAAGCTCGTTCGCGCCACGCGTTCTTTCGATCTCCGTGCGATCGATGAGCTAGTTCACAGATTCGGTGAAGTGACGCTGCGCGCGGGCGACTCGTTGCGCAAGCTGCAGACGGGGCGCATCGAGAATTACCTGCTGATGATCTACGCGTGGTTCTTCGCCGTCGTCGTCACGATGGTGCTGGTGATGGTGCTGTAGGAGGTCCGGTCTGAATCTACTGAGTGCAACAATCTTTCTTCCGCTGGTTGGAGTGATTGTCCTGTACGTCACGAACCGGCGGCGGGTCTGGTTGACGGTTGCCATCGGAAGCGCCGGAATCGTTCTGGCGTTGACAATCGCGGCCGCCGCAACGTTCGACGCGTCGAGTGCGGGGATTCAATTCGAGCAACGCCTCTCCTGGATCCCGTCGCTCGGTGCGACCTGGCACATCGGGATCGATGGTCTCTCGCTGCCGCTCGTCGGCCTGACCGCGCTGCTGACGTTTCTGTCGCTCCTCTTCGCGGCGAAAGATGACCGCTACCCGCGCGAATTCTTCGCCCTGTTTCTCGTGATGGAGAGCGGACTCCTGGGGGTCTTCTGCTCGCTCGACCTCCTTCTCTTTTACCTGTTCTTCGAAGTCGCTCTCGTGCCGATGTACTTCATCATCGGTCTGTTCGGACACGAGAAGCGGATCAAAGCGGCCCTCAAGTTTTTTCTCTACACGCGGGTGGGAAGCCTGGCCATGCTCCTCTCGATTCTCGCGTTGTATGTGAAGACGGCTCCGCGGACGTTCGACCTGGCCGCGATTGTTGCCGCGCATCCCTACGCCGGCGCCGGGCCGGCCGCTTCGCTCGTCCTTCTGGGTTTTCTGATCGGCTTCGCCATCAAGCTGCCGGTCGTTCCGTTCCATTCGTGGCTCCCCGACGCACATACCGAGGCGCCGACGGAAGGAAGCGTGATGCTGGCGGGCGTGCTGCTGAAGCTCGGAGGTTATGGTTTTCTTCGCGTCGCCCTTCCCACTCTTCCGGAAGCGTTCAGCGCATGGGCGGCGCCGATCGCAACGCTTGCCGTGATCTCGGCGATTTATGGAGCGGCGGTGGCGATGGCGCAACCCGATCTGAAACGGCTCGTCGCGTTCTCCAGCGTCAATCACATGTCGTACGTCCTCCTGGGTGTCGCCGCGGCGTCGGTGGCCGGCGCGAAGATGGCGGACCGCGCCGCGGCTGCGACCGGTGCGAGCTATCAGCTCGTGGCACACGGCCTCGTCACCGGCGCGCTGTTTTTTCTCGTCGGCATCCTCGCGGACCGGACGAAGACCCGTGAGATCGCGCGGCTCTCCGGCATCTGGAAAGCGCTCCCGCTCTACGGTTCGATCACTGCGTTCATGATGTTCGCGTCGTTCGGGCTTCCTCCGCTGGTCCACTTCGCTGCTGAAGTGCAGATCGTCCTCGGCACGCTCGCGGTCTTTCCCTGGGGGGCCGCCGGGATGTTGTTCGCGATTGTCATCACGACGGCCATGTTCATCTGGACGATCCAACGCGTTCTCATGGGGCCGCTGCCGGACGAATGGGCATCGCTCGCGCCGCTGACGAAGATCGAGCTGGCTACGACTTTCTCGCTCGTTGCTCTCGTTCTGTTGCTCGGCGTCATTCCCGGCCCGCTCGTGAACATCATCGAGCTGGCGTTGACGCGCGGCCCGTTCGCGGCGGTCAGGTGATTCGCATGCGAGGAATGGAACTGTGGGCGATCGTGCCGGAGCTGATCCTCGCCGGCGGTGTTCTCGTTCTGCTGCCGCTCGGATCGTTCCTTCCGCTGAACCGGAAACACATCAATCACTGGCTGGCACTCGTCGTCCTTGCCGCGGCCGCGATCGCAACCGCCCGGATGACTTCGTGGAACACGATCATGGTTTTCTACGGTACCTACGCCATCGATCCGCTGGCGACGTTCACGAAGGTGATCGGAATCGCGGCGACGGCGCTGACTCTTCTTGCAACGGAATCGCATTTCCGCGCGAAGGCGCGCGAAGCGGAAGTCGCTCCGCTGCTGCTTCTGACATGCCTGGGAGTGTTCGGATTGGCGGCAAGCACTGATCTCGCCCTGATCGCGCTGTTCCTGCAGGTCACGACCGTCGGCTCCTACCTTCTGATCGCGATCGACAAGGAGAGCAGGCTGGCCACGGAGGGGGCGGTCAAATTCTTCCTGTTCTCGGCGGCGGCAGGCGCGGTGATGCTTTACGGGATGGCGATTCTCTACGGCTTGACAGGCTCGCTGTCACTCGCGGAAATCGGATCGAAGCTCGCCGGGATGCCGGGACATACCGGTCTTGTGGCACTGGCGCTGATTCTCGCCGGGTACGGATACAAAGCGGCCATCGTCCCGTTTCACGCCTGGGTTCCGGACGCATATCAGGGAGCGCCGGCACCGATCGCCGGCTTCATCTCGGTGGCTCCGAAGGCCGCGGCATTCGCGGTCCTGCTGCGAACGGTGCTGACGGCATTTCCACATGACGAGCGATTCTGGTCGTCAGGCATCGCGGTCCTCGCGGCGACCACCATGACGCTCGGCAATGTAGCCGCGCTGCGCCAGAGCAGCGCGAAGCGACTGGTCGCGTATTCGTCGATTGCGCAGGCTGGCTACCTGCTCGCCGGAGTCGCCGCGGCCCTGCGCGACCCGCTCGCGGTATCGGGACTTCTCTTTTATCTATTCGTGTATGTGTTCATGAATCTCGGAGCGTTCGTCGCCGTCGATGCGCTGGAGCGAGCAACCGGTTCCGATGAAATCGCCAACTTCGCCGGCGCTTCACACGCGTTGCCCCTCGCTTCGGCGGCGCTGGCAGTCAGCGCTCTCGCTCTGGCCGGCTTTCCGCCCTTCGGCAGCTTCCCGGCCAAGGCGATGCTCTTCGGCGCCGCGATCTCCGCCGGCTGGTCCTGGCTCGCCATTGTCATGGCCATCAATACCGCCCTGTCGCTGTACTACTACGTCCGGCTCATTCAGCCGCTCTACTTCGGCGCGAGCACCGGGTCTTCTGTGAAAGATCTGCCGCGAGCGATGACGGCCGCACTCTTGCTCTTGATCGCCGGTGCGGCGGTGAGCGGAATCCTTCCCGGCCGCGTCGCTCGATTCGCCGGCCGGTCGGTACCCACTGCGATGCGGATCGCCCATCGCTGAACAGAGGAGGTAATCCATGTCGGGTATGAGCGGAATGATGGCTTCGATGTGGATCTGGACGCTGGCGGGCGTGCTGCTCGTCGTCATTCTCGTCCTCGCGATCGTGAAGCTTCTCGGAAAACGATGATGGTCCGCTGGATCCTGTTCGCTGTGCTGATCTTTGCGGTCAACTTCGGCTGGGAGATGGCGCAAGGCGGGCTGTTCGCGAACATGCAGGCGCTCCCGTTCTGGACGGCCACTCGGCGCTGCTTCATCGCCGCCGCCGGCGATGTGGTGATCACGGCGATCGCTTTTGCCCTCGCGGCTGCCGTGTCCCGACAGCTCGAATGGCCCCTCATGCGCCAGGGTCTCGCTCCAAGCACGGCAACATTTCTCGTAACCGCACTCGGAATCACAATCCTATTCGAGCGCTGGGCTCTGGCCTCGGGGCGGTGGCAGTACGACGCGCGTATGCCGGTCGTATTCGGGCTGGGAGTGACGCCGCTCCTCCAGTGGACCATCATTCCGTTGCTGGCATTGCCGTTGTTCCGGCTGATCTGGAATGCGCCCCGTTCCCGTCGATGACCATTCGCGGGAACCCTCAACGGAAATCTCCACGGTTTGCAATTCTTGACCCGAACGGTGTTGAAAAGAGCATCTGATCATTCCCTTGTGAGCGATGGTTGGTCACGCCGCGCAGGGGCCTGTCCGATGGTTTCTGAGGTTGGTTCTGTCCTCCGCTGGCATGACGATGCCATGAAGAGACAGATGAGGACCGCGGCTGCGACCGTGCGTTTTATGACACGTGCGGCCGGTCCTGGAGGGCTTTCAGTCCGAGCGAGACGGATCGTTTCCACGGCGAGTTCCCTGCGATCTCGAGTTCCAGTGCCATGCTGAGGAACGTCCGGATGAGCACGATGACGCCCAGGATGAGCACGTTATTCAGAGTCGGCGCGACCACGACGGTGCGGATGATCTCGCCGGCCACCAGAAACTCGAGGCCGAGGAGAATCGCCTTGCCGAGGTTCTGACGGTAGAACCTGTAGCGATCAACTCCGGCCGGCGGCTTGAAAAACGCGAACCACACCGTGGCAAGTGCCGCCCCAATCACGACGATCGTCACGCCGGCCGCGTCAACGGCGGTCCCGACGATCTCCATGACGGCCCTGAAGCGATCCATCTGCTGCAGACGGAGTGCGAAACGCGATCCGCATCGGCAGATATGATCCATTCCCGTTCGCAAAACGCATCACTCGCGTCGCGGCGGGGCAGATTGGATCGAAACGTGAACCGCTGCAGTCCTGCAGGTCATGTTGAAAATGGGCTCACTCCTTCTATGGGGCTTCGTCGCCACCTTGATTCTCACGGTATCGCTTCTCTCGGCGCAGAGTCTGGGGATCACCAGGATCGACATGTCCTTCATCCTGGGAACAATGGTTACCCCGCGCCGTGACCGCGCGAAGGCGATCGGTTACGGGATGCACGTGCTGATCGGCTTGGCCGCAGCTTTCTTCTACGGGGCGATCTTCGCTTCACTTGGGATGAGCTCATGGTGGCTAGGAGGGGCAGTCGGAATCCTTCAGGGTCTCGTGGTCTGCCTGGTCGTCCTGCCTCTCCTTCCCGCAATCCATCCGCGGATGGTCTCGGACGCTCGGGGCCCGCAGCCGACCCGCCTGCTCGAGCCGCCCGGGCGCATGGGCCTCAACTATGGCCGCAGGACGCCGATCGTGCTGCTGGTCGCCCATGCTCTGTTCGGTGTAGTCCTCGGCGGCTTCTACGCCTTCACGTGAGATCGCTCCTCGACCGCTGGATCAGCCTTCTCAGGGTGTTGCGCCCCGCGCCGTGGAGTCTGGCGATCGAGGCACAGAGCAGCATTGATCAGACTCATGTGAGTCAGAGCCTGAGGGAAGTTGCCCAGCAAGCGGCCATCAGTCGCCTCGACTTCTTCAGAGAAGAGCCCGACGTCATTCGCATGACTCAGAAGCGCCTCGAAGATTTCCCGCGCGTCGTCGAGACGCCGGGCGAGAACGAGAGCTTCGACGAGCCAGAAACTGCAGGCCAAAAATGCCCCTTCGCCGCCAGGAAGTCCGTCGTCGGTCTGGTCGGTGCGATAACGGTAGACCAGGTCATCGTGTCCAAGCGTCCCGCGGATGGCATCGATGGTACCGATCAGGCGGGAGTCATCGCCCTCCAGGAATCCCACTCGTGACGCATAGAGCAGACTGGCGTCGAGCTCGTCGCCGTCGTATTCACTGACAAACGACCGGAGCACGCGATTGAAACCACGATCGAGGATTTCGGCTTTGATCTCGTCCCTCACACGCCGCCAGCGCGAAGCATCTCCACGCAACCGGCCGTTCTCGACCATGCGCTGCGCGGAATCGAGCGCGGCCCACGCCATGATTTTTGCGTGGACGTGTTGTTTGCGCCCGGAACGTTTTTCCCATATTCCATTGTCGGGCTCGCGCCACCGGGCCACGACGATCTCCGCGAGCCTGACAGCCATTCGTTGCGCGTCCCGGCCGAGCAACTCGCCCCGATTGGTGAACTCCTCGATGGCTCGGAGGACCTCGCCATACACGTCCAGCTGAAACTGATCGTGGGCACCGTTACCGGTGCGAACGGGACGTGAGCCGCGATAGCCGGCCAGATTGTCGAGCTTCATTTCCGGCAGATCTGACTCACCGAATACGTCGTAGAGGATCTGCAGCTTCGGTTGTGTCAGCCGGGTGGAGTAAAGGAGCCAGTCGACGAAAGCGCCTCCTTCGGTCTCGAACCCGCAGTCATAAAGCGCGGCGACCGTGAAGGAAGCATCGCGCAGCCAGCAGTAACGATAGTCCCAGTTTCGTACGCCGCCGATGTGCTCCGGGAGCGACGTGGTCGGCGCCGCCACGATTGCTCCCGAGGGCGCGTACGTCAGCAGCTTCAAGGTCAGAGCGCTGCGCAGCACTTCCTTCTGGTACGGTCCTTCGTAACGAAGCTGAGCTGACCACTCCTTCCAGAACGAGATCGAGTCTTCGATCACTTCATCGGCATCCCGGCCGATGCGGGAATGGACCGCCGGCGCATGGGACTCGTAGGAAAGCGCAAAATCGAAGCGGTGTGACTGGCGCATCGCGAATGCCGCGCGGCACTGCCCCCGTCCGTCGATCTCCATCGGAACTTCCGATCGGAGATGCCAGACCTCCGGTCCCTTCATGCAAACTACGGAGTCGGTTCCGCGACGTTGCAAAGAGGGAATCCCACGCCCATAGTCCGGACGGAATTCGCAAGTCGCTACCATGGGAACCTCGCCTGCGATGCATTCGACGCGACGGAGCAACTCGCGAAGTGGCAGGAGTCGGGTGGCCTTCCGCTCTTCTGTCAGCGCCGGCATCAGATCGAGCAGCACGACGGAGCCGGATGCTGTGACGAACGTGGTCTCGAGCACGTTCGTCGCCTCGAGATAACGGCGCTTCGTATCGTAGGGAACCGTCGGGTGGATGGCGAAGTAACCGCCGTGATCCGCATCGAGAAGCCGGCCGAAGACAGAACCGCTGTTGAAGCGCGGCCAACAGAGCCAGTCGATCGAGCCTTCACGCGAGATCAGCGCCGCCGATCGCGAGTCTCCGATCAGGGCATAGTCGGAAATCGGGCGATAGCGTTCGCTCTCGTGCTCAGCGGTGGCGTCACGCGCACTCATCGTTGTTCGCGCTTGCGATTCCACTTTGCGAACCGTCGCGCGGCCATCAACGCCGTTCCGGCCAACCCAAGGGCGGCGGCACCGAGGACAAGGTACTGACGCCACGAAGCGGCCGGACGCGTTTCGACGTAGCAGAGCTCCGGATAGTCGCACTTCTTACTTTCTGATCGGCGGGGGACGCGCCACATCCGGGGCTCAGTAGACAGCGAATGCTTTCCGCTGACTTAACGGTAGACCGGCCTGGCCGACGCAACGGCGTGTCGTTGATCCCGACACGGATCACCTGGAAGCGAATTGGAGCCCTAACGCTTCTTCACGCAGGCGCAGTCCTTCGCGCAACTGCACTTACCGCCCTTGTCGCATCCACAGTTCATGTTGCCGCACGCGTTGCATTTCATATCGTCGTCCTTCTTGCCGGCGTATCACGGCGGAGGTCTTGAGTCGGTGCAAGACATGCGCCCGCGCCGGCGCGTGATTGTGGCGCGGTTTCCGAAGAGGGAACGCAACGAAAAAAGCGCCGCCTTGCGTGCAGCAGGCTGTCAGCCGCGTCTCAAAGCCGACGCCGACATATCGGGTCGATACAGCACACCCTGCAAAGCGGCCGCACGCGCCCTCCAAAGCGAAACCGATAGGTCCCTGGCGACCGTCGGCGCGGTATGCGAGGGAGTCGTGGCGTCGTGAGATGCTCTTTATCGCGATGAAACGGCTGATGCAATCGGCGTGGGCATTCGGCCGGGAATTGCTCGCAAAATGGGGACGTGACCATGGAGCGTTGATGGCAGGAGGCGTTGCGCTTTACGCGATCTTCTCCATCGTCCCCTGCTTTCCCTAATCATGGCAGCGGCGTCGATTTTCGACGGACGTGCTTCGGCGCAACAGCACCTCGCCGCCTCGATCGCAAGGTTCGTCACACCGCGAACCGCTGCGGCCATCGCCGGCATCGCTTCGACGATCACCACCGACCGCTCATCCGGCGTCACCATCGTTAGCGCCATCCTCCTGATTTTCGGCGCCTCGGCGGTGTTCAATCATCTCAGGGTCGTATCCATCGTGATGGTCGTCGGCATCATGATCTTTCTGCTGATCAGCCTCGCTCTCACTGCAGGCCTTGCGCTCGTTCGGCGCTGCTCTCGCACCTGAGGTATGTTCCCGACGTCCGGCTGCCGTGGAGTGAATAGCGCTGATCCGTGATCGGCAGCGCGAGGTACACCGTTTCATGCGGCGCGAGCGTGGGAACATCGATGGGGTCGTCAGAGCCACGGAAAACCAGGTCATGGGGAATCGTTCCTCGATTCGTGATCCGGAACTGGGTGTTGATTCGCGGAAGCAAGCGTCCAGTCGTAATCCTGTCGTCACCGATCTCGATATTTTCCAGAGAGGCGTGAGTGTTTTCCCAGGGGCGGACTGCCTGTTGTTGTTACGTTGGGCGTCCGGCCAATCGTGATCATGCTCGGCGGAAGAACGCCGGGCCGGGGTGGAACCTGCTCGATGGTTGCTGACACTGGTTCCGCGCGCTGATGGCATGACGATGCCACCAGTGCGAGCGACACATCGTCGCTGCAAGGCCACGACTCATATCGATGGGCGCTGCAAGTCATAGGCTGACTCTTCGAGGATCAGACCGAAAACTGAGCCGCGATCCGAGCGCAGCCAGCAGAGCCAGCCGGTCGAACCTTCACACTCCACCCGAACTTAGTCATCGTTCGGTTTGCGATTCTTTTTTGCAAACTTCCGCAAGACCATCAACGCCGTTCCGGCCAACCCAAGGGCGGCGGCACCGAGGACAAGGTACTGACGCCACGAAGCGGCCGGACGCGTTTCGACGTAGCGGCGCTCCGGATAGTCGCCCTGCTCGCCCCGCGGGCCTTCGCGCAGCGCCATCTGCAGAACCTGCGCAAGATGCAATCCCTGTCGATGCGTCGTCTGCTCGATCTGCTCGCGACAACTGAATCCGTCAGCAATGATCAATGTATCGGGCGCCGCATCGCGAACCTTCGGCAGCAGCATTCGCTCGCCGGCGCGGATCGAGATTTCGTAGTGATCGCTCTCGAAGCCGAACGCGCCGGCCATGCCGCAGCATCCGGTGTCGGGCATGTCGAGATCGAGTCCGATCTTCTTCATGACCTTCACCTCGGGCTCGAACTTCATGATCGCTTTGTGATGACAATGTGCCTGGACGAGAGCTTTCTTCGCGAGTTTCGGCACGACGAACGAATCTCCCTGCTGCTCGATGAACTCGCTCAGGGTGACGAAGAGCCTGCCGAGCCGCATGGCGTCCTCGTCGGCCGGAAAAAGTCCGTGCAGCTCATCGCGAAAAACCGAGATGCAACTCGGCTCGAGGCCAATGATTGGCGTCCCGTTCTCCAGCTCCGGGCGCAGCGAGCGCATGACGTCACGCAGGCGTGTCTTCGCCATTCCCAGGAAACCGAAGTCGTAGAGCGGTCGCCCGCAGCAGAGTGGCTCGCGCGGGATCGTCACTTCGTAGCCGGCGTGCTCGAGCACCTCCACCGCCGCCATCGCCGTTTCCGGATGGTAATAGTTGTTGAACGTGTCGGGCCAGAGCATCACCCGCTTGCGCGCGTCGCGCACGCGCGGCTCGCGGCGGCGAAATCGCGCAACGAACGTTTCGGATGCGTACCGTGGCATCTCGCGCTCCTGCGCGATGCCGCTGAGCTTCTTCACGATCGGCAGGTTCATGACGGCATTGGCCAGCGAGGGCGCGAGCGAAGCGAGCCGCGACCACCACCAGATCCATCCCGCCGCATAGGCGCCCGCCGGGCGCAGACGTCCTGCGTAGTAGTGCGACAGGAATTCCGCTTTGTACGTCGCCATGTCGACGTTGACCGGACAGTCGCCCTTGCAACCCTTGCAGGCCAGGCAGAGGTCGAGCGCTTCCTTGACACTCTCGTTCTTCCACGACGCCGGAATCACCTCGCCCTGAAACATCTCGAAAAGGAGATGAGCACGGCCGCGCGTCGAATGCTCCTCTTCGCGAGTGACCATGTAACTCGGACACATCGTCCCTTTGTCGAGCTCCCGGCAGTTTCCGACGCCGACGCAGCGGAGCGTGGCATGACTGAAGAGACCTTCGTCCTCCGGAAATTGAAAGTATGTCTTCGGCGCCCACGGCCGGTACTGCACGCCGATGCGGAGATTTTCAGTCGGGTGATATGGAGTGACGATCTTTCCGGGATTCATCTTCCATTGCGGATCCCAGATGGCTTTGAACTCCCGGAACGCCTCGATGAGCTCGGGCCCGAACATCTTCGGGAGCATGTCGGCCTTCGACTGGCCGTCGCCGTGCTCGCCGGAGAGCGAGCCACCATACGAAACGACCAGATCGGCGGCGTCGTCGAGGAACGCTCGGAACTTCCTGATCCCGGGAGCAGTCTCGAGGTCGAAGTCGATTCGGGTGTGAATGCAACCCTGACCGAAGTGGCCGTAAAGATCGCATCCATACTCGTATTTCTCGAGCAGCTTTCGAAGGTCGCGCAGGTAGTTGCCGACGTCATCAGGTGAAACCGCGGAGTCTTCCCATCCTGACCAGGTTGGCGGCTGGCCGGGGACATTCGCCGTCGCCCCGAGCCCCGATTCGCGCATCTGCCAGACCATGTTCTCTTCGCGCTTGTCATCGTAAAGCTTCATCGAAGGAACGACCTTGCCGCGCTTCAGGGCCTCCATCATTTTCTTTGCCTGCTCGTCTGCCTCCTCCTTCGTGTGACCACCGAATTCACACACCAGCCATCCGTTTCCCGGTGGCAGCAGCGCCTCATCGCCGGGATGCATCTTCTTTTTTTTCATGTCCTCGATCAGCCGGTCATCCATCCCTTCCAGCGCAATCGGTTTGAACGGCAGCACCTCTTTCACGTGATCGCCGGCGATGTAGACGTCATCGAACCCGAGCACCACGAGCGTCCGTGCCGGCGGAGACCAGATCAGACGGCATTTCGCTTCGAGCACGACCACGCACGTCGACTCCGATCCAACCAATGCCTTCGCCACATCGAAGCCGGCCTCGGGGAGCAGCGAGTCGAGGTTGTAGCCCGACACGCGCCGGGGAATCTTCGGATAGCGCTCCCGAATCAGATCGGCGTACTTGTTGCGCAGTTTCCTGAGGTCGCTGTAGATCTGGCCGCGCCGGCCGCCTTCGCCGATGATCGACTCGAGCTCGTCGTCGCTCGTCGGACCGACGCGCATCCGCACGCCGTCGTAAGTGAGGATTTCCAACTCCTCGATGTTGTCGACGACCTTTCCTGCCATCTGCGCATGCATGCCGCAGGAGTTGTTGCCGATCATGCCGCCGATCGTGCAGTGCGTGTGCGTAGCCGGATCGGGACCGAACGTGAGGGTATGTTTCTCCGCGGCATTGCGCAGATCGTCGAGAACGATCCCCGGCTCGACGCGCGCGAATTTCTTCTCGACGTCGAGCTCGAAGATCGAGTGCATGTACTTACTCATGTCCATGACCACGGCGACGTTGCAGCACTGGCCGGCCAGGGACGTCCCTCCGCCGCGCGAAAGGATCGGGGCGTCGTGCGCGCGTGCCGCGGCAACAGTGGCCACGACGTCGGCAGCGGACCGCGGGAGGACGACGCCGATGGGAACCTGCCGGTAGTTCGAGGCGTCGGTCGCATAGAGGGCGCGCGTCCCGTCGTCGAAGCGCACTTCGCCCTGAACAGTGGAGCGCAGCGTCTCCACCAGCGAGGCCACGTTCACATCGAGCGACTGAATGCGGTCCTGATGCTCCGCACGCGCCGCGGTCGGCGATTGATTCGCGAGTGATTGAAAATCGATCGGCGGGAAACGGCGCGGACGATCCTGCGGAGGATCACTCACAGTGCGTACTCCGCGGCGTCGGCGTCCTTCAGCTCGACACCGATGCCGGGACGAGAGAGATCGGGACGCAATGCACCGTTTTGGGGGACGAGCGCTCCCTCGAACAGCATGGACTCGATTCTCGCGTGATCAAAAAAATATTCGAGGTGACGCACGGGCAGCAGGGCGCAGCCGAGATGCGCATGCAGAGATGGGGCGCAATGAGCGGAGAGAGGAATTGAGCGCGACTCGCACAGCACCGACGCCTTGATGAAGCCGGTGATGCCGCAACAGCGCGTGGCATCGGCCTGCAGCACGTCAACGGCGCCGGCGGCGAGCATCTCGTCGAAGTACTGCAGCTCGTACCCGTACTCGCCGGCGGCCACTTCCATCGGTGCAGGAACGTGGCCTCGAATGAATCGCAGCCCGTCGAGATTGTCGGAGGACACCGGCTCCTCGAACCATGTGACGTTCGATTCCATGAAGGATTCCGCCTGCGCAATTGCCTGCTTGACGCTGTACGCGCCATTCGCATCGACAAAAAGCTCGGTACCGGTGCCGATCGCGTCACGCGCCTGACGGACGCGATCGCGATCGGCGGCGGCATCGCGGCCGACCTTCATTTTGACGCGGGGAATGCCGGAGGCGGCCCAACCTCCGAGCTGGTCACGCAGCTCTTCGATCGAATACGACGTGAACCCTCCGCTGCCGTACAGGAGTGCTGCGTCGCGGACCTGTCCGAGGAGCGTGACCAGAGGAAGGTCGAGCAACTTGCACTTGAGATCCCAGAGCGCGGCATCGACCGCCGAGATGGCCGTGGCGGCGACGCCGCGTCGTCCGGTGTTGCGGACCGCGTAAATCAGATCGGCCCAGATGCGCTCGATGCCGAACGCGTCGCGGCCCTCGACCAGTTTGGCGAGGGCGTTGCGGATCAATTCCGCAGTCGCGAAATCTGCATACGAGTAGCCGAATCCGCGCTTCCCGCCGGCGCTGGCGTGCACTGCGACCAGCGTCGTCGAGTCCCATTCAAATGTGCCGTCCGATTCCTTCGAAGCAGTGGGGATGCGGTACGCGGCAACCTGAATTGGCTCGATGAGCAGTTGCTCAGGCATCACTCTTCCGATGCGGCAGATAGGTATCGGCGATCTGCTTGAGCGAATCGCGGATCATCGCTCCCGCGCGCGGGTCACGCTTGAGGATGGCCGAGGCAAAGCCTTGCGCCTGTTTCAGCGTGATGTGCGGAGGCAGCGGCGGCACTTCCGGATCGGTGATGAACTCGAGGACCGTCGGACGTTCCTCGCGCAGCGCCGCATCCCAGGCCGCTCCGATCTTCGCCGGATCATCGACGAGGATGCCGCGCAGTCCCAGCAGTTCGGCATAGCGGGCGAAGGCGAAGTCGGGAAGCACCTGCGACGCCTCGAACTTCGGGTCGCCCTCCATGATCCTCTGCTCCCAGGTGACCTGATTGAGATCGTTGTTGTGCAACACGCAGATGATGAGACGTGGATCGCTCCACTCCTCCCAGTACTTCGCGATCGTCAGTAGCTCGGCGTTGCCGTTCATCTGCATCGCGCCGTCACCGACCATGGCGATGGCGACGCGGTCGGGGAACGCGAACTTGGCCGCGATCACGTACGGAACACCGGGACCCATCGTGGCGAGATTGCCGGAGAGCGACGCCAGCATCCCTCGCCGGATTTTCAGATCGCGTGCGTACCAGTTGGCCGAGGAGCCCGAATCGGAGGCCAGGATGCAATTCTCAGGTAGCCGCGGCGAAAGCTCGCGGAACACGCGCTGCGGATTGATCGGATTGGCCGTGGACATGGCGCGAGCCTCGAGCACTTCCCACCACTCGGCGACACTTTTTTCGATCTTCTCGCGCCAGGAGCGATCGCTCTTCCGCTGCAGAAGAGGAATGAGAGCGCGCAACGTCTCTTTGGCATCGCCGGTAAGGCTGACCTCCATCGGATAGCGAATCGACAACATCCGTCCATCGATGTCGATCTGGACGCCGCGCGCGTCGCCCTCTTTTGGCAGAAATTCCGAGTACGGGAAGCTCGAACCGACCATCAGCAGGGTGTCGCAGTCCATCATCAGATCCCACGATGGTTTGGTGCCGAGCAGACCGATCGAACCGGTGACGAAGGGGAGTGCGTCAGGCACGGCAGCCTTGCCGAGGAGCGCCTTCGCGATCCCTGCGCCAAGGAGGTCCGCAACCTCCAGGATCTCATCGGTGGCGCGCATGGAACCGGCACCGACGAGCATCGCCACGCGCTTCCCATCGTTCAGGAGCGATGCCGCTCGCGACAGATCGTCGACACTTGGAACGACTCGAGGCGAGCTCCAGCCGGCGCCCGAGTGCACCGTTCCATGTTTGCGCGCCGGCTCGGCATAGTCGAGCTCCTGGACGTCATTCGGAATGATGATGCAGGTCACCGTCCGTTCCGACAACGCGATGCGGATGGCGCGGTCGACGAGATGACGCATCTGACCCGGCACGGTTGCCATGTGCACGTATTCGTGTGCCACGTCCTTGAAGAGGCTGATGAGATCGACTTCCTGCTGGTACGAGCCGCCGAGGGCCGCGCGGGCCTGCTGGCCAACGATGGCGAGGACCGGCTGATGGTCCATCTTTGCATCGTAGAGGCCATTGAGCAGATGGATCGCTCCCGGTCCGGAGGTGGCCACGCAGACGCCGATCTCGCCGGTGAATTTGGCGTGGGCGCAGGCCATGAACGCGGCCATCTCCTCGTGGCGGACCTGAACGAAGTCGATGGCATCATCGGCGCGGTTGAGCGCGCCCATGATTCCGTTGATTCCATCGCCAGGGAAACCGTAAATGCGGCGCACGCTCCACTCCTGGAGCCTGCGCACGAGAAAGTCGCTGACGTTCATTCAATTTCTCCTTCTGTGTTGGCGGGGATCCCGGATCGTTCGTTGGTCGTCGAACCCGGCATAGCTGTGCGATCCATTCGTCTCATGGCGTGGGGTGCCTGTGCCTGCCGGGCGGTTTCCTTTCGAGCCTCGGAGATCGCACGCGTCGCGCGGTCGGTTGAACAGGCGCGACCGCAACTGCCGGCCTCTCGCGACGTGTCTGCTCCACCATCGCTACGGGAGGCGGAAGGTTTCGCAAGATCACTCCCAGGGACGAGCGCCGCACCGATCCAATCACGGCATCTATGCAGCGAAAACGAATATCTCCGTGGTCGTCGATGACCAACTCGAGCTCGGAGGTTTCGGTCGCTGGAATGCCCGCGGTCTGGATCCCCCTCTGCTGCGCGTAGGTGATCATGCGCTCGAGTGCCGGCACTCGCAGGAGTGACGCGCGCGTGATGACGAGATGTCGAATGCCGAGTTCCGCAATCTCGCCAATCACGGCCAGATACTCCTCGATGCATAGAGTGGAGCCGTCCGAGTCCTCGACCCGGGCTGACAGCTCGAAGCGGATGCGCCAGCGACCTAGGTGGCTTTGTGACGCTATGGCATTCGCGGGGAGCTTGCTTCCCGGGGGGCTCATGGCCTCTCCGCGTACGCAATGGTGGTGATGAGGGCGTTCTCGGCCTGCCTCGAGTCGAGTCGCGTGTGCTGTACGACGATGGGTACGTCGGAGACGATCAGGCTGGCATAGTCGGTTCCCCGCGGAATCGGCGCTGGATCGGTCAGGTCATTGAAGCGGACGTGTTTGGTCCGGCGCGCGCCGACGACTAGTTGATAGGGACCAACCGGATCACGATCGCTGAAATAGACCGTGATCGTGACGTGCGCATCGACCTCACCCGTGTTCAGCAGGCACGCCGTTTCGTGGCTGGTGAATTCGGGCTCCTGACCGTTGCTCCATGCGGGGATGTAACCTTCGGCAATGGCCCACCGCCGCGCACCGATTCCTTGATCTTCCATGCGACGCCTCCTTCGGAGCGTTGGCCGGAGTCATCTGGCAGCCTGCGTCTGAGGTGGCCGGTAACTCATTGTCAATCGCACGATGGTGCCGCGGATCCGTGCTCCGTGAATCGTGCGATCGATGGGATCGGGAAAAGGGTGTATTTTCACTTCATCGACAGGGGTGTTCGGCCACGATCCCCTGCAAGATGGTTTCCAGGAGCGAAAGCGAGCAGGCTCATGTTCCCGCGGGGGTGGCAGTCCCCCATGCTCGGTATGGTCGAGTGCTGCTATACCAAAGCGCACATGTTGATAATTGAGGGAGAAAAGCACAAACGGTCACACGACGACCGCGGCATTAGCGAGTTGCGGGTGACCAAGTGAGGCCTTACCGGTCATTGGCGCACGGCTCTTTGGTGCGCCACGACGACCCGGCCATTGGCTCTAGTCCTGCAGGATTAATCCCGTCCGGGAATAGCAAGTGCCCGGGCTGGAGATGAAGGTCATGTTACGAAAGTTGAGAGATCTCGAAGAGTTCGTTGTTGAAGCCAGTGATGGTGAAGTCGGAACCGTGAAGGATTTCCTTGTTGACGACGACTCCTGGACGATTAAACACCTCGTGGTCCAAACGGGTGGATTCTTTGATGGTCGTCGGGTGCTGATCTCGCCAGCGTCCTTTCGCCAGGCCGACTGGGAGGGCAACCGCTTCCTCCTGGCTCTGACGGTAGACAAGGTCAAGAACAGCCCGAGCGTCGACGTCGACAAACCAGTCTCCCGTCAACACGAGCGGGACTTCGCCCTCTACTATGGTTATCCCATCTATGGGGGGGCCGTGGGACTTGGGGGCCTTGGTGCGTATCCAGGGCTGCTCGCAGGCGGAGGCCCCGGGGCGACATTTTCTGGGAGTTCCGACCAGGCACCCGGCGACGTCCATTTGCGAAGCGCCGCCAAGTTGCGCGGATACCACATTCAGGGAAGTGACGAAACGATTGGCCACGTCGACGATTTCATCGTGGATGATGAGAGCTGGGAGTTGCGCTATCTGGTGATTGACACCAGCAACTGGTGGCTCGGTAAGAAGGTGCTGGTTGCGCCCCGCTGGGCAAGCCGCGTTAGTTGGGAAGAACAAAAGGTCTACGTCGACATGTCCCGACAGGCAATCAAGAACAGCCCTGTGTGGAACGCGGCCGCTGCCGTCGAGCGGGAGTACGAGATACGTCTGTATGACCATTACGGACGTCTGGCGTACTGGGCCGGTGACAAGCGGCCAAAAGACGCGCAGCAGCCTCAGCAAGCGGACGCAGCGCGGTGATTGTGGTGATTGTGCGGTAAGGGACGCTCCCGCTGCAGTTCGACGCAGGATGTAGATCTGTGCCGGCTCAAATCGCGGCAACCGACAGTGACCGATCATCTCGGGCAATGCGGTGAGGATCACCCTGCCGGACAAATTGACGTCTGATGACTTTCGCCAGATCGCTCCCACAATGGATGCGCTCATCCGTCAGTATGGGAAAATCAGACTGCTGATCGATGCCATTCGTTCAGCCCGAGGCAAGAGCCTATGACAGGGGTCACGAGCGCGAAGCGCTGGAATGGATCGCTGGCCGGCCCTGAGGTCCGAGCCTTTGATCCCGCTTACCGAGAGCCTCGTGGTGCCCTGGTCGTACATCCGTGCCTGTTTGTGGCAGGCGCGCTGTGTTTGATGGCTCTGTGATCATGGCACGATGGTGCGCGGGGCGGAGCGTGAATCGTGCGAACGATGGGATCGAGGATGACGGCGTCATTTCACTTCATCGACAGCGTTTCGGGCGAATCTGATGCTGCGGTCGTTGGCTTGTGGGAATCGTGGATTCCTTGGATTCGGCGGTTCTCCAATATGGGGCTTCATGGATAATGAATTGCACCGCTACAGGTATGGTCCTTCCCAATGCTTCACCTGGGCAGTCAGCTTTGGAAGCTTCCGAGTCTCGCTATCGAAGACTTTTCGAGACCGCGCAAGATGCCATTCTCATCCTCGACGCCGAGAAACGGGGAGGGACGATCATCGACGCCAATCCCTTCGTCATCGACATGCTCGGCTACTCGCTCGACGAATTGATCGGGAAGGAGCTTTGGGAGATTGGCCTCTTCTCTGACAAGGAGGAGAGCAAGTCGGCGATGGAGCAACTCCAGAGGGAGGGCTTCATCCGGTACAAGGACATCCCCCTGGAGACCAAGCAGGGTAAGCGCGTCGACGTGGAGTTCGTCAGCAACACCTACAAGGTCGACGGACGGAGCGTCATTCAGTGCAACATTCGCGATATCACCGAGCGTGCAGCAGCGGCCCAGGTCCTGGCCTCCTCTGAAGCGCGGTATCGGCGGCTTTTCGAAACCGCACAGGACGCAATCCTGATCCTCGATGAAGAGAGCGGAAAGATCATGGATGCGAACCCCTTCGTCATCGATCTGCTCGGGTATTCGCTCGACGAATTGGTGGGCACGGAGCTTTGGGAAATCGGCCTCTTCTCCGACAAGGACGAAAGCCAGGCGGCGATGGAGCAACTCAAGAAGAAGGGCTACATCCGCTATGAGGACATGCCGCTAGAGACCAAGCAGGGAAAAAGCGTGGAAGTGGAGTTCGTCAGCAACTCCTACATGGTCGGCGACCTGAAGGTCATTCAGTGCAACATTCGCGACATCACCGACAGGAAATGGGCGGAGCAGGCAGCGCTCGTCAGTTCCGAGCGTTTCCGTTTCCTCGCAGAGTCGATGCCCCTCATGATCTTCACGGCGACGCCCAGGGGAGACATCGACTACGTGAACCGTCAGTTGACGGAGTTCACCGGACTCACGGGCGAAGAAGTCTACAAGTCCGGCCGAATGGGGTTCGCCCACGAGGATGAAGTCGAGGAGCACACACGGCGGTGGCGCCACTCGATCGAGAGCGGCGATTCGTTCCAGCACGAGTGCCGCTTTCGCGGCAGCGATGGAACGTATCGATGGTTTCTCTCCCGTGCCTCCGCGATGCGTGATGCTGACGGAGCGATCACGATCTGGGTGGGCTCGAGCACCGACATCGACGACCGGAAGAGTGTCGAAGAGAATCTCGTTCGGCAGTACCGCGAGTCTGAAGCACTCTCCCGCTCCAAAGACGAGTTTCTCGCGACGAGCTCCCATGAACTGCGCACGCCCCTCACGTCCATTCTCGGATGGTCCGAGCTTCTCATGGGCGGCGAGCTCGACGCCGAGACGCAGCTGCTTGCAATCGATTCCATACGCCAATCCGCCCGGGCGCAGTCACGGCTCATCGACGACATGCTCGACGTGTCGCGCCTTCTCACCGGGAAGCTGGAGCTGACCAGCAATATGGTCGATGTAGCAGCCACCTTGCTCCTGGCCATCCGGGCGATCACGCCTGCCGCTGAGAACAAGAACATCCGCATTGAAAAGTCGTTCGCACGCGACGCTTCGCGCGTCTATGGCGACGCCACGCGTCTCCAGCAGATCTTCTGGAACATCTTGTCCAACGCCGTGAAGTTCACACCGGCAGGAGGCAGCATCCGGATCCGCCTTTCTTCTGAGGAATCCCACATCGAAGTTGCAGTGAGCGATACCGGTCAGGGAATCAGTCCCGACTTCCTGCCAAGGGTCTTTGAGAGCTTGAGCCAGGAGGGCGGAAGCAGCACGCGGCAGCATCGTGGACTCGGGCTGGGACTCTCCATCGTCAAGCAGCTCGTGGAGATGCACGGTGGCACCGTACGAGCCGAGAGCAAGGGACCCGGGCAGGGCGCGACATTCACCGTTGTGCTTCCCGCTCGCGACCGCGCCCCGGCTACGCCGCCGAGGATGTTGAATTCTGGCGGCGCGTCCCGCGAGACCACCGTCGAGGCGAAAATCTCGTTGGCAGGTTTGCGCGCGCTGGTCGTCGATGACGAGTTGGAGATGCGGACAATCATCGCCACTGTCCTGCGCGGGAGCGGTGCCTCGGTAGTCCTGGCGAGCAGCGCCGCGGAAGCTTTCGAGCAGACCTCGCAGCAATCCTTCGATGTTCTTCTTAGCGATATCGCAATGCCCACGGAGGATGGTCATTCTCTCGTCCGCCGCGTTCGTGCCCACGAAGGCGAGCAGAGCCGCATCCCGGCAGTGGCCCTCACCGCGTATGGCGGTCCGCTACAACGCGAGCTCGCAATCGCGGCTGGCTTCAATGACTACGTGAAAAAGCCCTTTGCACCGCAGGATCTGCTGCGAGCAGTAGCTGGCGTGACCGGACGCGCTACAACCGCTGGTGGCGCCGTACCATCGCTCACGTAACCTGATGAGGCAGCACATCTGCCCACGGAAGCGTGCTCGTGCGACAAAGAGGACCGGCCATGCAACGGCCGCGGGTCAATTGTCGGGCATCATCGAGGCGCGATGAGCTCTCCACGTGCGATTTTTCGTACACGCGTGTGCAATTTTTTTGCACACGCGTGAGTGAAGCGCGGCATCGCGGTTGCACGCACAAACAGGCATGAGACAGCACGCGATGTCACTGGCCATCACTCTTTCTCTTATTGCCGGCGGTGCGGTTCGCGTGCAAGCGGCACCATCTCCCGATCCGCGGCAGATCGTCCTGTCGACGATGCATGCGGTCAACGAGATGGAGATGCATCTCGGACAGGCCGCACAGCAGAAGGGCGCAGCAGAGATGGTTCGCCGTTATGGCGATCGCCTCTACCGCGATCACCATTTTGCCGATCAAAAAGTGCAGATGCTGTCGAAAGCGCAGGGGCAGGCGCTGCTTCCTCCGCCCGAGCTCCCGAGTTTTCCGAAGATGCAGCAGATGATGCAGAAGCAGCAGCAACTGCAGCAGATGAGCGGCGCGGCGTTCGACGCGATGTTTCTGCAGATGATGATCGAGGGGCACGACACAGCGATCAGTAACCTGGAGAACGCTCTCGGCAAGTTGCCGGCCGGTGAGGTGCGGGACCTCGTATCGAAGGTTGTTCCGATCCTTCGTCAGCATCTGGAACTGGCGAAGCTGCTGGGTACCAGTGCGGGCGGTTAGATCGAGGAAGAGGATCCGCCAATGCCATATCAATATTCTCCCGTTGCACGAGCTGGCGCCGGCGCGGCTGCCGGGATGATCGCCGGAATGGCCATGGGACTGACCGCCATGATTCACGGTTACGCGCTGGGACTAGGCTTCTGGCTTCCGATGAAACTGATCGCCGCGCTCTACTGGGGTGTGATGGCCATCATCGGCGGCCCTGCTGCGATCGTCGCCGGGCTTCTCACTCATATGGTCATGTCGGCTGCTCTCGGAATGTTGTTCGTGGCGATCGGGAACCGTTTGGGCGCTGGTGCATCGCTCGTTGTCGGCGCGCTGTATGCCGTCGGCGTTTGGGCCGTCAATACGTGGTTGGTTCTTCCGTGGCTGAACCGGGTCATGCTCGATCGGCAGATGGTTGCTCCCGGCTGGTGGTTGGCCTACCACCTGATCTTCGGATGCATGTTGTTCCTCGTGCCGCTGTTTGTCCGCTGGTTCGGCCAACGTCAGGTCGAGACGTCCGCGGCGCTCGATGCTTCCATCGGCTCGACATAAAGAGCGCGCGTGGCAGCGATCGTGATTGCAGCGACAGGCTCGGCCACGAGCATCCCCACGATGCCAGACAGGATGCCGAAAGCGGTGACGAAGACGATCGTCACGAGCGGAGGCACGCGATGCGGCTTCGCATGATCAGCGGCGTGATGACGTTGCCTTCGAGCTGCTGGATGACGATGCAGATCACGATGACATAGAGCGCTTTCACCGGCGACACGAGAAAGCCCACCGCGATGGCAGGCACGGCGCTGGCGATCGGACCGAAGAACGGAATGAACTCGAGCAGCCCGGCGATGATGCCGAGTGCGGCGGCGGCGGGCAGGTCGATCGCCCAGAACGCGAGACCCGACACGGCCCCAACCGCGACCATCGCCCCAGAAGGCGCGCCACCAGCCAGTGCGTAACGATGTCGGCGATCTGCGCGAGGAGCGCATCGGCGGACGGACGTCGCCCGGGCGGAACGAGGCGTAGGACCGCCTCGCGGTAAGAGTCCGGGCTCCGCGGCGACGTAGAGCGCGATGAACAATACAACGATGACGCCCGCAAGCGCGGTGACCGCATTCGCAAGGAAGGGAAACAGCATCTGCGTGAGCGCCGCCGACTGTGATGTGAAGATGCTGCGCAACAGGCGGGGCGCGTGGAGGTCGACGGTTGGAAGCGGCACACCGGCGATCGACCGGTGGCCGATCGCTTCCTCGAGGCGGTCGAGTGCCGCTGGAACGTCGTGTCCGACATCCCGCAACCGCGCAGCCAGTGCGGGCGCGACCGCCCAGGTGAGCGCGGCGGCGCCTCCGAGCAGCGTTGCCATGATCAGCACGGCCGCGAGCGAACGGGGAATGCGCAGGGGTGCGAGGAAAGCCGCGCCGCGGCCGAGGGCAACGCCAAAAATGGCGCCGAGGATCGTGAGGAGAACGATCATTCGTGTGAACCACAGAAGACCGAGGATCAACGCGACCGCCAGCGCCGCCGTGATACCGGCGGCGATCTCGCGGCGTCGGCGGCGTTCGCTCATCGCGTTCTCATTCATGCGTCATGATTTCATGAGCGATGCCGGGGCGTGTGGAATTGGATCAGGGCGCTCAAAGAAAAGAATGCGACGTCTGTCGGCAGAACCGTTTCTGGATGGACGAAGAGATCCCGGCATGCGAACTTCCTCCGGTCTTCCGGCTGGAGACGCGATTGCACCGTCAGGAAGCGTGGTCAAGCGGTTCGTTCACCACTGGTCGAAGGATCATGCGGCGCTGCTCGCTGCCGGCGTCTCCTTCTTCGCGGTCTTTTCCCTGGCGCCGATGCTCGCGCTTCTCATGAGTGTCGCCAACTTCGCAATCGGCGATTCTGCCGCCCGCCGGCAGCTCGTCTCCTCGGCCGCGACCGTCCTCAATCCACGCATCGCCAAGGCCATCGGACACGTCGCCCGCGCCGCGTCCGAATCGAGCTCGACCGGATTCACGATCGTGAGTGTCGTGCTTCTGATCGCAGGAGCGTCCGCCGTGTTCGGCCATCTCCGCGCCGCACTCGATATGGTCATGGACGTGCCGCGCCGGAGCGGTCGTGGCTGGCTCCACGCGGTTGTCGCGCAGGCGATCGCCGTGGTGATGGTGGTCGCGGTGATCCTCTTCGTCGCCGCAACGGTTGCCGCAACGTCGCTGCTCGCGATGGCGCATGCGGCATTGCCGCGCCTGCCGTTTGCCGACGTCATGATCTGGCGTGTCGTCGACTTCTTCGCCTCGACGGTCCTCATCGCCGTGCTGTTCACCATCACGATCAAATGGGTTCCCGACGTCGAGCTCCGGTGGCGCGACGTGCTGCAGGGAGCGGCCGGCGGCGCGCTGCTCTTCTCCGTCGCGCGTCTGCTTCTGGCCATCTACTTCTCGCACTCGTCCTTCACCCAGTCGTACGGGACCGCGTCATCGCTTGCGCTCGTGCTCATCGCCATCTATCTGGCCGTGCTGGCGCTCTTCGGCGCCGCGGAGTGGACACAGCTTCTTGCCAGTGACGATGCCGCATTCGTCCGCGATCGTGAGCGGCGCCGTGACGAAGAAGGACAGCCCGCGCGCCAATGATTACGGACGCAGCACGCTCCACAGACTCCCGAAGTCCCGGCGACCGTTGCCGTTTACATCGCCGGCAGCTCGGTCGCGCGCGTAGCGAGAAGGTGCTGGTTGCGCCCTGCTGGGCAAGCCGCGTTAGTTGGGAGCCGCCGCCATCTGCCGCTATTGATTTCGAGCGCGTCGGTGCATCTCGATCACCCGATCCCGGTGCACATCCTCTACTGGACGGCATGGGCCGATGAGAACGGCCTGGTCCTGTTTCGCAAGGACGTGTACGGCCGCGATGACGCGGTGGCGATAGCACTCGATCTGCCGCCGCCGGGCCACAGTGGAGAGTGATCAACTCGTGTCGGGGGGTAGGCGATTCTCCGCGTTGCGCGATCTCCCCGGCTAACCGATTGACAAGCGCATCAGCAGGGCTTCCACCTCGGCGCCGTCGTGTTGCGAAACGACGGCGCGTCTCGCCGCCGCCCCGATCAAGTCCACCTGGCCGCGGATCGCTTCGCGACGCCGGAGATTCGCCGTCATGAGTGCGACGGTCTCCAGAGCCCGGAGCTGCCCCAGCAGGATTGCCAGATTGCCCTCTGCGTTCAGTCGAATTTGGTCGAAGGCTTCGCCCAGGAGCCGCTCGAATCGCGGTCCGCGAGTGATGACGCGCAGCTTCCCGTCATCCACGCGACCGGATGCGGAAATCCGTCGAGAAGCCAGCCGGGCGAGAATGGCACCGAGGTAGTCCACGCACATCGCAGCGGTCGTGGAATCGTTGATTCCAGGCGACAACGCCCTCATGGCGATGTCGACGATCTGCCGGATGCCAAAGCCGGCATCCTGCCTCAACGTACGTTGGCGACGGATGACATAGATATCCCTCAGCATTGCCGGCGTCTTTTCATCCAACCCGACCGCCCCGGCCACCGAGACGAGTGGCATGCCTTCCGCGACAAACTCCCCGATGCCGCGCTCCATGCGTAGAACACACCCGCACTGCTCGGCCACCTTCAACAAGCTGCTTTCGTCGATACTCTCGACGTAACCGCTCCGACGCGACGGAACGGCCATCCAGGTCAACTCCGGATGAGAGGCGATGTCACTCGCATCCGATTCGCCGGCATCCACTGTCAGATCCTCTGGAAAGAGACGATTGACGGTAGCAAGCGTCTCCGCAGCGGCTGCTGCGATGATGCTCGAGGCCTGGATTGCGATCGCGATGTGATGAATGAAATAGATGAGGAACGCGATCCCGACGAACGCGAGGATCAAGGCTCCGAGGACGGCCAGTGAAGGGACGAATGCCCCTTCATCGCCTCCACGGATCGTGCGGAGCACCACCAGGCAATACGCGAAAATGCCCACGAATACGCCGAGCACGACCTGGTTGATCCGGTCGCTCATGAAGTTCCGGAGGACCCGCGATGTGTACTGACTGGAAGTGAGCGAGAGCGCGACGAGGGTGATCGAGAAGACCACTCCAGCAACCGTGACCATCGAGCCCGCGACCACCGAGAGGAGACCCCGCGCGCCGGCAGCGCCGGCACCAAAGAGCATCGGCAGCTTCTGCACGACTTTGAGATCGCCAGTGGCATCGACCGCGATCAGCGCGCTGGCCAGCGCTATGGCTCCGAGCACGATTAGCGCGGGCACGAACCAGAAGCTCGATCGCGTCGATTGCCACCAATGGCCGAGTTTCATTTTCATCTGTCCAGTTTCCTGACGGATCGAGCCCTGGCCTCGTCGGACAGTTCTGCCTTACTTCGGCGAGGCTGCCAGGAGATTCTCCTCTTTCTTCAGAGGTTGTACGTTGCTCGCCTGTTCCTCGATGACGCCGGCCTCGCTGGACAATCCGCCCTCCGCTTTCGTCGAGACGTCCTCGGCCTCGTTCGATGGAGCCTGCGGAGCGGGCTGTCTGGCAATCGGAGGGTCATGCCGCAGTTCGATCTTGCCGTCGGTCAGAGTAACCGGGATTCCCTGCGGGAAAACGACCCCTCGCGCTTCGTCAGGCATGGAGATGCCCTTTTTCTGAAACGCCACTTTGACCAGCCGGATCACGGAGGAGCGCACTTTCAGCCAACTGTGCTCGCGACCATTGAGCCAGAAGTACACGCGAAGATTCACCGTCGACTTCCCCAGCCCGTCCACCAACACCGAAGGTTCGGGATCGCTGAGAATCGCCGGATGCTCGGTGAGAACTTTCCGCGCGATCTCCTGCGCGTCGGCAATCGAGTCTTCGTAGCCGATCCCGACGACGAAGTCCTCCCGTCGGTTTGCGTTGGTCGTGAAGTTGCGAAGATTGGTCTTGTAGACAGTGGCGTTCGGAATCTGAACCAGATTGCCGTCCAGCGTCATGAGGACCGTCGTGCGTATGTTCAACTGTTGCACGTAGCCCGTGACGCCGGTAATCTCGACGAGATCTCCCGTGTCGAATGGGCGTTGCATGCTCAGGAAAATGCTGGCGAGGAAATTCTCGGTAATGTCGCGGAATGCGATCCCGATGGCCAGGCCGATAAGACCCGTGCTACCGATGACCGTGAGGGCCAATTGCGTCAACCCCGAGAGGCGAAGAACGATGTACGTGCCAAGAAGAAAGATGAACACTCCGGTAGCCCGCGCGATCACATTTCGAATTAGGGCACCGGCAATGCGCTCTTTCAGGAAAGAACGCGCCCCTTTGGTCGTCAGCAACCCGGCGCCGAGCGAAAGCGCCAGGATGAACAGGCCGAATACGAAAAAAGGGAGGGCGCGGATCGAATCGCGCCACAAAACCCGCAAGCCGCTCCATGCCGGCCGGAGATCCCAGGCCGGAGGCTGCACGACTTCGATTCGATTCACGACGGCGACGACGTCCTGAGTGTTGTGCGCGAGATCACCGGCCCATTTCTTCAGCTCCGTCGATGTGGTTTTTCCGCTGAGAAACACGACTCCCTGGTCGACCCTGACTGCAGGATCCGTGAACCAACGGGTGGCGTCCATGACGCTTTGGAGCCTTTTGTGGATCTCCGCATCGTGCGCGACGGGCTTTACGTCAATCTGCGACGCTGCCGGCGAGAGATCGGGATTGGCAGGGGCATGGAGTGCGCCGGTTACGACAGCTCCTGAGGGGGGCGCCTGTGCCATCAACGAAGCGGATAGGGCAGCGCATATATTCGCGATGAACAGCATCCGGGAGGGTGCTCTACACACACGGAATCGCGATCGCAGCACGCTGCCTCCGTCTTCGTCGGCCGCAGAAAAGGGTTCTCGAAAAAACGTTTTGAACCAGGACATTCGTTTGCTTATCTCATTGATTTTAACCAAATCCTAAGGTTCTCTGCCTTCTTCAGGACTGGAAGACCTACCGATAGAACGAGTACCGAGTCGAGCGCGCCGGCCTTCTCCGCAGGGATGCGATAGGCGGCCACGCCGACCGACTCGATCGGCGTTCGCTCAATCATCGCTCTTTTCGATGAGGCAGATACATATCGGCGATCTGCTCGAGCGAATCGCGGATCATCGCACCCGCCTTCCGGATCACGCTTGAGAATTGCCGAGGCGAAGCCTTGCTCATGATTCAGATTGATCAGCGGAGGCAGCGGCGGCACTTCCGGATCGGTGATGAACTCGAGCACCGCCGGACGTTCCTCGCGGAGCGCCGCATCCCAGGCCGCTCCGATCTTCGCCGGATCATCGACGAGGATGCCGCGCAGTCCCAGCAGTTCGGCATAGCGGGCGAAGGCGAAGTCGGGAAGCACCTGTGAGGCTTCGAACTTCGGGTCGCCCTCCATGATCCTTTTCCCAGGTGACCTGATTGAGATTGTTGTTGTGCAACGCAGATGATGAGACGTGGATCGCTCCACTCCTTTCAGTACTTCGCGATCGTCAGCAGCTCCGAGACGCAATCGACGAAATGGAGCCTTATGAACGGCTGCTCGGAGCCGCGTATCGCCACCGATGGCGTGTACGGCGAAAAGGCGCCACGCGCTGTCGGTGGTTCTTTGACGTCGTAACGCTCGTCGGCGCCGCGGGTCCGCTCCGCACGGTACTATTTCGACGTGTCTTCATTCGAGATCGCTGCCTTACTGGTCGTTGTGGCGGCCGGATTCAGCTACATCAACGTGGCGATTTTCAAACTTCCCTCCACAATCGCGCTGCTGCTCAGCGGCCTTGCCGCATCCGCTGTCCTGGCGCTTCTCGACCGCGTCGCGCCGTCGCTCACCATCGCCGGTCAGTTGCAGCGCTCGATCACCCGGATCGATTTCGCCGACTTCCTGCTTGGCGGAGTTCTCAGTTTTCTTCTGTTTGCCGGAGCTCTGCACCTCGACTTCGAGGAACTACGTCGCGAACGAGTGCCGGTGCTGGTGTTGGCATCAGTTGGTGTGATCATTTCCACTCTGGTGCTCGGCCTGGGCAGCTTTCTGCTGTTCCATCTTTTCCATGTCGAGATCTCTCTTGCTTATTGCCTGGTCTTTGGCGCGGTGGTGTCGCCGACGGATCCGATCGCCGTTCTCGGCATCATCAAGACGGTCGGTGCACCCAAGGCTTTGGAAGTGAAAATCGCGGGCGAAAGTCTTTTCAACGACGGTTTTGCGATCGTGCTCTTCTCAGTGCTGACCAGCGTTGCGGCCGGGGCGGCGCATGAGGTGTCGGGCAGCACGTTCGAGGCCGCAGCGCTGATGTTTCTCGAGGAAGCCGTGGGTGGAGTTGCGCTGGGCCTGCTCCTCGGCTATCTGACCTATCAGTTGATGAAGCGAATCGACGAGCCGAACGTCGAGGTCTTTCTCAGTTTCGCACTGGTCCTTGCAATTTCGCTGATCGCCTTCCGAGTGCACACATCAGCACCGCTGGCATGCGTGGTAGCGGGGCTGTTCATCGGCAATCAGGGGCGGCGCTTCGCGCTGCAAGAAGCTTCGCGGCAGGCTCTCGACCTGGTCTGGTCGTTCATCGATTACCTGCTCAACGCAATCCTCTTTCTGCTCCTCGGCCTTCAGGCCATTCTGTTGTGGCCTGGCACCGGGCACGCGATCCTGATCGTGCCGGTCATTGTGTTGACGCTCGTTGCGCGATGGTGCTCGGTCCTGTTTCCCTCTCTGTTGCTGCGGTGGCGGCACCACTCGATGCAGCCGAACTGGATCACGCTTCTCGTGTGGGGCGGATTGAGAGGCGGGATCTCGGTCGCCATGGCGCTCTCGCTCCCCCGCTTCACCGGACGCGACACCGTCCTGGTGATTACGTACGCGGTCGTGATCTTCTCGATCGTCGTGCAAGGTCTCACGATGCCCGCGTTGACGCGTCGGGCTCTGAGAACGAAGACCGTCTGACCGGCGCCGAGCGATTTCTGTGGATACCAGCAGAGCTAGCCAGCAGCCCGAAGAAAATGCGAAAAGCCCAAAGAGCCGCCCCGCTTTCGCGCCAGAACCGCACCCTGGTCCGATTAATCATCCGGAACATGTGTGGATATCAAATCTTTCAACGGGCGGCGCGCACGAAATGGATTGAATTCAAGGCGATTTCGGCGCCGCAGCGCCTGGCTGGGAGCGCCCGCGAGGCGAGGTCCGGCTTTCTCCCGATTCCTGAAAGAGCATTGTCACGCGATGGTCCTGCGCGCCGATGCCCGCCACCAGCCTGTCCAGAAGGGCCAGTAGCTGCGCGCGCTCCCTGGCTGTCATCTCCTGAACGCCGGCCATGATTCGCGCCTGCGCCGCCGGCGGCGCGCGCCGGATCAGGGCACGCCCCTTCTTCGTCAGTGAGAGACGCACCTGGCGGCCGTCCTGGGCGTCGGTGAGGCGCCGAACGTATTTCTCCGCGACCAGGCGCCCCACGGCCAGGGAAGCCGAGCTCTGGTCGGTGGCAGTGCGCTGCGCCAGTTCACCGAGGGAAAGTTCCGGCTCGTTTCCCAAAACGTGCAGGATGAACATCTGGGCGGCGCCGAGGCCGAAACGCGCCTGCGCTTCCTTCTCAAATGTGCGAAGGCTCCGGACCAGTTGTCGGATGCGATTCAGGATCTGCCTGGCATCCTCCGCTGCCCGGCTCCGCTTTTGCGCCATGTGGTGAAGTGCCATTGTGTCACATCGGTTGCAGCCGGAGTTTGTGTGGCGCGCGCGATCGGATCCTTGTTCGATCAAGAAAAAGGTCCCCGTGGGGACCTCTTCTTGTGCAACCGAGTGGCCTGTCGATCAGGCGGAGAGGGTCGTCGCGCCGATCTCATAGAGCGAAACCGTCGGCGTGCCGTCCAGCACCGGCTTGAGGGTCTCGATCACCTGGGGATAGACGGCGGAGGCGTACTTCTCAGCGCTGGCGCGATCGTCCCACAGGCTGATGGCCACACGATGGTCGCTGCCCGTCAGAGTCACTTCGTCGCGAAAGCCGTTCTGCTTCTTGAGAAGGGGGAGAATCTGGTTCTCGAAGAGCGTTTTGAACTCGACTTCCTTTCCGTTCTTGATCTGAAAGCGGACGTTGCGTGCATATTTCATCATGATAGGAATCCTTTTCTCCTCGCTGGGTGGATGAGAGCCTTGATGGCGGGTGTGAAGCGGCGAGGTTTCAACTTCCAAACCATTATATTGAATTCAAAGTAATTTGTCAAGTCGCATGGGAAAAAGCGACGCATGGATATCAATCTATTTCGTCGCAGCGGTCATAGCGACCGCGACCGCGCCGGTGGGCGGGGCGTCGGATTCTGCAAAGACCACGCGCTGCTGATCAATATCCGAGCCGGTCAGGGCCTTGGCTACTTTGCGGAGGCGCTCTGCTTTCGATCGCTCGCCGGAGCGAATCGTCACTGCCGCCTTCCATGAGGGATGATGGATTAGTAGATCGTGAACAGCGGCCAGCGTCTGCTTTTGGGTCTGTCCGAGCGTGCTGCCGTGTCGCGGGAAAGTAATAATGTAGGTGGACGGAATGTAGCGGAAGGAGACTGTCATCGCCGCATCGCCCAAAACCCTGCGCATTTCATTCTCGAGAAGAGCACGCGCGTCTGTCGTGATTTCGTGGTCGCTCAGGTAGCTCAACTCGATGGTTGCTCCGCTGGGCCGATTGATCAGCGCATGATCGACGAGTCTCGCCGGCGGGGGCAAGACCAGAGTACCGAGCGCGCCGTCCACTTGTCCGCTCAGGGTGACCAACATCTCCGAAACGGTCGGAGGAGGTGGCGGCGCAGGCTCTGGTTTGGTGCGGCTGGCTACTTCGTACCGCGAGGTGGGGATCTCGACCAGCGCCAGATCGATCGATTTCGGCGGACGCTTGAGAAGCAAGGTCAGTTGCTGCACGAACGCCGCGCGCTCCTCGGCGCTGTATGGGCTGCTGGTGAAGATCCGCAGTTGGACCTGCAACCGGCTGCCGCTTTGCGATGCCGAGAGCGACTCGATGTATGACCGCTCGGTGCCGTTCGGAAATTTGGCGAATCCGTTCTGCCACAGATGCGTGGCCCGTTGTTGCAGCAGATTCTCGAAATGACGGTGCGCGATTTCCTGCTTCAGCGCGTCCAGCGAGCGGCTCAGCGGGAAGAAGAGCAGGAGGACGAATGCACAGACCAGCACGATGCGGCCCGGTAGGCTGCCGACCGTTCGAAGACTCTTCGGAAGCGGGATCTTCCACTCAGCGCGGACCTGATGACTGGCGATGTGAAAGAGGAGGAATACGAGCATGGCGGTGAAGGTGATGGCCACCAGGTTGGTGAGAAACAGCAGTCCACCGCCGCGAATCACCGATCGCCCCTGTTCCGGATCGAGGGTCACCGCCACGCCGATCCCATAACCCACAACACACAGCGGTGGCATCAGGGCCACCGCGATAGCCACCCCCGGAATCGACGTTGCCACTCCGCGTACGTTTTTGCACACCGCGATGGATCCGACCGCGCCAGAGAAGAGAGCGATGACGAGGTCGAGGGTATTGGGTTGCGTACGCGCGGCGATCTCGGTGGTCATCTCCCGAAAGGGGAGGAGTATCACGAGCAGTGTGGAGAACGCGACGGCCACTGCAGCGCTGATCATCACCATGCTCGCGGCCCGGATGCCCAGCACCAGATCTCCGGCGGCGAGAGCGAGGCCGTTGGAGAGGATCGGTCCCATCAGCGGCGAAATCAACATCGCTCCGATGATCACCGCCGGGCTGTTCAGAATCAGGCCGAGGCTGGCAATGCCAGCCGAGAAAATGATCTCCAGCCAGTAAGCACCGTCACGAAGGTTCGCCGATGCCGAGAGGCTGGCGTAGATCTCTTCCCGCCGTTGTAGATCGAGCCCGAGGCGTTCGATGATCCATTGCCGCAGGCTTGGCGGGCGATCTTCACTGGTCACTATCCAAATTTATCACTGGGCCGGTGCTGACGGCATTGGCTGCGCGCCATTTCGCCACATCAAGTCGAGCCGGCGCGGTGCGCACTTGTTGAGCCGCCAATGTCCCGATCGAATTGCACATAGAGATCGGCGAGTTTTTGTTTAACCGCTGGGTCAGCTCGCGCGAGCGCGGAAGAAATCTCATCGCGCATGGCCAGGATCGACTCGAGCTGTGCCCCATCCGCGACCGTCGGAAGGTCGCGGTTCGAGAGCGCAGCTCGCAGACCGTCGAAGAACTGAGCGGCGTACGAGGTGGCGTTCGCGAAATTGTTTCGATTCGCCTCATACATCACCAGTCCGAGCGTTCCTTGAAGGCGAGCCAGATTGTGCTGCAGCTGCGTCCGAGCCAACTGCCGCCGCGCTGCCGCGGCCTCGGCCGCTCGGCTGGCAAGCTCCTGACGTTCAGACTGGGCGCGTATCGTCGCGAATGCGAATCCGATAGCAAAAACGAGGGGAATTCCGAGGAATATCAGGATGAGCCGGCTGAGAGGTCGAAGAGACTTGAAACTTCCTTCAGACTGGATTGTCACAATGACACTCCTTCGCGGAAGAGGGATTATCGCGCTCTTGTCGGCTGGGACCAAACGCGGCGCTGTGGGCCTTGCCCGCGCCCACGAGCCGTTTGGCATGATGGGACATGAGTCTCCTCCGATGGCCAACTCCATTCGCTCCGCGCCGGGCTCGGCGCGCACGCGGTCACGGCCCGCGCGGACAGCAGCGCTTGTATGGGAGCGCTGGCGCCGCGAAGATGTTGCCCGACTTTGCGGCCGCCGTCGCCTTTTTTACGACCTTGTCGCTTGGGCCTCTGCTCCTCCTCATTCTCACCATCGGCGCGTCTGTCTTCGGAACGGCCAAGGCTCAGCAGGAATTGAATGATTTGGTGAGATCGTTCACCGGGCCTCGCGGCGCTGCAGCGATGACGGCGCTGATCGCTCACACATCGAGTCGTCAGCAGGGTTGGCAGCGACCATCCTGGCAATTGCCAGTCTGTTCATCGGGGCCTCAGGAATGTTCTCGAGCTTGCGAGACGCGCTGAACGTCATCTGGCGCGTTCCGCGCCATCGTCGATCAGGGTGGCGCTCTATGCTCCGGAGTCAGATCCTTGCGATGATTCTGGTCTTCGCTGCTGGCGCGCTCTTTGTTTTCCTGACCGCACGCATGACGTTGTTCGCAAACGCGCGCCGCGATGCGCCGGGCTTGATCCCGCAATCGGCCAAAACCTGGGAGCTGTTCAGTCTTCTCATGTTCTTTGGAGTGCTGACACTGCTTCTGACCCTCGTCTTTCGTTTCATTCCCGATGCATCTGTTCGATGGAGAGACGCCCTCGCCGGTGGTGTGGCCACCGGGATTCTCTTTTCGCTCGGACAATGGATGCTCGCCACGTATCTCGGGCGTGCACAACTTGCCGTGCGGTACGGCGCCGCCGGCACTCTCATCATTCTTCTTATATGGATCTACCTGTGGGCATATGTTCTCGTCATGGGCGCGGTCTTTACGGAGGCGTTGTCGGAATCGAGACATCTATTCAATGGATCGGGCGTGGGCGCGACACGTGTCCATTGAGCAGTTGACGAGGAGCATGCCCCGACCACTGCGTCGAGTTTCGATTGCCTTACCGGAGAGCTGAAGATTCGTGCCCCGTCGGGAATATCAATCATCCACTCGCTTAGCCGCACTTCGAGCTCGACCCCGATGGAGCAGCGTCTCGTCTCCAAACATCATCGGCGCCGGCGCGTCGGAGAGACCCATGTTTTCGGTGATTTCGTGCAGCAGACGAGCGAACGTTTTCGCATTGGACGGCCGCAGCCGCTGCAGCGCTCTGGCCAGTTTCCGTTGTGGCGCGGTTAGGGGCACGTTGCGCAGCAACGTCCGAGCGCGGGTCGTGAGCGACAACTCTACCCGCCGGGAATCGTCGGAAGCGCGCTGGCGCCGTACGTAACCCGCGTCGACCAGTCGTCCCACCACGACAGATGCGGTGCTTGGATCGGTCTGTGCCTCACGCGCCACATCGCCGATGCTCACCGGGCCGCCTGCTTCGTTCAGTACGGACAACACGAATAATTGCGCTCCGGTGAGATGGACATGCTCTGCCGCTCGATGTGACGTACGCAGCGCCTGCACGATACGGCGCAAATCATCCATGATGCCGCGAACCAGCGGAGTTCGTCTCATCTCCATAGCTTAACCGGAGAATGCCGCAGAACATGGATATCCAATGAGTGCTCATCGTATTGACCGTGCAATCAGTCCTGCGGGTTTTTCCGGACGAACTCGAGGATCGTTTCCAATGTGATCACTCCCTCCACGCGCGTTGACTCGCCGCGGCTGAGCACGGGCAGAAGACCTGGGTTCTGGCGAAAACGCTGTAGTGCGAGCTCGAGAGAGTGATCGGCGTGAACGTGAGCCCAGTTCGAGACCAGCAGAGACGTGAGCGGAACGTCGGCTCGGCCGCCGCGAACCGCCTCCTCGATGTCATGCCGGCTCACAAGGCCGGCGATCTTGCTTTCGCTGCCCACGAGAAAACAATCCGATGGCTCATTGGCGATGAGCTTCCACGCCTGGTCCACCGAGGAGTCTTCGGGAATGAAGATGGGGACCGGTTTCATGATGTCGCCGGCGCGAGAAGTGCCGGGAGCGAATCGAGTAGCAGGTCCGGGCAGATGGATGTGATCCTGTTCGAGCAACGCATGATAGATCGGCTTCGGCTGGAAGCGGACCGAGATCGAATAGCTGAGCAGGTTGGCCACCATCAGCGGCACGAGAATCTGGTAGTCCTGCGTGAGCTCGAAGATCATGAAGACCGATGTCATCGGTGCGCGGATGATCCCTGCGAAGAGTGCTCCCATTCCGACGAGTGCGTACGCTCCAGGGTCGCCGGTGGGAAATGGAGCGAGCGCGTGCATTCCCATTCCCACGGCGCCACCAGCCATCGCGCCGAGGAAGAGACTGGGCGCGAAAATGCCGCCGGCATTTCCAGAGGCGTAGGAGAGGATGGTCGCCACGAGTTTGGCTGCGCAGAAAACGAGCAGCATCCGCAAGGCGAGTGCACCATCGAGCGCCTGATCGACATATTCGTAGCCGACTCCCATCACCTGCGGTACGAAAAGAAGCATGATGCCGATCGCCAGTCCTCCCAGGGCCGGTTGAAGCGTTCGCGTCCACGACGGCATACGGCGAAAGAATCCACGTGTATGCAACAACCCTTGCGTGAACGCCAGCGACACGATTCCGCCGATAACGCCGAGAACTGCGTATCCGATCAACTCGGCCGGGTGCATGAGGTGATAGGCCGGAACTCGAAACAGCGCCTGCTCGCCCAGAATCGATCGCTCGACGATGACGGCCGTGACCGATGCAACGACCGTTGACCCGATCAACGCCGCATTCATGTCTCCGATGATCTCTTCCAGTGCGAACAGCACCGCCGCCACGGGCGTGTTGAATGCCGCCGAGAGCGCCGCGGCAGCGCCGACGGGAATGAGGCTTCGCACCCGCTCCGGTGGGAGTTTCAGCCAGCGTCCGAAGACCGATGCGATGCCGGCGCCGATTTGAACGGACGGACCCTCGCGCCCCATGGAGTGGCCGGATCCGACGCACAGCACACCGGTAAGAAACTTTCCGAAGACGACCCGCCCTGGAATCACTCCGTTATGGAGGTGAAACGCAGCCTCGGTCTGCGGCACACCGCTTCCTCTGGCTTCGGGAAAAAACTTCGCAAGAAGAAATCCTGTGAAGAGGCTGACCAGCGTTGGTACTGCCACTAACCGGAGCGGGGAGGGAGCGGACCCGAACAGGACGTGCTTGGTGCTCTCGATGGCCAGTGTGAAGAGCACCGCGGACAGGCCGCCGAAAACTCCGATGAGAATCGTAAGGACGAGAAAGAGCTGATTCTCGCGGAAGCGAAGTGTCTCGAGCGTGAGAAGCCTGCTGAATCTCATCGCTCGCTTGCTCCATGTTTTCGGCCGATGAGCAGAAGCGCCTCATCCAGCCCCACCGGCTCGCCGCAAGTCTGACTGGTCGTCTCCTCGATTTTGAACACCACCTCCGCGCCGGCCCGAAGCAGCTCAGGATCCTCGCGGAGGTACTCCGCAGTGATCCCCGGCAGAATCGTTTGGGCCTGGGATCGCAGAAGTTCCTTCACCGCACCGTACTTGGCGTCGAGACATTGTTGCAGGCGCTTCACGGACTGCGCCAGCGCCGCGGCCAGGCGCCGAGCCTGTTCGCGCCGTGATAGATGTGCCGCCAGCGGATCGCTCGATTCAATCAGCCGCGTTTTCTCGAGGAGTTGCGCAGCGCGCTTCGCGCTCTTGTCCTGTTCCACCGCCTGGTCGAGGTAACGCTCCGCGTTTTTGTAGTCGCCGAGTTGGAACGCCGCTTCGCCCGCGCCCGAGAGAGCGGCGACGTTTCTGACATCGAGACGCGCTGCCTCGGTGAAATGTTGCAACGCGCGCGAAGAGTCCCCAGCTGTCATGAAAAGCTGCGCCAGTTGAAGTTGAGCCTCCGAAGTCGGGGGAGTGTCGCTGCTGAGGACGAGCAACTCGGCGAGCGCCCGACTTCGTTCTTTGCGATCCAGCAGCAGGTGGATGAGCTCGAGTCGGACCTGCCGTCGCTGTTCATCAACTCCCTCTCCCGCCCACAATCCATAAAGTGAGTGATGGTAGTAGTAAAGCGCCTGCGGCAGATCGCGACTGCGAGCTGACAACCTCGCCAGCTCCAGGTTGATTTGGGGATTCTCCGGTTCGGACTCGCGCAGCCGCTGCAAGGCGAGACGCGCTTCGTCGTCGCGATTGGTCGCAGCCAAAGCCTGAGCGAGCGCGAACGCGAACTGCGGGTTATCGCGGTCATTGGTCGCAGCCTGACGCAGCGAAGCGATCGCCGCTTCCGATTTTCCTTCGCTCAGTTGCTGCTCTCCTTGTCGATACCAGTAGGCGGCGATGTTTGCATTCCTTTTCCGATTCAGATCCGCCACCTTCCGCGTCAACATGTACATGGGAACCGCGGCAACGGTGATGATCACCAGCAGCAGGATTTCCCGCCGGATGATCTGAAACACGCGCACGCTCGTGCAGGATGGGCATGAGCCGCCAGATAACGGACCCTGACAGGTCGGGCAACGCTCGCGATCGGCCAATGTCGAGTCTTGCAGATCACCTGATGTCACGAGCGCACCGGTAGAGATCCCACGATTGATTTCCAGCAGTTCATTGTGATATCAAATTAATGGATATCCATGTTACAAGTCGTGGCGTTGTGCTTTCGTGCCGACCAAACTCTCGTACCTCAAATCAAGGAGCTTCATCATGTCGACCTCACCGATTCGCAGAACTAATGTTCTCCTGCTGATCTGCTGCGCGTCTGGCTTCATCGGTTGCCGTTCACATCGCAATACTGTAGCGCCAAGCGTCGTTCCCAAAACGAGCGCGACGGCGCCGGCACCAGAAGTGAAAGTCGAGGCCCCGAGGGACTTCGTAGCAGCCAGGCCGCCAGTCGATGCTCTCGGAAAACGACCCCGGCCGGGCCACACTGATCGCAGAGGAGAAGGGGTGGTTGCGTGATGCGTTTTTCGATTTCGACTCCTCCATCCTCACGTCCGCAGCGCAACAGAACCTTACCAGCTCCGCGGATTGGCTACGCGGGAATCGGAGGTTTCATGTGCTCATCGAAGGACACTGCGACGAGCGAGGAACAGAGAAATACAATCTGGCGCTTGGCGACCACCGGGCCTGGGAAGCGAAGGAGTATCTCAGTCAGCCACGCCCGCTGCTTGCCGGCCAGGCGCACACGATGAACGGTGCTTCAGCGCGAAGGCGTGCGTAATACGGAAACGGATTTGCTTTGAATGCGGAGCTGCTGAGCTGAATCCCGGCATAGCGTTGCACCTGAGAGTACCGCGAGTGTTTGAGTTTCCCCTTGCGACTCCACTCGCATCAAGTCAGGCGAGGTGTCTAATTCGCGACTAGTTCGCATTCGCCAGACGAATCGAGACAAGTCCAGACGGCCGTAAAATATTGAATCTGGAGGTGTCCGCAGAAGTCTCGAGACAAACGCCTGAATCGCACTCAGGAGGTCGACGGTTCGAGCCCGTTCAGCTCCACCAAAAATCGTTAAAATTCAGAATGGGATGATCCCCTCCATGAGGCTTTGGTCGACTGAGGCTCTCTCGGTACGGCCGTGTCACCCGTCGAGACTTTCACCTACAATTTCGAAGTATCGATGCGCGCTAGTTTCCCGCCGTTTTTGGTCGATACGGCCACGCGTCACCTCATGCGTGGCGGGGAAGAGCTGCCCCTTCCTCCGAAAGCATTCGAACTTCTGGCTATGCTCATCGAGCGCCGGCCGCAGGCGATTTCGCAGAAGGAGCTTTACGATCATCTCTGGCCAGACTCGTACGTCGGCGCGGGGAGTCTTCATAGCCTGGTGCATCAGCTTCGCTCTGCGCTCGACGATCATCAGCGCAGGATCATTCGAACGGCATACGGTTTTGGTTTTGCATTCGCAGCACGAGTGACCGAGGAGAGAAGGCTTCGCCGGCGGCGACTTGCGCTGGTCGTCGAACGTCGAAGATTCGAGCTGTCCGACGGCGAAAATATCATCGGACGTTCCGACGATGCCGCAGTCGTTCTGGATCACTGGTCGGTGTCACGCCACCACGCGCGCCTGCTGATCACAGGCAATGAAGCGACGGTCGAGGATCTGGACAGCAAGAACGGCACGTATCTCAACGGTCAGCGGATCGAATCAGCGACATCGGCGCGGCCGGGAGACGAAATTCTGTTCGGACGCGTTCCCGCCTGTTTGCGAGGAACGGAAACCGCGGGATCGACCAGAACCGATTCCGCGTTTCGACGGCGGCGCAACGAGGAAATAAGAAGAAAGTAAGAACGCCGTAAAAATCTGACACCAGCCCCAACGCAGCTTCCTTTCAACAACGAAAGGACTGCGTCATGGGTTTCGCTCCTCACGCGTTTCTCATCCTCTGTTTGTCGATATCCTCGCCTTCTGAGCAGTTTCCGTTGCGCGATCTCGTCAGGAACCTCGAGTTGCTTCGAATCGCCAGCGATCTGGAATGGCTCAAGCAGCTCCATCGCAAAGAACTGGAGATCGCAGCGTTCATCGTCCGGCGCGGCGACCACTTCGATTGTCTGCTCTGGCCGCCGAAGGTCGGCAGCTACTCCGTGACATTTCGAGGATCCGCGCCCGAAGGTACCGTAGCCATTGTGCACACCCATCCGCGGTGGTCGGATGAGCCGTCACCGGAGGACGTCGCCCTGGCCAAGAGAGTGGCGCTACCGGTGTACGTTCTGACGCGCTCCAACATCACAGTTGCAACCATCGGTGGGAAAGTGTCGTGGATCGTGAGCCATTACTGGAGCGGAACGATGAACTGGGTATCAGAAAAGAGAGCGTGTGTCTGCCATCCAATTGATGAGGGCAACCAGGTGGCCGACCTGACAAAGTAGAGACGGCACGAAAGCGGGTGCTACCATCAGTCGCTCGTGCTCAACGAACAGATCGGGCAGTACCGCATCACCGGCAAACTCGGTCAGGGCGGGATGGGTGAGATTTTCTCTGCATATGACCAGAAGCTGAACCGCAACGTGGCGGTGAAGTTCATCGCCAGCACGCAGCTCGAGAGCGACTACTCACGCAAGATGTTTCTCCGTGAGGCGCGCGCGGCGGCGGCGCTCGATCACCCGTTCATTTGCACGGTACACGACGTCCTGGAACACCACGGGCAGCCGATGATCGTCATGGAGCGCGTGGAAGGCGAAACGTTGCATGAGCGCATCGGCCAGGGTCCGCTCAGCGTCGAGCAAGTGGTGCAACACGCGCTGGAAGTCGCGGAGGCTCTTGCCGCGGCCCACGCGCGCGGCATCGTGCATCGCGACATCAAGACTGCCAACGTCATGCTCACGCCCGCGGGTCATGTCAAGGTGATGGACTTCGGGCTGGCGGTGATCACCTTCAGCGAGCCCGAGGAGCAGACGTCGCATCGATCGGAGGACCGCCCCTCGAAGTTTGTCGGCACGCTGCCTTACATGGCGCCGGAGATTCTGCGCGGCGGGCCAGCCACCGAGAGCTCCGACTTCTACGCCCTTGGCGTGGTGATGTACGAGATGCTCACCAGCCGTCACCCGTTCACCGGAAAGACAGATGCCGTGCTGGTTTCCGAGATTCTCGATCGACAGCCGTGCACGCCGCGGCAACTGCGCGCCGACGTTCCGCGCGCGATTGACGCGCTTGTCATGCGGCTGCTGGCAAAGGAGCCGCGCAAACGGCCTGCCGCTTCCAAGGTGATCGCCGCGTTGCGATCCCCCTCCGGACCGAAACGCTCGCAACCGCAACAGTCGCTGGCCGTGCTTCCTTTTCGCGCTCTTACCGACGACCCGGAAAGCGAATACCTCGGTGTCGCTCTGGCCGACGCCACCACCAGCGAGCTGGCGCTGGTCCGGTCGCTCCTGGTTCGTCCGACCGCGGCCATCCTGCGGTATCACGACGCCAACGACGATCCGGTGCTCGCTGCCCATGACCTCGGCGTCGACTTCATCGTCGCCGGCACCTTTCAACGCTACGGCTCACGCCTGCGTGTGAGCGCGCAACTGATCGATGCGGCCGAAGAGCGGCCGATCTGGTCCACCAAGGTCGACACAACCGTCGACGACATCTTCGCCATGCAGGACGAGGTGTCGCACAAGATCGTGGAGGCCTTGCAGCTCGAGTTGACGCCGGCCGACAAGCAGCGCATCGGACGACGTCCTCAAGCAGCGGCGCGCGACGTCGTCGATCTCTATGTCAAGGGCCGTGTGGCGCTCCTGGTTGAAACAATTCCATCACTGAACAACGCCATCGAGTACTTCGAGCGCGCAGCGGAAATCGACCGCCACAATCCGCTCGTTTGGATCGGTCTCGCTGATGCGTACTGCAGAATGGCGTTCAACTGGGATCCCGAAGGCGGATGGTACGAGCGGGCAAAAGATATCTCGGAACGCGCGCTGCAGCTCGACCCCGAGATTCCGGAGGGCCACTACATCCGCGCGCGTCTGGCGTGGACGCCGCAGGGAGGATATCAGCACGAGTTTGCCATGCGTGAGGTCGTCGCCGCCCTGACGGAGAGACCCAACCTCTTCGAGGGGTTCGACTGGCTGGCGACGATCCTGTGGCATGTCGGACTGATCGACGACGCACGACTCAACTACAAGCGCGCGCTGGCCATCAGTCCGGACGACAATGTGGCCAGGACGCTTTTGGTGAGCTGCGAATTGATGACCGGAAACTACGAAGTCCTGCAACCGGGCTTCGAAGCGTTGGAAGGCGTGGAAACATCGTGGGCGCTCTACACCACGGTTTTCTGGCAACTGCACATGGGCGACCTCGCCGGCGCGGAGAGAACAATCGAAGGGGCGTCGCGCAAGTTCCCCGCTCACGGGCTCTTTCATTCGGCGCGCGCCGTGCTGGCGGCGAAAAAAGGAGACGAAGCTGCCGCCCTGCGGGCCATCGAGCGCGCAATGCAGAACCGAAAGTCGTATGGGCACTTTCATCACGCCGAGGTGGACGTTGCCTGCGCGCTGGCCATCCTGGGCAGAACGGAGGACTCGCTCGACCATCTGACCTCGGCGGTGCGTAGCGGTTTCCCTTCACTCGCGGCCGTGCAAAACGATCCGCTGCTGTCGTCGCTGCGAGACGAAGAGCGCTACCGCGTACTGATCAGCGAGCTGCACGCATCGCAACAGTACTACCGCCAGCTCTACGACGATCTCCGCGGGGCGATCTCGTCAGGCTGAAATCCCCGCGTGACGACGCGAGGTCATCTGCTGAAAACCGGACTATTCGACGATGCAAGTTCTCCGGTAAGTGGGTGCAGCGTGTCTATTTCGCGTCTGGTTCCGCATCACCGACGAGTCCAGACGAATCCAGGCGGCGGTAAAATATTTAATCTGGAGGTGTGTCCGCTGAAGTCTCGAGACAAGCGCCTGAATCGCACTCAGGAGGTCGACGGTTCGAGCCCGTTCAGCTCCACCAATTTTCTTATGCGGTGATCCGCACCTCGCGTTGTCGCGCGATCATTGAACACCGGCTGCGCTTCGGAGTGTCGCGCCGATCTTCCTCAGCGCGTCGCGCAGCGGGGAGCTCTTTCGCCACGCGAGCACGATCGTTCGATGAGGCGCAGGGGCGGCGAAGTTACGCAACTTGAGGCCTCGAGCCTCGACGTTCACCGCGAGCGCCGGCAGCAATGTGACCGCGTCGCCGCCGGCGACCATCTGGACGAGCGTCGCGAAACTCGTCGCACGGAATTCGAGCTCGTGCGCTTTGACGCGCGCGCAGATCGCGAGCATCTGGTCGCGGAAGCAGTGGCCGTCCTCGAGCAGGAGAACGTTTTCTCCGCGAAGTGCGGACGCGCGCACCGGCCGCGGGTCCTGCATGAGCGGGTGAGTTCGTGCGGCGGCGAGGATGAAACGGTCATGCGCGATCCCTTCGACGTCGACTTCGCCAAGGTGCGCTTCTTTGGCGACGAGCATGGCATCGAGAGCGCCCGATTCCAACTGCTCGGAGAGAACGGCTGTTTTCTCTTCCCTCCAGAGAACATGCAGCCGCGGATATTCGCGACGCAGCTTCGGTGCGACGCGGGGCAGGAGATAAGGTGAAACCGTCGGAATGATGCCGATCCGCATGGTGCCGGCGAAGGGGTCGCCTGCGCGCCGCGCGGACAACTCGACGTCATCGGCTTGGCGGAGAAGCTCACGCGCACGCGCGATCACGTCGCCGCCCTGCGCCGTCAACAGAACGCGCCGCCGGTCGCGCTCGAAGAGCCGCACCCCGATCGCTTCCTCGAGCTGGGCGAGCTGCGCCGACAGCGATGGCTGCGACACGTTGCATCGCTCCGCAGCTTTGCGAAAGTTCAGGGTGTCCGCCACGGCGACTGCGTATTCGAGCTGCCGCAGCGAGAAGCGATGACTCATAGCTGAAAACTATCACAGTTGTAAAAAGGTTGTGTTGGACGAATCAGAGCAGCGGACGGATATTCGGGATGCAACATCAGAACCCTGAGAAGGAGCAAGCGACCATGCCCGAACAGACCAAGAGCGTCAGCGAAAGTGAAAACCCCGTAATCCCTTCCCCGAAACCGAAACGGGGCCGGCCCAGGACGGTCAATGACTGGTGGCCGAATCAGCTGGACCTCTCGGTGCTCCACACGCACTCGCATTTGTCCAGTCCGGTGGAAGAGGACTTCAACTACGCAGAACAGTTCAAGTCCCTCGATGTCGACGCGCTGAAGAAAGACCTCATCGAACTGATGACGACGTCGCAGGATTGGTGGCCCGCCGACTACGGTCACTACGGCCCTCTCTTCATCCGCATGTCGTGGCATGCCGCAGGGACGTATCGAATCTCCGACGGACGCGGCGGCGGTGGGGAGGGCCAGCAGCGCTTCGCACCTCACAACAGCTGGCCGGACAACGCGAACCTCGACAAAGCGCGGCGGCTGCTCTGGCCGCTCAAGAAGAAGTACGGCCGGAAGATTTCGTGGGCCGATCTCCTCGTCCTGGCCGGTAACGTCGCCATCGAGTCGATGGGATTGAAGACCTTCGGCTTCGGCTTCGGCAGGCCCGACGTCTGGGAGCCGGAGGACATCTTCTGGGGCCCTGAGGACGCGTGGCTTGGCGACGAGCGTTACAGCGGTGACCGGCAACTGGCGAAGCCGCTCGGCGCCGTGCAGATGGGTCTGATCTACGTGAATCCGGAAGGGCCCGGCGGCGAGCCCGATCCGAAAGCTTCGGCTCGCGACATTCGCGACACGTTCGCCCGCATGGCGATGAACGACGAAGAGACCGTAGCGCTCATCGTCGGCGGTCACTCGTTCGGCAAATCGCATGGTGCCGCCCCGGCGCCCAAGAACGTCGGCCCCGAACCGGAGGCTGCTCCCATCCACGAACAAGGTTTTGGGTGGCAGAACAAATACGAAAGCGGCAAGGGTGCTCACACGATTACGAGCGGCCTGGAAGGAGCATGGACCAACAACCCGACGAAATGGGACAACGGCTTCCTCGAGAATCTCTTCAAGTACGAGTGGGAGCTGACCACGAGCCCCGCCGGGGCGAAGCAGTGGACGCCGAAGAACCCGGAAGCCAAAGGCACGGTGCCGGATGCCCACGACAAGTCCAAGCGGCACGCACCGATGATGCTGACGACCGATCTGGCGCTGAAGGTCGATCCGATCTACGCGCCGATCGCGAAGCGTTTTTACGAAAATCCGAGAGAGCTCGCCGATGCGTTTGCTCGCGCGTGGTTCAAACTGCTTCACCGCGACATGGGTCCGCGCGCCCGCTACCTCGGCCCATGGGTTCCGGAGCCGCAACTGTGGCAGGACCCGGTCCCCGCGGTCGATCACGAACTGATCGGGGAGCAGGACATCGCGTCCCTCAAACGCAAAATCCTCGGCTCCGGTCTGTCGATCCCGCAACTTGTCTCGACTGCGTGGTGCGCGGCGGCCAGCTTTCGCGGCACCGACAAGCGCGGCGGCGCGAACGGAGGGCGAATCCGTCTTGCGCCACAAAGAGATTGGGAGTCCAACGAACCGGCGCGACTGGCGAGGGTGCTGAAGGCGCTCGAGCAGATCCAGAAGGAGTTCAACAGCTCGCAGAAGGGTGGCAAGAACGTCTCGCTCGCCGACCTGATCGTGCTTGGCGGATGCGCTGCCGTGGAGGAAGCGGCCGCGAAAGCCGGTCACAAGATCACCGTCCCGTTTGCACCGGGCCGCACGGATGCATCGCAGGAGCAGACGGACGTGAACACGTTCGAAGTTCTCGAACCGGTCGCTGACGGATTCCGCAACTACATGCGAGCAGGGGACGCGCTGTCGCCGGAGACGCGCTTGTTGGATCGCGCGAACCTGTTGAAGCTGACCGCGCCCGAGATGACGGTGCTCGTCGGCGGCATGCGTGCGCTGAACGCGAACTTTGGACAAACGAAACACGGCGTCTTCACGGATCGGCCCGAGACGCTCACGAACGACTTCTTCGTGAATCTGCTCGACATCAGCACCGCGTGGAGACCATCCGCCTCGGATAAGAATGTGTACGAGGGCCGCGATCGCGCGACGGGCAAGCAAAAGTGGACCGCCACGGCGGCCGACCTCCTCTTCGGCGCGCACTCTCAGCTCCGAGCGCTTGCGGAGGTTTACGCGAGTGACGACGCCAACGAGAAGTTCGTGCGTGACTTCGTCGCTGCCTGGAACAAGGTCATGAACCTCGATCGCTACGACCTTCTCGCTCAGGCTCGTAGCAAGCGTCGCGCGGCCGCCAGCGCCTAGTCATTACGGATACAAGTGCGGGCGACCCTCATAGGTCACCCGCGCTTTGTACAGCGAACGTCCATCGTAGATCCGGCCCAGGACCGGCTGAGTTTGCATTGGACGGCCGACGATCGGCGGAGCATCCGCCGTCGGCAGAGGATCGACCTACTGCTTGACAAAGTCGTGAGTTGGTGTTGTACTTAACTACAACACTAGATCCTCATTGGCAAAACTGGGAAGGACGGGATGGGCGAGTGGAACGACAGTCAACCGATTTACCGACAGCTTCGAGACCGCGTCGTCGCCTTGATCCTCGACGGTGTCCTCAAGGAAGGCGATCCGCTGCCCTCGGTGCGCAATGTCGCCACCGAATATCGGATCAATCCGATCACGGTCCTGAAGAGCTATCAAGAATTGGTCGAGCAGGAACTTGTCGAGAAAAGGCGCGGCCTGGGCATGTTCGTAAAAACCGGTGCGCGCGATCTGCTGCTGAAAAGCGAACGCGACCGGTTTCTTGCGGAGGAATGGCCGAGGGTCTACGCAACCATTCAGCGGCTGGGTTTGAACCCGAAGGATCTGCTGAAACCTGCAAAGGAGGAGCGCTGAAACCATGGCTTGCATAGAAGCGCGCGGCCTCCGCAAAGCATTCGGCACAACCATCGCGCTGGACGGCATCAACGTTTGTGTCGAAGAGGGCCGCATCCTCGGACTCATTGGACCGAATGGCGCCGGCAAAACCACCGCGCTGAATGCGATCCTCGGCCTAACACCCTATCAGGGAGAACTTAGAGTCCTCGGACGAAACCCGTGGACTGAGCGCGATGTACTTATGCGCGACGTCTCGTTCATTGCCGACGTCGCGGTCCTGCCGCGCTGGGCGCAGGTTGCACAACTCCTGGCCTACGTCGCCGGCGTGCATCCGCGATTCGATCGGGCGAAGGCGGAAGCCTTTCTCGCGAAGACCAACATCAAGCACGGCAGCAGGGTCAGGGAATTGTCGAAGGGTATGGTTGCCCAGCTGCACCTCGCTCTCGTGATGGCGATTGATGCGAGATTGCTGGTACTCGACGAACCAACACTTGGCCTGGACATCCTCTTTCGCAAACAGTTCTACGACTCGCTGCTGAACGACTACTTCGATCGCAGCCGCACGATCGTCGTCACCACACATCAGGTCGAAGAAGTTCAGGACGTCCTCACCGACATCATGTTCATCAACAACGGCCGGATCGTGTTCGAGTGCGGCATGGAGGCGTTCGAGTCGCGCTATGCCGAAGTCACCGTACGACCGGAAAAGATCGCCGCTGCCAGGGAGCTCAAGCCGATCCAGGAGCGCCAGGTGTTCGGCCGCAGCATGCTGCTGTTCCAGGGCGTCGATCGTCAGCAGCTGGCCGCACTCGGTGACGTGCGCACGCCCAGCATTGCCGACCTGTTCGTTGCCGTGATCGGTAATCAGAACGTTCAGCCACAAGGAGCCGCTCGATGACGGACTTTCAAGTCGAATCTCAAGTCGCGCCCCCGGTCATCTCGGCCACCAGGCGGTTGTACTGGTCCGTGCGGCGTGAATTGTGGGAAAGCCGTTCGATTTATCTCGCTCCGCTCCTCGTTGCCGCAGTCTTTGTATTCGCATACCTGATCGCCGCGTTTGCTCACCCAATACGACCCCAGGAAATTGAAAAACCCTACGACTTCGCAGCGCTCGCGCTGATGGGCACCACTTTCATCGTGGCCATCTTCTATTGTCTCGACGCGTTAAACAGCGAACGTCGCGACCGCAGCATCCTCTTCTGGAAGTCGCTGCCGGTTTCCGATCTCACGACCGTGCTCTCGAAAGCCAGCATTCCTCTGCTGGTTCTGCCGCTGCTCACCTTCGCAATCACCATCGTCACCCAATCGATCATGCTGGTGATCACAACGGCAGTTCTGTTGAGTCGTGGTCTGAGTGTGACAACGCTTTGGAGCCATCTGCCACTGTTCGATATGTCAGTGGGGCTGCTCTATCACCTTCTGGTGATCCATGGGTTGTGGTACGCGCCAATCTTCGGCTGGCTGCTGCTCGTCTCCGCGTGGGCGCGGCGGGCGGCATTTCTCTGGGCCGCGCTGCCGATCTTCGCGATCGGCGTCGTCGAGAAAATCGCCTTCAACACTTCGCATTTCGCAGGAATGCTCGCGAACCGCCTCGGTGGCGGCAGCGGACAAGGTGCCCCCGTTTCAGCGAATGGCATGTCGATGGATCTGATGCCGGCGAGCGGTCCGCTTCAATTCCTGGTCAGCCCAGGTTTTTGGATCGGTCTGGTGGTTGCGGCGGCGTTCCTCGGTGCAGCGGTTCGGCTGCGCCGCAGACGGGAACCAATCTAAGGAGAACAAATGGAAGAACGCGTTGTTTGTCTCGAGCCTTCACCTGCGGAATGCACTTCTGTCTCGCCGACTGCTTCGATCTGGCAGGATGTCCTGGCCCACGCGGTGACCGGCGAACTGCTTGCCGCCATGAACTACACCTCGCTGTCGGAGATCTGCGACGATCCTGCAGAAATCGCCGATGCGTTGGAACATGCGCAGAACGAACGGGGGCACGCTGCGGCGTTTGCTGCCGAGGGCCGCAAGATCGGAGTCGGCGTCGCCAATAACGTCGAGGCGAAGCATTGGAAGCGCCTCCGCGAATCTTTCCTGCGCTGCGTCGCAGAGCGCGACTTCGTTGGCTGCCTGATCATTCAGGAGATCATGCTCGAATCCTTCGCCCTCGCGAGCTACTCCCGCGTCGGGAAGGTAGGGCCGGGAACTCTGGGAGAAACCTTTGCCCGCATCGCGGGAGAGGAAGAAGAGCACCTCTGCCATGCGGTGGCGATTCTCAGATCGGAGCGAGCGCGCGACGCGCAGCGTTTCGACGAGAAAGTGTACCGGCTGCATCTGGATGTCATGACCACCCTCGCGCAGATGCTGGCGAAGGATTGCAGGGATGGACATTGCGAGGTGTGCCACGCCAGTTGCGTAAAGCCATCCCTGTTTGAGATCAGCTTGTCGGCAGCCCAGCTTCGCGGAGCGTCGCTGCAACAGTATCTGAAGACGCTGGACATGCTGGGGATCCCGGGGCAGGTAACACTGACATGGGTGGCTCAGCTGCCAGTGTAGCCGGGAGATTTTGGATGAGCGACCTCGATTTCGCTCTGATCGGGCATCAGGAGAGTTGGACAGCGATAGCGGACGTACTCGCTGTTTTGCGCGGAGCGGAGCGAACGCCACTGCCGGACGATGAGATCAAGGACATCTTTCCATGGATTCCGCCGCGAGCACTCTGCTGTGTCGACGTCAAGTCCATCGCCGGCTTCCGGGCGTGCGGCGTGTACATCGACTCTTTCATTCCTCCCGACCGTCTGGAAGCCGCATGCGTCCGCGAGAACCTCGCGCGCGTTCGAGGGGCGGCAGCCAACGCGATTCACGCTGGAGCGAAGATCGTGAGCCTCGGCGGATTCAGCTCCATTCTGATCGAGGGCGACTTCGATCAGCTACCGGCGAGACAGGACACGGTCTTCACGACGGGCAATACGTTGACAGTCGCTTACATCGTTCAGGGCATCAAGAAGATGTGCGCGCTGGAGGGTCGGAACATCCGAAATTCAACGCTGCTCATCGTTGGAGCAACGGGTGATGTGGGTTCCGGGTGCGCGCGTTGCCTCGCGCCTCATGTGAGGCGCGTGCTGCTGTACGCACGCAACGCGGAGCGGCTGCGGAGGCTCGAGGCGGAGTTGCAAGCGGATGGAGCTCACGTGGAGGCCGCGACGGACCTCCAGCGATTCTCCGCAGAAGCCGACGTCGTGATCTGCGCCGCGAGTATGCCGTCTCCAACGCTTCTGTTAGGCCGGATCGCGCCCGATGCAATCGTCTGTGATGCGGGTTACCCCAAGAACTTGTCTCCAACCGCCGAGATGCGTGGCGCCAGGGTCTTCTTTGGAGGTCTGGGGCAGATCACTGGCGGATTGAGGTTCGCACCGGATTTCGGTGGAATTCTGAATCGGCATCCGTTTCCCGATGTGGTCCATGGATGTCTACTCGAAGGCGTCGCGCTTGCGCTGGAGCGCCGGTTCGAACCCTTCTCGAAGGGAAGAGGAGGCATCACTCCCGAGCGCGTGAAGGAGATGGAGACCATTGCTGCACGCCATGGAATCTACCTCGCGCCGCTTTACAACGCCGATGGGCCAGTGGAGCAGACTGCTTGAAGGGTGGGTGGCAATTGCGCGCGTCCAGGAAATCCGTCTCGAGACAAGCGCCTGAATCGCACTCAGCAAGGTATGATGACTGGCGTAGTTTCCTGCTCGTGCGGAATGCGGCAAGTCCCTCATGGGTTCGAAAACGATGATGCGCAGAGTTTTTGTCTTCGCCGCAATCCTCGCGATCGTGGCGATCCCGATGGCAGTTGGCAATATCGGCTTCTGCCGATCGATGCCGTGCTGCCCGCCGCATCTCGGCGCGTACATGGCTGACGCGCATCAACCCGACTGCTGCAACACGACCAATTGCGAGCAGGCACCGGCTGCGGGGCGGGACTACACCAGCGCGAAACAAGCTGATTACCATGCGCCGGTGCTTCTGGCCGTGGCGATCCTGCCAACTGTCCGGACGTTCACCGGACGTCCTCAGTCCGCGCTCAACGCGGTTACGGCGGCCGAGGCGCACTCACTGCCACGGCGGATCGCGCTTCTCTCCATTTTCCTCATCTAGTTCCGAGCTGCTCGGCTCTCCTCGCGTGATCGGTTCTACCGATCCGCTCCGATTGCATTGTGATGTTCGAGGACTTGATGAAACATTTGATTTTTTTATCTGCCATTTTCATGATCGTCTCGCCGGCGATCGCCGTTGACTGGAACAACCCCAATGCCGTCGTGCAGGCGGCGATCGAAGTCAATCCATCGCTGGCCAGCCTCTCCGCGCAGTTTCGCGCGGCGAAGGAGCGCGTCGCTGCGGCAGGGTCGCTCCCGAATCCCATGCTGATGGGTGGAGTCCAGAACGAGCCTGTCAATCTTTCTCGTGACTTCATGACCATGTACATGGTCGGCGCATCGCAGGCGCTGGTGCGCAAGTCGCGGCGCGATGCCCTGCGCCATTCCGCCGAGCTCGAAGTCGAGCGACTCCAGCGCGAGTCTGAATCGCGACGGGCAGAGGTCGAACGGGAAGTTCGCTCGGTCTACATCGAAGCGGCCGCAGCGCAGAACCAGCTCGAGTCGACCGAGGACATCGCGGCTCTGCTCAAATCGGTGATCGAGGCCTCACGCGCCCGCTACGAAACAGGCGCCGTGCCGCAGGCGGATCTCATTCGATCCATGCTCGAGGAGAGCAACGTCGAGCATCAGCTCATCGGGTTGCGGCGACAGAGAAATGCCGCTGTGGCGCGACTTCTCCCTCTTCTCCAGTTGCCGGCGACCACGCCCGTTCCGCCTTTTGCACTCCGCCACGCCATGCATGCCGAGCATGAGGGTGGCTTCAATGGCAGGCTGCCCGAGTCCACGCCCGCCATCGCGGAGTTGCAGGCGGACGTGGCGCGTGCGGAAGAAGACATCCGATTGGCGAAGCTGGCCACGAGGCCGGACGTCAATGTGGAAGCTTCCTACGGTGTTCGGCCCCGTGACACGGATATGTTCAGTCTCACCGCGCGCGTCGAGCTTCCGATTCGCAAGTCGACACTCATCGAGCCGCGCATCCGCGAGGCCATCGCGCGTCGCGATGCGGCTCGCCAGCAGATCGAAGTTCTTCGCCAGCAGCTTCTTCAGGACCTCGGCAGCGAGCTCGTCATGCGCAACGAGGCGGTCGAGCAGATCGATCTACACATCAATAAACTCGTTCCCCAGGCGAAGGTCGGATTCGAGTCGTCTCTCGCGGCATACCAAACCGGCAAGACAACGTTCGATGGGGTCCTTGGATCGCTGCGCACGTATATCGCCCTGAACGTCGATTACTACGATTTCCTGCGCCAGAAAATGCTGGCAGAAGTCGACATTCAGGCGATGCAGCGTGGAGCGCGCAGCGGCCTGTCGACGGCGCCAGCCGCTCCGATGACCTCAACCCCGACGATGAGTACGCGCCCATCGACGTCCATGCAGTGAAGGTGACCATCATGAGCAAGAAACTTTTCAATCGCCAAAAGCTGCCCTGGGTCATCACGGCCGTTCTCGCGATCGCCCTCGTTGTTGTGGTGTTCGCAAAGAGTGGCGGTACAGCATCGAACAGCAACGAGATCAACGGCGTCGTGCAGGACAACAGCGGCCGGCGCGTGATCGAGTGGGTCGATCCGATGATCTCGCAGGGGCCGCCGCACACCACGCGCGCGAAGAAGCCCGGTCGCGCTCTCGACTGCGGCATGAAGCTCGTGCCCCTCTATGCCGATGAGACATCGACAAGCGCGTCAACGTCGACGGTCAGCGGCTACGCCAACGTCTCTCTGCCGCCGGCCCGCCAGCAGATCATTGGAGTGAAGCTGGCGAAAGCCGAGATGCGCGATCTCTCGCGCAGTACGCGCACGGTCGGCCGGGTAGCCGTCGACGAGCGAAAGCTCGCGCAGATCCACACAAAGTTCGAAGGCTTCATCCAGAACCTCTACGTGAACTTCACCGGCCAGCCGGTCCGTCGCGGTCAACCTCTGTTCTCGATCTACAGTCCGGATCTGCTTTCCACGCAGCAGGAGTTGATCGTCGCGGAGCGCAATCGCTCTCAGTTCGGAAGCACGCTGGCCGAGTCCGCGCGCCGCCGCCTGCTGCTGTGGGACATGAGCCCGGCGGATATTGATCGCGTGGCTCGCAGTGGCAAGCCGCAGCGCGACGTCGTCTTCCGATCACCCGTCGATGGCGTCGTCCTGACGAAGAACGCCATCCAGGGAACGCGCGTGATGCCGACCGACACACTTTACGAGATCGCCGATCTGAGTCACGTGTGGATTCTCGCCGACGTTTACGAATTCGATCTCCCGTACTTGCGCGTCGGTCAGACAGCGCAAGTCGCGCTCTCCTCGATGCCGGGCCAGAGCTGGATCGGCCGGGTGACGTTCATCTCGCCGACGCTGGACGAAAAGACACGCACGGCGAAGGTTCGGCTCGAGCTCGATAATCGCGGCGGTCTGCTCAGACCCGATATGTACGCAGACGTGATTCTGCAGGAGCCGGTCGGAATGGCTGTCGCCGTTCCCGACAGCGCTGTGCTGCAGACAGGGACGCGGTCGATCGCCTTCGTCGACCTTGGGAACGGTCAATTCGAGCCGCGGGAAGTGCGAACGGGTGTGAAGGCGAACGGCTATTACGAGATCAAGTCGGGGATTTCCGCGGGGGAGACGGTCGCTGTCGATGCGAACTTTCTGATCGACTCCGAATCGCGGCTGAAGTCAGCGCTCTCGGGGATGGGTGCGATGCAATGATTGAGAAACTGATTCGCTACTCGGCGACGAATCGTTTCATCGTCCTCATCATCGTGGCTGGACTGATCGTCGCCGGAGTCTGGAGCATCAACAACATCGCGCTCGATGCCTTACCGGATCTCTCCGATACACAGGTCATCATCTATTCGAAGTGGGACCGCAGCCCGGACATCATCGAGGACCAGGTCACCTATCCGATCATCACTTCGCTGCTCGGCGCTCCGCGCGTAAAAGCGATTCGCGGATTCTCCGACTTCGGCTACTCGTACGTCTACGTCATCTTCGAAGATCGCACGGACATGTACTGGGCGCGCAGCCGCGTGCTGGAGTACTTGTCGAAAGTTCAGGGCAGCCTCCCCGAAGGCGTAAAGACCGAGTTAGGTCCGGACGCGACCGGCGTCGGCTGGGTTTACCAGTACGCGCTCATCGACACCACGGGCCAGCGTTCGCTGGCGGACCTGCGTTCGCTGGAAGACTGGCACATCCGATATGAGCTGCAGTCGGTTCCCGGTGTCGCGGAAGTGGCCAGCGTCGGCGGGTTTGTGCGGCAGTACCAGATCACCGTCGATCCGAACAAACTCGCCGCGTACGGCATCCCCTTGATGCAGGTGACCGAAGCGGTGAAGAAGTCGAACAGCGAAGTAGGCGGCCGGCTCATCGAGTGGAGTGGTGCCGAGTACATGGTCCGCGCGCACGGCTATGTGAAATCGAAGTCCGACCTCGAAGAAATCGCGGTGAAGACGGACGAACGCGGGACGCCCGTGCGTCTCAAGGACATCGCCAATGTCGAGCTCGGGCCGGAGCTGCGCCGCGGAATCGCGGAGCTCGATGGCAAGGGCGAAGTGGCCGCCGGCGTTGTGGTGATGCGCCACGGCGAAAACGCCATGGACGTGATCACTCGCGTGAAGGAGCGGCTCAAAGAAATCGAGCCCTCGCTGCCGAAGGGTGTGAAGCTCGTCGAGACCTACGACCGCTCGCAGTTGATCGAAGATTCGATCCACACGCTCAAACACGAGCTGCTGCTGGAGATGATCATCGTCTCGTTGATCATTCTCATATTCCTCTGGCACATTCCGAGTGCCTTCATCCCCATCATCACCATCCCGGCCGCGGTGACCATGTCCTTCATCCCGATGAAGATTTTCGGGATCAACTCCAACATCATGTCCCTTGGCGGCATCGCCGTGGCCATCGGTGCGATGGTCGACGCGGCCATCGTGGTCATCGAGAACGCGCACAAAAAGCTCGATGCCTGGGAGCACAGCGGCCGCCACGGTGAATATAAAGAAGTCCTGGTGAGCGCGGTGCAGGAAGTTGGCCGGCCGAGCTTCTTCTCGTTGCTGGTCATCGCTCTCTCCTTCATGCCGATCTTTGCTTTGGAGGCGCAGGAAGGAAAGCTATTCAAGCCGCTGGCGTTCACGAAAAACTTTTCGATGGCTTTCGCTGCCGTGCTGGCAATCACCCTCGTGCCGGCGATGATGCTGCTGATCATTCGGCAGGAGAAGTTCGCGTTCCGTCCGGTGTGGCTGCGCGATGTCGTCAACGCCGTCGCGGTCGGGACGATTCATTCCGAAGAAAAGCATCCCATCTCACGGATGTTGTTCCGCGTCTACGGTCCTCCGGCGCATTGGATCCTTCGACACACACGCATCGTGATCGTCCTGGCGTTGATCGTGGTGCTCATCACGATTCCGATTTACTTCCGCCTCGGCCACGAGTTCATGCCGCCGCTCAATGAGGGCGTGATCCTCTACATGCCGACAACACTCCCCGGAATCTCGGCGACGGCAGCCGCGGACCTGCTGCAGCGGCAGGATCAACTTCTCAAGCAGATTCCGGAGGTCGAGCGCGTGTTCGGCAAGGCCGGGCGCGCAGACACATCCACCGATCCAGCGGCACTCTCGATGATGGAGACGACAGTTGTTCTGAAACCGGAATCGCAGTGGCGGCCGAAACAGCGCTGGTACTCGAAGTGGGTGCCGGAATTCATGCAGGGACTTTTTCGACCGCTGTGGCCCGACAGGATGTCGTGGGAAGACCTGGTCAATGAGATGGACCAGAAGCTTCAGATCCCGGGGCAGACCAACGCCTGGACCATGCCCATCCGGAACCGCATCGACATGCTCACCACCGGCATCCGCACGCCGGTCGGCATCAAGATTTTCGGCTCGGATTTAAAGCAGATCGAGGAGATCGGAAAGCAGCTCGAACAGATCGTTCAGAAAGTTCCGGGAACCAGAAGCGTCTATGGAGAGCGCGTCTCCGGCGGCTACTTCGTGGATTTCGATCTCAATCGCCCGGAGATCGCGCGGTATGGATTGACCATCAAAGACGTGCAGGACGTGATCATGACCGCGATCGGAGGAGAGAACGTCTCTACTTCAATCGAAGGCCGCGAGCGCTATCCGATCAACGTGCGATATCCGCGCGAGCTGCGCGACGAAGTGGACAAGCTGGCGCGCGTGCTCATCCCAACCATGAGCGGCGCGCAAATTCCGCTCGGCCAACTGGCCTCGATCCGATTAACCGAAGGTCCGGCGATGATCCGCGATGAGAACGGGAAGCTCTCCGGCTATGTCTATATCGACGTCGACACCACACAGCGAGATATCGGCGGCTACGTCACCGATGCCAAGCGCGCAGTCGAACAGCAGCTTCGTGTGCCCGCGGGATACACCTTCCAGTGGTCGGGACAGTACGAAGCAATGGAGCGCGTGAAGCAGAAGATGTTCGTCGTCGTTCCAATCACGCTTTTCATCGTCTTCTTCCTCATCTACATGAACACGCGGTCGCTGCCGAAGACGATGATCGTTCTCCTTGCCGTCCCCTTCTCCGGCGTCGGAGCGATCTGGCTGCTGTGGGCCCTCGGCTACAACATGTCGATCGGCGTCTGGGTTGGACTGATCGCACTGTTAGGCCTCGACGCGGAGACCGGCATCTTCATGCTGCTCTATCTCGACCTGGCGTACGACGACATGAAGTCTCGCGGCTCGATGCACAGCCGCGAGGATCTGCGCGAGGCGATCTATCACGGCGCCGTGAAACGCGTGCGGCCGAAGGTCATGACCGTCGCCGTGGCGTTCTTCGGCCTGGTGCCCATCATGTGGTCGGCCGGTGCGGGCGCCGACGTCATGAAACGCATCGCCGCTCCGATGATCGGCGGCCTGTTCACATCGTTTCTGATGGAGCTCCTCGTGTATCCGGCGATCTATTACCGCTGGAAGTGGCGCGCCGAGGTGCGCCACTACGAGGCGCAGGCGATTCAAGAGATTGAAACTGGCGAAGACCTTCGCCCGAAGATACGAATTCCGGAGAACGGGGACAACAGCCAGCCAAGTGGAACCTGAAAATGAAGAAACCGAAGGCTGTGAGCGCACAAACCACCACCAAAGCCTGCACGAGTGTTTGGTCCGTGGTCGCGATCGCGACGGCACTCCGCAGCGGGACCCGATGAGCTACACGAGAACGATCTGTCGCGAGGGGAGAGCAGTGTCACCAACGCATCAGAGGAGTCAGTATGAAACGAATCCACCCTGATCGCTATCGAGTTCAAAAATGAGTAAGAGAGTCAATGAAGGAGCACATAGTGAAGAGATTCATCTACGCAGTCGGGATTCTCGTATTGATCGCATGCGCAAGAAAGGAGCCTGACTACAAGATTGACCCGTTGCGATCGGACCCGCGCTACGGCGATCTGCTCCGGAGTGTTGGACTCCCACACTTGTCGCAGGATCTGAACTCACTGCGACTTCGCCTCGAAGATGAGTTGCGCTGAAACATCAAGGAAGTACGCGCTCTCGATGAACATGGAGACGCAATTGTGCCGCTTCCCGACTGGCTCGAGGCGTTGAATCAGGACTTCCGCAACCAGCTGACTTGCTTGCATGGATTTGCGCCGGTCGGCAACCGAACGCCGCACCGATGCGAATTCGACCACCGAATAAACCCGCTATCCATATATGCAGGCGCGCTGCCTCTCTGTCGTAATTCACGGCGGACACTCATCGCGCGTCGATCACCATCATTAGTCCGCCGCCGCCATGTGTCTCGACGTTGTTGTTCGTCGTGTGATGACCGATGTGGCAGTGAATCAGCCACTTCCCGGGCTTCAGTGCCTTCCAAATGACGTCGTATCGTTGCCCGGGGCCGATGTTCACGGTGTCGGCGAGGAACCGTGCCGAGGGCGGGAGAGTCTGACCGTCGCGCGCCACAACCTGGAAGGGTCCACCGTGAATGTGAATTGGGTGGATGAATCCGTTGCTCGACCCGACCATCCGCACCTTCAACGTTTCGCCGACTTTGATCCGGATGGTGTCGGTGGCCGGAAATGCTTTGCCATTGAAGGTGAAGAAATTCGGCTGTCCGCCATCCATCGGCATGGCGGGATAGGTCAGCCCCTCACGCTTCAACCACTCCTGGATTTGCAGCGTGTATTCGTGGTTGGCGGCCAGCGAAGGATCAGGCGCTGCCGGGTCGATGATCAGGGCGCCGTAGAGACCGAGCGCCTGCTGGCGATCAATGTGATCGTGCGAGTGATAGAGGTATGTTCCGGACTGCACGGCGGTGAACTCGTAACGGTACAGATGCCCTTCCGCGATCGGCGCCTGAGTAATCATCGCCGGCCCATCCATGACATTCGGCAGAATGAGCCCGTGCCAGTGAACTGTCGTGGTCTCAGGAAGGTGGTTGATCACATCGATTCGGACGTGATCCCCCTCCTGGAATCGGATCGTCGGCCCCGGGACCTGGCCGTTGAATGCGTACGCGTCGACCGTAGTGCCAGGCAGGATCGTCCAGCGAATCACCGAGGTCGCGAGCGTGAACACCTTCACACCGTTCTCGATCTGCGGCTCGAGGTTGCGTGCACCCTGAACCTCCAGGCCGTAGCGAGCGGTGACTTGCCGTGGGTCGACGGCCGACATGTCGCGCATCGCCTCGGCAGGCGTGTCGCGATCCATGATCATCCCCGGAGGCATGATGGCGCCACCGACGTCACGTGCCGAAAGACGGAGATTCAACCAATTCGCCGGTGCAATCAGGCCGATGACCAGCGTCAGCATGGACACTCCGCATACAGCGGCCAGTTGCGTTCCAGTCACGCCCTCGCCGCCGCCCGCCATTCCCACCGCGTGCTCACCCATTCCCTCGGCGGCGTCTCCGTGAGCGCCGTGATTCATCTCCGGCATCGCGTCCTTAAGCCCACCGGTCGTTGGAAGAGCGAACCGTGATCCCGGCGGGCGTTCGGTCATGAGGCCGTGCTTTAACGACTGCGCGACAAGCCAAATGTTCCAGGGGTACGCCATCGCGAAGCCCGCGATCACCCCGACCGACATTGCGCCCCAGAACAGCAGTTCCGTTGGCACCATCGCTCGCATGTCGCGGCCCATCATGACGAAGCTCATGACCGGGCCCATGCCCGCCATCATGAAATTCATGCTGATGAACTCCGGAAGAAAACTCTTCCTGACGTTCTCCCAGTACGTGCCACCCATCATCGACTTCATGAAGAGCGATTGAAAAATGAAGAGGCCGAACGCGAAGCCGGCAAAGTATTCGACGATGAGATCCAGCCACATGGGCAGACCCAACGCAGCCGTGACCGCGGCCGCCAGGATGATGCCCGTCGCGTCGCCTGCGACGCAATGAATGGTCGAACCGGCACCCTGCTTCCAAAGCGGCTTGATGAACGATTCATGCTGCCCGGGCCGAGGCTCTTTGTCGGCGAGCACGTAGAGCAGGAGAGCGATGGGCCCCATGTACAGCGTGACGAGAATGAAGCCCCACTGCATGACCTTCGGCTCGGGGTTGTTGCGGTACTGATCCACGCCGACGTAGATTGTCGAGGCGAAGGCGAGGAGGAACCAGACCGCCAGAAAGTAGTCGATGGGCTGAATGAACATCGGCGTGGACCTCCTCTCTCAAATGGTGCTTCATTTTTTCGGCGGCGCGCTCATCTTCACGGTGTCGGCAGTCTTGCCATCGGCCATCATCTTCACGACGACGCGCTGCCCGAGTGCCAGCTCGGATTTCTTCGCCGCGTGGTTATCGGAGTGCAGCCACCTGGTCTTCGTCGACGTCTGGATCGTGATGTCTTTCCCGGCCGCCGTCTTCATCATGAACGCGTTGTCGCCGTGCAGCTTCGTCACGCTGCCCATGTAGGTGTGGATGTGACCTGCGTGCGCGAACGCGCCCGTGACGGCCAGGAGGAGGAAGAGAGAGACTGCAATGAGTTTTTTCATGAGTTGCCCTTTCAATGGTGATGGGGATGCGTGGTTGAATCGGGAGCCGGCGTTGACGACGCGTCGCCGCCGGCGAGAAATGCTGCTTCCTGCTGCATCTGCTGCCATTCTTCAGGTGACTTCGGATTGAGCTTTTCCATCTCGCCGATTTCCTCCGGCGTGATCTTCGGCAAATGGTGGATGAAGTGAACGAGCGTCCAGCTCCCTGACGCCGATTCGGCGGTGCCCTCGCCGAATGCCGGCATGCCCGTGAGCCGCACGCCGTTCTCGATGATCGAGAACAGCTCGCCGTCGGAGAGCTGCTGCGTCGCGTCGAGCGTCATGTCCGGAGTCTTCGGATACATCTTTTTCCCCATCCCGCTCTCTCCCTTGCCGTCGTTGCCGTGACAGACCGCGCAGTGATCAGCAAAGTGCGCATGGGCCTCGGCCAGGACCTCGGGCGTGAGGGGGATTGGGTTTTTCCGGTCGCGCAGATCGGACGGTGCCGCCCAATGCCGCATCGTGCGAGCGACGACCCGCTCAATCGCAGTCGGCTCGTCGTGCGCGCTGAAGCCGTAGCGCAGAGTCGTGACGAGCGCGATCGCCGCGATGAGAAGCAAAAAGCCAGCGACGCCGACAACGATCCCGGCCCGCTTCACTTGCCGTGACCTTCATGCGATGACGCCGCGGCCGGCTTCGTCGGCATCGAGTCGACCCGGTACGCTGATGTTCCTCGCGGTTGCTCGTACCAGCCCGGATCGCGGTTGTAGTCGAGCTGCTCGCGAATCTTCACGATCGTGAACATGCCACCCATGTCGATCGCGCCGAACGGGCCGTCACCGCCGCGCATGGCGATGCTGTTGCGCGGAGTGGCCATCATCTTCAGCATCTCCGACATGTCGCCCATGCCGGTCGTCCCCATCACCATCGTTCCCGGCGTGAGCGCGTTCAGCCGCTGTTCCGTGTTGGCGGCATCGACGCCGAGGAGGTTCGGAAGACCGTGCCCCATCTGATTCATCGTGTGGTGCGACTTGTGGCAGTGGAACGCCCAATCGCCGGGGTTGTCAGCCACGAACTCGATATCGCGCGTCGCGCCGACCGGCACGTTCGTCGTGTTTTCCGGGATCCACGCCGACTGTTGGATGGCGCCCGCGTCGGTGCCGGTGACGAAGAAGCGGTGCCCGTGAATATGCATCGGGTGCGAGTCCATCGTCAGATTCGCCAGGCGGATGCGCACGCGGTCGCCGGTGCGGACTAGCATCGGGTCGGTGCCGGGAAATACACGGCTGTTGAACGTGAAGACGTTGAAGTCGAGCATCACGGTTGGATCGGGCGTCGCCGTCCCGGGCTTGATGAACCACTCGTTGAGGAAGATCGCAAAGTCGCGATCGATCCGGCGCACCGCGGCGTCCCGCGGATGGATGATGAAGAATCCGTGCATCCCGAGCGCGATCTGCGTCATCTCGTCGAAATGCGGGTGGTACATGAGCGTGCCGGTCTGCTTCAGCGTGAACTCGTACGCGAACGTCTCGCCGGGCGCGATCTTCGGCTGCGTCAGGCCGGAAACGCCGTCCATGCCGTTCGGCAGGATGAAGCCATGCCAGTGGATCGAGGTTCCCTCGGGGAGTTTGTTCGTGACGTAGATTCGGACGCGATCGCCCTCGAACGCTTCGATGGTTGGGCCAGGCGTCGTGCCGTTGTAGCCCCAACAATTCACGGTAAGGCCGTCGACGAATTCGCGCTTCACCGGCTCGGCGGTCAGGTGAAAGACCTTCACGCCGTTCTCCATGCGATAGGGCAGGGAGGTTCCGTTAGGCGTGATGACGGCCGTGCGTTCGCCGCCCGACCGGCGTGCCGTGCCGAGATGCGAATGCGTCGGGCCTGCGCCCGATGGTTGGGCGGCAGCGCCACGGCCAAGAAGCGCGCTACCGACTGCGCCGGCTGCGGAAGAGAAGAGCAGTTTGCGGCGGGAAAACATCTAGTGGCCTCCTTCGGGCGAGGTGGTGCTGGTGCGCTTGCCGGAAAGCGCATCGGTCGCCGGCATGAGCGTCGTCTCGGTCGCGACGCCGTTCAGCGCGCGATCGAGGCTGTTGCGTGCGCTTGAGTAGTCGCGCTGCGCTTCGATGAAGTCGCGTCGCGCCTGCGCTTCGTTCTGCTTCGCCTGCAGGAGCTGGAAGACGCCGACGAGCATCGCGTTGTGCTCGAGCTTCGTCAGCTCGACGATCCGCTGCCGTCGCGGCACGATCACGTCGCGGAAGTACTCGACGCGCGCACGCGCCTCGGCAACGGTTGCCCGACCGGCGCGAAGTTGTGATGACGATTCGGCGAGCAGCGCGTTGAGCCTGTGGCTTGCGCGCAGGTATTCCGCCTCTGCTCGCGAGCGCGCCGGCGCGCCGGTGTTGAAGATCGGGATGGGAACCTCGATACCGGGACCGAACGTCTTCGTCCCGGTCGCGTCGCGCTGCAAGTGACCGTCGACCGTGATGTCGCCGAGCGCCGCCAGTCGAGCCATCGGAACCTGTTGGCGCGCGATGTCGACTTCGCGCCGTGCGATCTCGATGTCGAGCCTGCGTGCCGACGCGAGCTGTTCGAGTTGCTGTTGGTCTTGCTCCGACGGTGGCAGCGGCGGGAACGCTTGCGGCAACTGCCAGTCGATCGACGCATCGCGCAGCCCCATTGCCCGCACGAGCGCCTCGCGCGCGACGAGCA
>JALYZI010000188.1 GCA_030948915.1 Acidobacteriota bacterium
TCACCCTTTCGGCCACCGGCAACCGGCCACCGGCAACCACTCATGAAATACGCTCGCGAACTGACAGCACTCGTGCTCGCGCCGGTTGCCATCTACATCATTGGCTGGTCGCACCCGTATGTCTTCGATGCCGCCATCGCGCTGATCGCCGCCGGCGCGCTCTACGAGTTTCTCGGCCTCGGCCGTCGCAAGGGCTACACCATTCCGACGGCGCTCTGCATCCTGATCATGCTGTTCATCGTCGCCGCGTTCATCCTCGAGCCGATCTCCGTCGAGATGGGAGTTTTTCTGACACTGCTGATCGTCCCGGCCGCGTTTGTGTTCAGCCGAGGGCCGGTGGAGGAGGCGTTGCCTTCGAGTGCGATCGCGGTGATGGCCACGCTCTACGTCGGAATGTTAGGCGGGTCGCTGATCCGGCTCCGAAACGACTTCGCCGGACCGGCCAGAATCGGTCCGAAACTCGTTTTCTTTCTCGTGCTGGTGGTGTGGCTCGGAGATGCCGGCGCGTACTACATCGGCAAGCAATTCGGGAAACGTCTCCTGGCGCCTAGCATCAGTCCGAAAAAAACCGTCGAGGGACTGCTCGGCGGAATCGCAGTTTCGGTGCTGACTGCGATCATCATCCACTTCACCTTTTTTCAGGCGTTCCCGCTGATCCATGCGGTGATCGCGGGAATCATCCTGTCGATCGCGGGAGTCATCGGCGATCTGGCGGAATCGATGTGGAAGCGCTCGGCAGCCGTAAAGGACTCCGGGACATTGTTTCCGGGACACGGCGGCTTTCTCGACCGGTTCGACTCGGTGTTCTACACCGCCCCCATCCTCTACGTTTACTGGATCCTGATCCAAAACGGCTTCAGCAGCTTTAGGATCATGTCCGCATGAAGCGCGTCGCCATCCTCGGCAGCACCGGTTCGGTCGGACGGAGCACGCTCGCGGTGGTCGACGCGTTTCGCGATCAACTGACCGTGGTGGGCCTGGCGGCCGGCTCGAACATCGACCTGCTCGCGCAGCAGGTCAAGCAATATCGTCCCGAGGTGGTTTCGGTTCGCGAGATGCGCGATGTGGAACGCCTGCGAAGCCTGTTGCATGAACCGATCGACATCGTGCATGGCGCCGCGGGCGCGTCGACCGTCGCAACGCTCGCCAGCGCGGATGTCGTGATTGCGGCGATTGTCGGCGCGGCGGGTATTCCTCCTGTGCATGCGGCGCTGAAAGCGGGCAAACGCGTCGGGATCGCGAACAAGGAAGTCCTCGTTGCGGCCGGTGACGTCATGACGCGCACCGCGCGCGAAAACGGCGGTGAGATTCTACCGGTTGATTCAGAGCACAACGCAGTGCACCAGGCGCTGCGCTGCGGCGAACACAAGGAAGTGCAACGCATCATCCTTACCGCGTCCGGCGGACCGTTTCTCAAACGCGATCTCAATACGTTCGGCGGCGTCACCATCGAGGCGGCCCTCGCGCATCCGACCTGGCGCATGGGAAACAAGATCTCGATCGACTCGGCGACGATGATGAACAAAGGTCTGGAAGTCATCGAGGCCCATCATCTCTTTTCGATGCCGAGCGACCGCATCGACATTCTGATTCATCCGCAGTCGATCGTGCATTCGATGGTCGAATACATCGACGGCTCGATCATGGCCCAGCTCTCGACGACCGACATGAAGTTTCCGATTCAATACGCGCTGCTCTATCCCGAGCGGGTGACAGCGCCGTTCGCGCGGCTCGACCTCGCGAAGATCCGCACGCTCGATTTCCAGCCTGTCGATCCGCATCGGTTTCCGGCCGTGGAGCTGGCCTATCACGCGTGCCGCGCCGGCGGATCGATGCCGGCCGTCCTCAACGCCGCGAACGAGATCGCAGTCGAGCGCTTCCTGGCCGGCGAACTTTCTTTCACGTCAATCGTAGAAATCGTAAGCCGCGTGCTCGAAAAACACGCCAGCCATGTCAGCGCCATCGCTTCGGTGGACGATGCTTTGCACTGGGACGGCTGGGCCAGGAACGAAGCGCGCGGAATTGATGTTGCACTGACCCGCAGACAATGATCGCCACCAACATCGCCACGAACTTCCTCGCGTTCGTCCTCGTCCTCGGATTCCTGATCTTCGCGCACGAGGCCGGCCACTTCATCGTCGCCAAGTTGTTCCGCGTGCGCGTGTTGGTGTTCTCCTTCGGATTCGGACAACGCCTTTTCGGCTTCCACAAAGGCGACACCGATTACCGCGTCTCGCTGATTCCGCTCGGCGGCTACGTGCGCATGGCCGGCGACAACCCGGAAGAGAGCCGGCCCGGCGATCCGGCTGAATTCCTGTCGAAACCGAAGTGGCAGCGGTTCCTGATTCTGTTCGCCGGACCGCTCATGAACGTCCTGATCGCGATCGCGTTCATCACGGTAATCAGCATGGCGGGGACCGAATCGCTCGTCATCAAGCCGATGATCGGCGAGGTCAGTCCGGGCAAGCCGGCGGCGCGCGCGGGACTGCAGGTCGGCGATCGCATCGCGGTCGTCAACGGTGACCGCATCGACAACTGGGACGACCTGCGGATGGCGATCAGCCTTCATGCGGCGACGCCGCTGCGCGTCGAGTACGAACGCAACGGCGTCCGTCACACGACGACGATGACTCCGGACCGCGAGAACAGCGAATACGGGCCGGTCGGGCGGGCGGGGATCCGTCCGTGGATCGACGCGCAGATCGGTCGCGTGCGGCCGAATTCTCCTGCCGCGCGGGCAGGACTGCGAACGGGCGACACCATCGCGGCCGCCAACGGACTGCCGGTCACGCAGCTGACGCAACTCGATGAAGTGTTCAATAAGGCCAAAGGCGGCCCGATCGCGCTCGATGTCGTCCGCGGCGGTCAGCATCTGCCCGTCGTTCTTCCGGCGGTTAAATCGGAAGCTCAGGATCCGTATCGCGGCTTCCTGCCGCCGACGGAGATCCACAAGCTCTCGTTGATTCCGGCGGTGCGGGACAGCGTCGAACAGAACTGGAAGATGCTCAAGTACGCGTTCATCACGCTCGGCCGCCTCGTGCGAGGTGAAGGAAGCATGAAGGAATTCAGCGGCCCGATCTCCATCGCGCGCATTTCAGGCGAGATGTTTCGTCGCGGATGGATGGAAGTCGTCGCGCTGATGGCGATGATCTCGCTGCAGCTCGGCATCATGAACCTGCTGCCGATTCCGGTGCTCGACGGCGGCCACATCATGATCCTGCTGGTGGAGAGCGTGGTGGGCCACGATCTTTCGATTCGCGTGAAAGAGCGTGTGCAGCAGGTTGGCTTCGCGCTGCTGGCGGCGCTGATGATCGTTGTGCTCTACAACGACGTCATCACGAACGTGCTTCTGCTGCGGAAAGGCTGATCTCCTTCTCCAGCTTCTTGGCCTCTTTGTCGAGGTGGTCGTAGTCCATCTTGAAATAGGCGTAAAAGTCATCGTCGATTTTCTTGTAGTGGAACTTCGAATCGGCGATCCATTCCCAGATCCGCGGCAGGCGGCCATCGACGTCGACGATTCCGTACTCCTGCGCCAGCTCGAATGAGTTGAACACGCGCCCCGTTTTCTTCATGACCTTCGGATCAGCGGCCAGCGCGGCGATGCAGCGCCCGACGAAGTACGGCGTCTCGGATTCCGCGAACTCCGGGCGCCGCTGGATCGCGTCGCGCCAGTTTTCCTCGGTGACGTGCAGAGTCTCGAGGACGGCCTCCGATCGGAGAAAGCCGGGTGTGATGGCGACGCACGCGATCTTCTTTTTCCGAAGCTCCGTCGCAAAGTCCATGGCCAGCCGGATGGCGTTGACCTTCGTCAGGTCGTAATAGAGATTGCCGCGATAGTAGAAGCCATCGCCGTCGGTGATCTCGACGATCAGGCAGTTCTTGTTTTCGATCATCAGCGGCACGGCGTAATGCGCGTTGACGATGTGCGAGTAGATCGCGGCCTTCAGAATCTCGAGACCCACGTCGAGTGAGATGTCCCATGACCGCTTCCACTGATGCAGCGCATCGCCATTGACGTTGTTGATGAGGATGTCGAGACGCCCCCGTTCACGCTTCACGCGATCGAACAGTTTTTCGACTTCCGCAGGCTTCGTGTGATCGACGCGCACCGCGATTGCGTGTCCGCCGCGCGCGTTGATCAACTCCGCGGTATCGTCGATCGTTTCCGGACGCTTCTTCGTGACGAGATTTCCGCGCGCGCTTCGGGCGGTGCAATACACCGTCGCGCCGGCCTCGCCGAGCATGCACGCGATCCCGCGGCCGGCCCCGCGCGCGGATCCGGCGACCACTGCGACTTTTCCATCCAACGTCTTCATGGCGACCAATATCGGTTCCAATTCATGACATGTTGTGTCATATTTAGAATTGGATGCGAGCCGACCGGTTACTCTCGATCCTTCTGCAACTTCAGTTGCATGGCCGATTGACCGCGCGCGATCTTGCGAAGCGTCTCCAGGTCTCCCAGCGGACGATCCATCGCGACATGGGCGCCCTGGGATCCGCGGGCGTTCCGGTCGTGGCGGAACGCGGGGTGGGCGGCGGGTGGAGTCTGATGGAAGGCTACCGCGCGAACCTGACCGGCTTGAGCGAGTCCGAACTTCAGGCAATGATCGTGACGCGACCCGAGAAACTGCTCGCGAACCTGAAGCTGGTCCTTCCGAAACTCACTCAACGCAACGCCGAGCTCGCGCGCCAGCGCATCTTCATCGACGTCAGCGGATGGAATCGCAGCAACGAGCAGGTTCCTTATCTGCCGCTGCTGCAGGACGCGGTCTGGCGCGATCGCAAAGTGCGGATGATGTACGGCGACGATTGCGCATCCGAGCGCATTGTCGATCCACTTGGACTCGTCGCAAAAGGGAACGTCTGGTATCTCGTCGCGCGAATCGGAGCGCGGGCTTCGAGCCCGCGCAGCTATCGCGTGTCACGCGTCCACGAAGCGACGATTCTCGACGCGTCCTTTGTCAGGCCCGGCGAATTCGATCTCGAGAAATTCTGGGAAGAATCGTCGAGGCAATTCAAAGAGCGGTTGCCTCGGTACGAAGTCGTCATCCGCGCGAGCGCGCCGGTCGTCAAGTGGCTGCGCACGATGATGCGATACGGCGGCATCGATGACGTCACCGGCGATCGCGTCCGATTGCATTTCGATGCCGAGGAAGTTGCGAAGACGGTGCTGCTCGGGATCGGTGATCAGATCGAAATCGTCGAGCCGCAATCGTTGCGCGAAAGCATCGTTGCTACAGCGCGACGTATCGCGACTGCAGGCGGGTGAAGCGCGCGATGGTGTTGAAGTCGCGGTCGGAGTGGAGGACCTCAGCGTCGTTTCGAAGGGCGCAAGCGGCGATCAGGCAGTCGTATGCTGAACGAATCGAGATGCCGATGGCTCGGCCGGTTCGATAAATGTCGGCAGCCTGTTCGAAGACTTCCTTCGACATCGGCGATTCGAACATCGCGACTGACAAAAGGACCGCTCGTGTGCTTTTGTACAGAGATTCGTCGCGTATCCCTTGAAGAACTTCCTGAATGACCGGAGGACAGACAGCGATTTCAGAAAACGTGACATATCTCGCGACAAAGCCGGCTTTGCGCAACTCGGTGATCCACACCGAGGTGTCAACGAGAACCACGTCGCGATTTCCGTCGAGGACTCTTGGTCGGAGCGGCCGGGGCATCGCGAATCATGAGTCCCTCAGACTCGTCCGGGAAATCGAATTCCCGCCCTCGGCGCATCTCGCTCAAATCGCCTTCCCACGCATTACTGCCGCCAATGATCTTCATGCCTTCCTCGAAGGTTACGCGGCGTATCAATTCCTGCAACGCTCGGTTGATCGTGGCGGAGTAAGTCTTCTCGCCACTTCGGCGCAACGCCTCCTCCAACAACTGCTCATCCAAAATGACGTTTGTGCGCCTCATACTCATAATATCGGCGTATTATGCGCACAAGTCAAGAGCGCAGCATGAACAGCCGCAGCAGATCGAGCGCCGAATTTGTCGAGAACCACTTGAAGAGCGAGCGCGTTGTCGGCCAGAACAGCTTGCGGTGCTCGTAACGCGAGTCGTCCGCGACCGCGATGTGGACGGTGCCGACGGGTTTGGCCTCCGTCCCCCCACCCGGCCCGGCGATGCCGGTGACGCCGATGCCGTACGTCGAGTGGAATCGCCGCCGCACGCCCTTCGCGAGATCGACGGCCACCTGCTCCGAGACTTCGCCAAACTGCTGGATCAGCGCCGGATCGACGCCCGCGATGAACATCTTCGAGTCGGCGGTGTAGCAGACCGCCCCGCCCATGAAGTAGGCCGAGCTTCCCGCGACGTCGGTGATGCGCGACGCGAGCAATCCGCCGGTGCATGACTCTGCGACCGAGACAGTCGCATGACGCTCGATGAGCAGCCGGCCGAAGACCGACTCGAGCGTGTCGCTGTCGAATCCGAAAATTTTGTTGCCGAATATCGCGAGTAATTCTTTTTCGCGCGAGGCGATGGCCGCCTTCGCGCCGGCTTCGGCGCCGTCGCCGATCAGATGCAGCTCGATCTGTCCGCCGCGTGCCAGAATCGTCAGCGGCTCGTGATTGTGCGCCTCGTAATACGGCTCGAGTTTCTCTTCGACCGCCGATTCGGTCACGCCGACGATTTTGAGAACGCGACGCTGCCGCGCGCGCCCGCCGCTCTTTTTCTCGAGCCACGGCGCCAGGTAGGTCTCGATCATCCACTCGAGCTCGTGCGGGACCCCGGGGAAAACCCAGATGTCTTTTGTGCCGGCCTGAAGATGAAATCCGGGCGCGGTGCCGCGCTCGTTGCGCAGCGTGGTGTGTCCGGGGAAAACATTCGCCTGGCGCTTGTTGACCTCCGGCATCTTCCATCCGCGCGCTTTGAAACGCTCCTCGATGCGTTGGACGATCGACGGATCGATCTCCATCCTCAGTCCGAACGCCTCCACCAGCGCGTCGCGCGTCATGTCATCCTCGGTCGGCCCGAGGCCTCCGGTGAGCACGAGCAGATCGGCGCGCTCCAGCGAGTAGCGGATCTCATCGACCAGATCTCGCCGCACGTCGCCCACGACACTCTTGCGCACGAGCGGAACGGCAAAGTCTTCGAGCGCCGCCGTGATCTTGAGCGAGTTCGTGTCGACGCGCGTCGGCCCCAGCATCTCCGACCCGACCGCGATGATAGCCGCCCTCACGACTCCTTCTCCTTCGAGAGCGCTTCCCACTTGCCGTACAGCAATTCGATCATCGCCTTCAGGTCAGCATTCTGCGCCTGAATCTTCTTCATGCGCTCGCCGTCGCGATAGACGTCTGCGTTGCAGAGAAGCAGATCGTTGCGCTCGCGTTCGCGCTCGGCCGAGGCGATGCGCTCCTCCAGCGAGGAGATTTCTTCGTCGATCTTCCTGCTTCGGCGATCGCGTTTCTTCTGTGTGGTGGGCGGCACCATCGCCGGCGGGGGGGCGGGCCGGGCCACCACATTGACCTTGGCAGTTGCCACACCGAGCTTCATCTTCTCCACCAGATCGCTGTAGTTCCCGCCATAGACCTCGGCATGTCCGTCCTCGACGAGGATGATGTTCTCCGCGACGCGATCGATGAAATAGCGATCGTGCGATACCACGACCAGCGCGCCCGTGAATCGCTCGAGCGCCGCTTCAAGCGCCTCGCGCGTGTAGACATCGAGATGATTCGTCGGCTCGTCGAGCAGCATCAGATTGCCGCCGGCGTACATGATCTTCGCCAGCGCCAGTCTTCCGCGCTCGCCGCCCGACAAATCGCTGGTCTTCTTGAACACGTCGTCATCGAAGAACGAAAACTGCGCGAGATAGCTCCGCACCTGCTCCTCGGTCTGTGCGTGATCGAGATTCCATACCTCATCGATGACTTTTCCTTTCGGATCGAGGTCGCCGAGGGTCTGGTCGTAGTAGCCGCGGTGAACGTTGTGGCCGTACGCGATTGTGCCGTCGAGCGCTTCGAGGCGTCCGGCGAAGGTCTTCAGCAGAGTGGATTTGCCGGAGCCGTTCGGTCCCATGATCGCGTAGCGCTCGCCGCGACGAATCACCATGCTGAGATTGTTCACGATCGGTTTCTGGTCGTATCCCGCCGTAAGGCGATCGGCGGTCAGCGAGATCGCTCCCGATCGCGGTCCGGCCTCGAGACGAAAATTCGCGAACGTCTCGTCAGTCTCGGGCCGCTCGACGGCGTCGAGCCGATTGAGCATCTTGCGCCGCGACTTCGCCTGCTTCGTCTTCTGCCCGGCGATGTTGCGGCGGATGAAGTCCTGCGTGCGCTCGATGAGCTCCTGCTGGCGCTCGTAATCGATCGCCATTTTTTCCATTCGCTCCTCGCGCAGCTGCAGGAAGCGCTCGTAGTTGCCGTGATACTCGATCAACTTTCCGTGCGCGAGCTCGACGAGTTTCTCGATCGTGCGATTCAGAAACGTTCGATCGTGCGAGATCAGCAGATAGCTCCCTTTGAACGACTGCAGGAATTCTTCGAGGAACTCGATGCCGTTGAGATCGAGATGATTGGTGGGCTCGTCGAGCAGGAGCAGATCGACTTGCGTCAGCAGAACGCGAGCGAGCATCGCGCGGTTCTGCTGGCCGCCGCTGAACGCATGGATCGGCCGTTCCCAATCCGACTCGTCGAATCCGATGCCGCTGAGCACGCGTTCGACTTCCGCGTGCAGCGTGTAGCCGTTGGCGTGCTCGTAGTCGTGTTGCAGTGCCGAATATTTTTCGAGAATGCGGTCGTGATCGGATCGAGTCGCGTCGGCAAGGTCGTGCTCCATCGCCCGCATTTTCTGTTCGATCGCCAGGACTTCCGCGAACGCTGTTTCGACGTAATCGAACAGCGTCATCCCTTCTTCGGCATCGAGATGCTGGCTCACGCGGCCGATGGTCAGGCCCGAAGCGCGAATGATTTCGCCGCGGTCCGGCTCCTCTTCCTTCAGCAGGAGTTTGAAAAGCGTGGTCTTGCCGGCGCCATTGCGGCCGACCAGGCCGACCTTTTCGCCGGGATTGTGCTGCCACGTCACGCCGCGGAGGACATCGTGCGGTCCGTACGACTTCTCGATATTTTCGAATCGATACAGCATGCTTTAACTGTTAACCTAACCTCATGCGCTTGGCAGTGAACATCGACCACATCGCGACTATTCGCGAGGCGCGCAAGAGCGACGAGCCCGATCCGGTCGCGGCGGCCGTGATCTGCGAGCTCGCGGGCGCGCAGGGAATCACCGTCCATCTCCGCGGCGACCGGCGCCACATCCAGGACCGCGATGTCGAGATCCTGCGCCGGACGATCTCAACGCATCTCAACATCGAGATGGCCGGCAGTCCCGACATGGTGCGCGTGGCGCAGACGATCAAGCCGAATCAGGTCACCCTCGTCCCGGAACGGCGCGATGAACTGACGACCGAAGGTGGATTGGACGTGGTGCTGCACGCCGGAAACCTCGAGAAGATCGTGCGGCAATTGATCGATTCCGCGATCGACGTGTCGATCTTCGTCGATCCCGATCTCGAGCAGATCCGCCAATGCCAGAAAATTCGCGCGCCGAAGATCGAGATCAACACAGGCAAGTTCACCGAAGGATGGATTCGCGGGAGCTGGACGGCCGAGCTGGAAAAGATCAACACCGCGGCGAAGGCAGCGCGCAAGATGGGATTCACGGTGCTCGCCGGCCACGGGTTGAATTACCGGAACATCGACGCCATCGCGGCCAACGAAGACATCGAGGAGCTGAACATCGGACACTCGATCGTGGCGCGCGCGGCGCTGGTGGGACTCGACAGAGCGGTGCGCGAGATGATCGCGCTGATGCAGCGCCCCCGGCGGCTGCCGTCAGGCACGCACTGAGCGCAGTTCCGACAGCCGCCTGCGAATGCGCTCGCGCGCCGGCCGGCCGTGCGCGGAGAATTGCTCTTCTTCGTAGAGAGCGATCAGCGGCGCGAGTGCGGCAGCGGCTTCGGGCTGCGTCCGATGCAGCTCGACGAGCGCCTCTTCCATCGTCATCGACGGCCCGACATGGATTCCGAGGACGCGGAGATGATCGCGCAGCAGCTCGAAAGCCGGACGCCGGTGCTGCACGATGAAGTAGACGATCATCCCGAGCGCGACCAGTCCGGCGATCATGAAGAGATAGCGAATCGTGAAGATTTTCTTCGCGGTTTGCTGTGGCGAGAAATTCATGTCGCCCAGCGATTTCCGCAACCGCAGGTACACCTCCTCGGCCAGCGCCATCTGATCGCCGAGTCCGAACGTAAGGATGTAACGGTCCCAGAAGTAATTCACGGAGTCGTTGAGCGCCGATGCGTACGCGCGCAGCAGACCGCTTTGCGCGCTGCCGGGGCGCAAATCCGCAGGCGTCGGATCGAACGTGCGCCATGCGTTTCCATCGAAGACTTCGACCCATGCGTGTGCATCTTCACGACGCACGACGAAGTAGCCGGTGAGCGGATTCAGCTTGCCGCCGTAAAACCCGCCCACGATGCGCGCGGGAACATCGAGCGCGGTCATCAGCGCGACCATTCCGGCAGCGAAGTATTCGCAGTGCCCGCGATGGTCGCGCAAGAGAAAGCCATCCACCGACATGCGATGGCCGATCTTTGCCGGATCGGCGACGTACTCGAAATGTGTCGAGAGATACGATTCGATGCGCGCGGCCTGCTTCATCGGATCGGTTTGATCGCCGGCAAGTTGCCGCGCCATCGCGGCCACCGGCGCCGTGACAGGGTAGTTGCCGATGGAAACGCGCTGGGCGCGTAAGGGAGTGGTGTTCCAGGCGAGGCCGACGTCGTAGTTGATCAAGTCGCCGCGTGACTGCCAGGCGGTGTAGATGTCGCGCCGCGGATATTCGTAGACCTGCGGCACGCCGATGATCTGAAAAGTCCCGACCGGAAGAAACAGACGCGTTCCGACGACGAAGCGCTGCTGCACGCTCACGCGCCGGCTGAAGCCGGCCGCACGCGCGATGCGAGCGACGCCGTTTTTCATCTGAACCGGCGAGATGCCACGTGGTCCCTGGAGCCATTTCCCGTCCTCGAACCGCTCGTAGATCATTCCCCGCAGGCGCAGCGGTGTGAAGAATGGAATCGCTTCCTGCCCCATCCACACGCGGCTGACGACAGTCGCATCCGGAGTGATCGTGCGCTGCTCGTTGAGATTGATTGAATCGCTCAAGCCGGTCGATGCAGTGCTCAGTGACCCGACCATTCCAGGGACGAGCGGGTTGCGCACGCGCGGAAGAACCGGAAAAAGCAGAATGCCGATGGCGGTCGTTCCGCAGACGTAAAAAGCGGCGGCGCGATTTGAAGGCGGCTCCGGAACGTGCGCTGTGACGAGATCGGTGCTGTCGCGGTGGCTGAGATGAATGAGCTGCCGGAACAAGAGGAATCCGAACACGACTACGAACGGCAGGATCGCAATGTGCGTCGCGGTCGCCACGCTGGCGATGAAAATCAGCGAGGAGGTCAGCAAACGCTGGCCTTCGTTGTGTTGTTGGCCGCCTTCCATCGCCTGATAGGTGGCGATGAAAAGCACGAGATGTGTGGATGCCGAAATCGCGCTGCGCGAGATCATGGCCGCGTCGATCACGTAGAAGAAAACATACGCGACGCCGAGGAATCGCATGAGCAGGGAGGGGATGAGCTGCGGGCCGCGGCCGGTCAGAACTCTTGCCACGATGGCCGCCATCGTGAGGTGGAATGCGATCAGCGGCGGCGCGGAAATCGTCTGCGTGCCGTAGAGCGGTATGGCGGCGAAGATCGCCAGCGCCAGCAGCTCGATCTCACGCGCTCGCGCGCTCATCGCCCCTCCGAACTGCGAACACCACGCTGTGCCTGTCCACGGTCTGGGCCACCGGCTCGTGCGACGGCTCGAGAAGTGCCAGCGCCCTGAAAATCGCGGCCGCCGAATCGCTCGCGCGCGCTCGCAGCGATGCGCGCGGCAGCGACAGCATCACGTCCAGATTCCGCTGCAGGGAGTCGTAGATGAACGTCGCGGCTTCGCTGATCATGTGTTCGAAGTCTTCGTCGGCAACGCCGCGCGGTTTGTACGGATCGACAACCACGTGAACGACGCGCGCCGCTTCGACTTCGGTCTGCTTCACGATCCAGCGGCCCATGCTCGCCGACTTCTTCCAGTAAACCTGGCGGACGGAATCGC
>JALYZI010000190.1 GCA_030948915.1 Acidobacteriota bacterium
GTGAAAACCGCTGGCCCTGAGAGAGGGGGGGGGTGCGAACAACTCACCGACTCCAATCATGAGTGCTACCCGCGTCAGTCTCATCAGCTTCACTAGTATCAACCTCTTAGAAGGTCACCGTGGCAACCAGCGTGTCCTGGTAGCTTGCTACTGCCGCATCCTGTCCGGAAGCCACGCGGCCGTAGGCTGTCGCCGTCAGCGCCGTGTTCTTCGAAACTGATGGTCCGAGGGCAACCGTGTTGACCGCGTTCCACACGATCGTGTGAGCCGCATCGGTATAGACCTCGTAGGTCAGGAAGTTGGTGCCTGCACCCGTATCTTTCATCCGGCGAACCGCACCCGAGGGATTGACACCGAGGTCAAACGAAACCGTTCCGGTGGTTCCCTTAGTGCAGTTAATGGTAACAGTTCCGGGCTGATCCAGCGGCGCGGCCGCGAACGGGTCATACGGTCCAAAAGCGATTGAGAACGCGCCGATTGTGCACTTTGCGGCAACGGACGCGGTGATGTTATTGGTGTTCACCGTCGAAGCAGTACCGGCAAATGCCGAGCTAGCGACGAACGTTACGGCCAGGAGAGAGAGAACTGCGCGTTTCATGATTTTTGTCCTTTTCTGCTCGGCCGGTTAGTTCCGGCTGCGAACAGTGTGCAATTTAGGGTGGGGGGTGTGAACCTTTCTGAGGACAGGGATGAAACGATCGTCAGGTTCGATGGAATGAGGGGCTTGCCGTGAGCGAATCGTTCAACTCACATGAAAAAAGCGTGAAAGAGGATTTCAACGCTTTTGCGCTCGGCCTAGAGGGAGCTGGCGGCCACGTGCAGCGGGAACGCGTAGCTACCCGGCTCGACGCCGGCGGCCAACCGAAGGCGGACAGCCAGACTGCCAGCGGACCCACCCTGTTGATAAGGATGCGTGAGCGATGGCATCCAGTCGCCGTGCTCAACCATCGCCGCCTGTGCACCCCATCGAACCTCAGCCGCCGCGAACGGGAAGTTAACCGGCTGAAACGTCAGGGCGTACCCCTCTCGAGAGTTGCTGCGAATGCGAAACGCAACTGCCTGCGGAACATCGACATAGCCGCGGGCGATATCGTCCGTCGTGACGCTGACTGTCGCAGGCTGCGTCTCGATCGTGAGGATCGTGCGTTCAATGACCTGGACGCTGACGTTCATCTGGGCCGTGTTCGACCCGGCGAACACCGGAGCACTCATCGCCGTAAACGCTAGCAGCACTGGAAGTATCGTCGTCTGTTTTCGCATTGCGCACTCGACTAGCGCAAGCAGCATTCCACGGATCCGTTCGGGGTAAATCGCTGAAGACTCGGATGTTACTCAACTCAACCGCGTAGTTCCCCGTTCAGATTTCACGCGCTCGTCCAATTTTCGGACGATCCTCCCCAACACCCGTAATGCGCCGCTTCGCTCTCTCTCTCGTTGTTCTTCGTTCAGCGCTCGGACTGTGATCATCGTCACAGTAGGGCCGCCACAAGTGTTTGGGAATCTATCGAAAGATATAGAGCTAATGCGTTTTCGCTTTTTTCACTTCCTCAGTGAGCGCGGGAACGATCTGAAAGAGGTCGCCGACAACACCGAAGTCCGCGACACGGAAGATGGGCGCCTCGGGATCCTTATTGATTGCGACGATGTGCTTCGATGACGACATGCCCGCGAGGTGCTGGATCGCCCCCGAGACACCGGCGGCAATATAAAGGTTGGGACTCACAACCCGCCCCGTTTGCCCGACCTGATGTTGATGATCGATCCATCCCGCATCGACGGTCGCGCGCGACGCGCCCACTGCGCCGCCGATGGCATGCGCGAGGTCGCGAATGAGCGAGAAGTTCGCGGCCTCTTTCAGTCCGCGTCCTCCCGACACGATGATGTCCGCCTCCGCGATCGTCAATTCGCCGGCCTCGGGTGCTTTCGTCTCGATCAGCTTCGCCTTGGCTTCGATTGCGGGAGCTGCGACCTCCACCACTTCTGCCGCGCCACCACCTGACTCCTCCGCCGGAAAAGCGTTCGGACGCGTCGTCGCGATGGCGGGCGAGCCGGTGATCTCAACCGTCGCGAAGGCTTTACCTGAATACACCGGCCGTCGTGCGCGAAGTTTCCCGTTCGTCCATTCGAGCCGATCGACATCCGAGGCGACGCCGACGTTGAGTCGTGCCGCGATGCGCGGCGCGAGATCGCGCCCGTTGGACGTACCGCCGAACAGCACGATCGAAGGCTGCATCTGCGCGATCACCTGCTGCAACGCGCTCGCGTAGATTTCCGTCGAGTAGGGCCCGATCGAGGCGACAAACAACTTCTTTGCGCCGTAGCGGCCTGCTTCATCCGCGACCGCGCGGTCGCAGGCAAATGCGCAGACATCGCCGGCACCGAGCTTTTTCGCGATCGAAAGGGCCTCGCGCGAGGTTTTCTTGAGCTTTCCGTCTGTGACTTCGCCGAATACCAGAACGCCGGCCATCAGAGTGCCTTCGCTTCCTCACGAATGTATTTGAGGATTTCCTTTGCTGCATTGGCCGCGTCACCGCCGTCGATCTTGCGTCCGCCGCTCTTCTCCGGCGGCAGTTCGAGGGAAACAACCGTAACGCGCTGATTGAAGATGTCAGAATCCTGAAGTCCCAGGTCGGCGGCGCTTTTCGCGTCGATGGGAATTTTCTTGGCAGCCATGATGCCTTTGAGCGGCGCGTAACGCGGCTCGTTCAATCCCTTTTGTGCAGTAACGACCGCCGGGAGCGAGGCCTCGATGATCTCCTCGGCTCCTTCGATCTCACGGTGCGCGGTCAGCTTGCCGTCACCGACTTCCAGATGCGTCACGACATTGACCTGCGGATAGCCGAGAAGCTCCGCGACCATCGGACCGACGAGCGAGTTGTCGGTGCCGACGCCCTGCTTTCCGAAAAAGACCACGTCATGCGGCACGGACTTGATCGCGGCCGCCAGGACCTTCGCGATGCCAAGGGAGTCGGCGTCGGCGACTTCTCCCTTGACCTGCATTGCCTTCGTCGCCCCACGCGCGAGGCATTCCCGCAACGCAAGCTGCACGCGATCGGGACCAAACGCGATGACCATGACGTCGCCGCCTTTGGCATCCTTGATTCGGATTGCTTCCTCGAGGGCGACCTCGTCGTACGGTGAGACGATGAACTTCAATCCGTTCTCGTCGATCCGGCGATTTCCAGCGGCGATTTTGATGCGCGCCTCGGTATCCGGGACCTGCGCGACGCAGACGACACTGTTCAATTGAAGGCCTCCCAGCGCGGTTGCAGGCCGCGCATTCTAGGGAAACGGCATGAGCTTCGCAAACAACCTCCTAGTAAAAAGTCTCGGTCGCAAAATGCAAGGGAGGAAGTTGATGCCATTCTCGAATCGGCCGTACGAATCAGACGGAAACGGGTCAGTGCGCAGATTCTTTCGCCCCCCATCGACGGACTACAAGCGCTCACCACGCAATAACTCGCGGCCTGCAAGGCCGGCGCCTCCGGAGATGACGAACGCCGAGAGTTTCTACTACACGAAGCAGATGAACGCGAAGACGCCGATGGTCATCGTGATGACCGACGGCGAGCAGGTTCGCGGCTGGATCGAGTGGTATGACAGGAACTGCCTCAAAGTGAATCGCGAAGGCGCTCCGAATCTGCTGATTCAGAAGCACTGCATCAAGTACCTGTTTAAACAGGAAGAGCTCGCGGAGTAGCGTTACTATCGCGGCGTGAAGCCGCTGGCCATCACGCTCGGCGATCCGGCGGGCATCGGCGCCGAAGTGGCGTTCAAAGCGCTCGAGCACCTCGATGTTCCCGCCCGCGTTTTCGGGAGCCGCGCACTTGCGAATCCGCCGTCGACGATCGATTTCGTTGACGTCGGCGGCTCCGGCCCAGTGCAGTTCGGAAAAATCTCCGCCGATTACGGCCGCATCGCCCTCGATTCGATCGACGCAGCATTGAAAGCGATCGAATCGGGAGAATGCTGTGCGCTGGTGACCGCGCCGATCCACAAACAATCGATCGCCGCGGCCGGCTCTCGATTTCCCGGGCATACCGAAATGCTGGCGGAGCGTGCGGGACGAACGCGTTATGCGCACGACTATGCAATGTATTTCGATTCGCCGTCGCTGCGCGCCGTGCTTCTCTCCGTGCACACGTCGCTTCGAGAAGCGATTCGCTCGATCGATGCCGACGACATCGCGGCGCTGGCGCATCTCACTCATCGCGAGTACGCGCGGCTCTACGGAGCTGCTCCGCGCATCGCGGCCGCGGCCGTCAATCCACACGGGGGCGAGGGAGGGCGGTTCGGCGACGAGGAACACGAGATTGAAAAAGGCGTCACGGCCGCCAGGGCCGGCGGCGTTGCGATCACCGGGCCGCATCCGGCCGACACGATCTTTCGCGCGGCGAGTCATGGACAATACGACGTCGTACTGGCGATGTATCACGATCAGGCTTTGATTCCGATCAAGACCATGGCCTTCGAGCACTCGGTTAACGTGACGCTCGGACTGCCCTACCTCCGCGTATCGGTCGATCACGGCACGGCGTTCGACATCGCGGGCAAAGGAATTGCGGATGCTGCACCGATGCGCTACGCGATCGAGTGGGCTGCGCGGTTCGCTGGAAAGTTAAAGCCGTGAATCGCGGGATATGGATCGCACGACTGATCGGCATCGCGATGCTCATCGGATTCGTTGTGCTGATGATCAACCTGCAGCGGAAGTTGACGACGATGCGTGAGAATCCGCCTACGACGACGTCGACATCGCGGTGATCTCGGCAGCAACCGCAAGAATCTCTTCGCGAAGCGCTTTTCGCTGCGGCTCGAGGTCGCGGTGCCGCGCGGCGCGAAGGTGACCGATCATCTCGTCGAAGGCCTCCAGCGTAACGAGCGCGATGTACCCGAGAAGCGGAAGTGCGACCAGAACGACGATTGCGTACGGCGCGCGAAAAGTGCCGGCAAAGATTGCTGCGCCGATCCAGAACAACGGATAGAGCACCAGTCCGCCGACGATCTTGATCGTCGCGATGAGCTCATCCTCTTTCCGCGCGAAGCGGGTCGCGATGAAACCAATCAGCCGGTAAATCGGCCAATGGATCACTGCTCCGATGATCGCGATAGGCAGAAAAACCAATCGGAGAATCGTTCCAGCTTCGATTCGTCCTTGCGGCTGGACCTCGGCATCCATTCGAATGACCTGCGATTCGAGGCGCGCGAGCCGGGCCGGATCGCGCAGGGATAGAAATCGATAACCGGCCACGAATCTCCGGCGCAGCTCCAGCTCACGCGCGAGGTCTCCCTCCTCGCCCGCCGAGAAGATCCGCTCCGCGCGCGCGATGATCTCGAGCGCCGCGTGCGAATCGGCCTGCAGCGTGACGTCGTCGAGCGCGCGGTCGATCTTCTCGGTCAGCCGGTCGACCGACTGCGGATTCGGCTCGCCCTCGGCATCGACCGGCTCGGGCTCGACAACGATCGGCGCCCCGAAGAACGCGAGCGCCGCGCTGCGGAATGTTTGTTTGGCCGTGTAGTACAAGCCGGTCGGAACGATCGCGATGCGGATCGAGGCGCCGAGCGCGATGCGAGCCGCTCCCGTTTTGAGCTCGCGAAGCTGTGGATCACTGTGCGTTGTCCCTTCCGGAAAAATCGCGATCGCTCCGCCGCGCTGCAGAAGCGCTCGCGCTTTGGCAAACGTTTCACGATTTCCGGCAGTGGAGACATTGTCCTGCTTGCGATAGACGGGAATCGAATCAAATGCGCGCGCGAACCAGCCGATCAGCGGCGTCCGGAACAACGGGGCCTTCGCGAGAAATGAAACCGGCCGCGGCGCGAAGCAGAGAAGGAACAGCGGATCGATCAATCCATTCGGATGATTGACCGCGAAGATCACCGGCGATCCCTCGGGCACACGTTCGATTCCGGCGATCTCGATCCTGCGAAAAAAGATTCGGGCTGCCACGCGAATCAGGCCCGCGATGGCGCGGCGAACCATCACTTCGGCCCGCGCCAGGCGGCGTACATCCAGATCGATCCCGCGATGATGATCGCGACCGGGATGATCAGGAAGGCATGCTCGAGCGAAGTCGTATCCGAGATTTTTCCAATCAACGGCGGCGATGGGATGTCGCCGAGGAAATGCATGACGAAGACGGACATGCCGAGGGCGGTGGCCCGTTCCGCCGGCGCGACGGCATTGATGATCGCGGAGTTCACCGGCCCTGTGCTCATGAAAATCAGGATCTCCGCGATCACGATGGCCGGGAGAAACACGGCGCGGCGCGGATCGCTCAGCGCGATGTAAGTGATCGGCGCCGCTGCCAGAGTCGCGATTCCTGAGACCCAGAGATACGACTGCTTCGACTTGCGAAGGAAAAAGTCGCCCAGCCAGCCGCCGGAAAAAGTCCCGACCAGACCCGTGATGAGTGCGATCGCTCCGAAAGTCTGCGTCGCCTGCACGCCGGTCATTCCGCGCTCGCGTTCGAGGAACGCCGGCATCCAGAACGCCAGCCCGCCCAACGCGAACGTGTAGGCGCCGTAGCCGAGGACGGTGAGCATGTAGGGCGCATTGCGAAGGAGACCGAGGTAGGTGGCGAGGCCTGCTCTTGCGGGGCCTGTTGGCGCTGCATCATGAATCCCTCGCGGCGGATCGCGAACGAAGAGAACCAGCAGCGCCAGCAGCAATCCGGGAGCGCCGGCAATCCAGAACGCGGCGCGCCATCCCCAATGCTGATTGACGAATCCGCCCAGCACGTAGCCGGCAGCCGAGCCCACCGGAATCGCGCAGAAGAATATGGATAGGATCCTTCCGCGGCGGTTGAGCGGAAACGTATCGGCGAGTAGCGCGGGCGCGATCGTTCCGTACGCGGCCTCGCCGATCCCGACCGCCGATCGCGCGACGAACAGCGACATGAAGCCGCGGGCAAATCCGGCGAGCGCTGTCGCGATGCTCCAGAGGGCGACGCCGATCGCAATCAGCGGCGGACGCCTTTTGCGATCGCCGAGCGTTCCGAAAAACGGCGAGGTCAGCGTGTAAACAAATATGAAGCCTGTGCCGACCAGCCCCAGCTGCGTGTCGGTGAGATGGAGCTCCGAACGCTTGATCGACTCGACGACGGCGGCCACCACCCAGCGATCGACGTAGTTGAATAGATTGATGAACGTCAAGACCGTGAGGGCGTAGACCGCGGTGCGGTCCTGGCGTTCGAAACTCACTGACCCCGCTATCGTAATCAACACAGCCGTATCATGAAAGCCATCGCATGAAGCGACTCGCGCCTTAT
>JALYZI010000191.1 GCA_030948915.1 Acidobacteriota bacterium
GGGTGGGCCTGACGCCTGACGCCCGACGCCTGATACCTGATAGATAAGGATAGAGTAGCCCGCCCGCCCGACTAATTTCGCATTGTGTTGGTCGAGGAACGTCTGCCAGTAGTGGCGCGCCGGTTCCACGTCGGCATTCACGCCCTTCAGCGCCGAGACGCTGATCACGAAGTCGTGCGCGTCGAGATCAGGCGTCTCGACCGGATCCATTCCATATCCATAGGGAAGGTTGTGATACGCGATGCCGTAGAAACGCGGATCGGCGGTACCGAAGTAGACGAGGTTGATCGGATCGGGCCGCGTTTTCGCCCATTCGCCGAGGCGTTTGAGGTCCTGGCCCCAGTCGAAATTCGAATCGATCAGCTTCTCGTATCCGCGCGATGGACCGCCAGCGATCAGGTTCATGTAGGCGAGGTGGTTTCCCCAGAACACGAACGCCGGGAGCGCTGTCAGCACGCACGCGAGCGCGAGCAACGCGCGGCGCCGGGGCGCCGCACTCCAGAGGCATCCGGCGATCACATAGAGATATGGATAGATCGGCAGGATGTGACGGTGTCCGATGTTGAGGCTTCCGGCCATCGATACAACAATGTAAATGACGATCGGCCACAGCAGGAACGGAAGCGCGGCGGTGCGCCGGCCGCGAAGCGCGATCAAGCCCGCGAGGATGACGAGGATCGACGCTTCGGGAGTCTTGTACAAAAATGTATATAAGAAATATGCAGGAAATCCGCGGTGCGATCCCTCCCCGTTCAAGTACGCCCAGCGCGCGTACGCATTCCGCTCCGTCAAAGCAAGGCCGTAGAGGTAGGCCTCCGGCAAAAGATGGAGGTCGTTCGCGAACAAAACGGTCCGGCCTAACAGCCCGATCGGCACGGTCGACCGTGCGCGTTGAATGACCGATTCCGGCGGGCCGTCGGGATACTGCGCCAGCAGAGACCTGGCGGCATACCAGTCGTCGACGACCATGACAATCGCGCGTGCGCGCTGCGGCGTCGCGCGGTAGCGGAATCCGTAAGCAGCCCACACGATGATGATCGTTGCGACGCCGCCGCAACCGAGCGCGATCAAGATCTTTCGCGTTCGCACGTGAAGAAAAAGAATCGCCAGCATCGGGATCAGCAGAAGTCCGGAGAATTTCGCGATCATCGCGAGTCCGCAGAAGAGCGAGAAAACCGCGATGTTGATCGCGCTCGCGTTTCGGCTGCAGCGCCAGAAAAAGTAGATGGCCGCCGTCATGAGCGCCGCGACACCGACGTCGGTCGTGATCAATCCGCCGTGCGCGATGAAGTTCGGATCGAACGCGAACAGCGCCGCCCCCACCGCCCCACCCCACCACCCCCACACCTCCCCCGCCCACGCGAAGATCACGATTCCGAGGAGCAGCGGCAGTATGAGCATCGTGAGGCGCGCGCGCGTGAAGATCGCCTCGGCATCGTTGAAGAAAGCGCTGCGCGGAATGCGCATCGTGGTCGGCGCACCGGCGTACTCCGGGCGGCGGCCGTAAAACAACTCGTGCGCGAACGTCCACTGCGCATTCGGAACTTCGAGCGCGCTGCTCCAGGCGGTCTCCATCTTCGGAGTCGAGTGCCAGATGTTTTGATTGATGATCGAAAGTGCGGCGAGCTCCTTGATCAAGGGCGGATGCTCGTCGTTCAACCGATAGTCGTGGAGTCTTAGGTATGTGTAGCCGGCGGCCAGATGCGGGAGCTCGTCGGAGGTTGGGGACGTTTCTTTGATGTCGCCGATTGCGAGGATGATGAACGCGATCGCTAGTCCTGAGCCGAAGGCGAAGGACCCCCACCGCAAGCGCGCGGAGGATCCTTCGCTCTGCTCAGGATTAAGAGTGCGCAATCAGTTGGCGGAGCACAAACGGCAGGATTCCGCCGTGCTGGTAATAATCGATCTCGATCGGCGTATCGATGCGCAGCGTGACGGGAACGTCGAGTGTCTGGCCGTTCGCACGATGCACCGTCAGCTTCGCTTTCTGCATTGGGCGCAGTGACGCGAGTCCCGTGACATCGTAGGTCTCGGTGCCATCGAGCTTCAGCGTCTGCGCGCTGGTTCCCTCTTCGAACTGAAGCGGCAGGACGCCCATGCCGACCAGATTCGAGCGATGGATGCGTTCGAAGCTCTGCGCCACGACCGCGCGGACGCCGAGAAGTTTGGTGCCTTTGGCGGCCCAGTCGCGCGAGCTGCCGGTTCCATATTCCTGCCCCGCGAGAACGACCAGCGCAGCACCTTCCTTCTGATAACGCATCGCGGCATCGTAGATCCACATCCGTTCGCCGCTCGGCTGATGGATCGTCACGCCGCCTTCGACACCCGGCACCATCAGATTCTTGATCCGCACGTTTGCGAATGTGCCGCGCGTCATCACGCGATCATTTCCGCGCCGCGATCCGTAGCTGTTGAAATCCTCCGGCTTCACGCCGTTCTCGATCAGATACTTTCCCGCCGGCGAGTCTTTCTTGATCGATCCGGCTGGACTGATGTGATCGGTCGTCACGGAGTCGCCGAAAACAGCGAGCGCGCGCGCGCTGCGGATGTCGGTCGCTTTTCCGGGCGACAACGAGAAACCCGAAAAGAACGGCGGCTCCTGGATGTAAGTCGATTGTTGATCCCATCCGTAGAGCAATCCCGTGGAAGTCGGAATCTCGTTCCAGAGCGGATTCTGCTCCGCGAAATCGGCATACAGGCGGCGGAACGCCTCCGGGTCGAGCGAGCGCTGCGTCACTTCGCGGATCTCCTGCATCGAAGGCCAGATATCGCGAAGGTAAACATCTTGACCATTCTTGCCGCGGCCGATCGGCTCCTGCGTCAGATCGATGTCGATGCGTCCCGCGAGCGCGAAGGCCACCACCAGCGGCGGCGACATCAGGAAGTTCGCGCGGATCGACTGATGCACGCGCGCTTCGAAGTTTCGATTGCCGCTGAGCACCGACACGCCGACCAGGTCGGTTTTGGTAATCGTGTCCTCGATCTGCGGATCGAGCGGGCCGGAGTTGCCGATGCAGGTCGTGCATCCGTAGCCGACGAGATAGAAGCCGAGGGCGTCGAGCGATTTCTGGAGGCCGCTGCGCTGGTAATAGTCGGTCACGACGCGTGATCCCGGCGCCAGCGATGTCTTCACGAATCGCGGAACGCTGAGGCCCTTCTCGACGGCTTTCTTCGCGAGCAGGCCGGCCGCAATCATCACCGACGGATTCGAAGTGTTCGTGCACGACGTGATCGCGGCAATCAGCACGTCGCCGTGATGCAGCTCGACCACCTTCTCATCCGACAGCGCGCTGGCCGCGATGCGATCGGGAGTGGGACGGTTGTTGACCATCTCCTCTTCGGTGACCACGCTGGTGTTTTTCTTCGCGGAGCTGGCTGGAGTCGGGGCTTTGTCCTGTGCGCCGCCACCGGCGACCGTTCCGTGCGGCACCGTTTTCTTTGCAATGCGAATGGTCTGCTCTTTCGGTTTTCCGTAGCCGTTGGGCAGCGGCGCGTGGAGCATCTCGAGGAATGCGTTCTTGAGTGCGTCGATCTCGATGCGATCCTGCGGCCGCTTCGGGCCGGCGACGCTGGCGCGCACTTTTCCGAGGTCGAGCTCCAGGACCTGCGTGTAATCGATCGAGCCTTTCTTCGGCATCCCGAACAGGCCCTGCGCCTTGAAATAGTTTCGAAACGCGGCCACCTGCTCCTCGGTGCGTCCCGTCATCGCGAAATAGCGCATCGTCTCTTCGTCGACCGGGAAGAATCCCATCGTCGCGCCGTACTCCGGCGCCATGTTCGCGATCGTCGCGCGATCGGCGACCGGTAGCGAAGCCGCACCCTCGCCGAAATACTCGACGAATTTGCCGACGACCTTCGCCTTGCGCAGCATCTCGGTGATGGTGAGAACGAGATCGGTGGCCGTGACGCCTTCGCGCAGCGTGCCGCCGAGATGCACGCCGACGACGTCGGGCGTGAGGATGTAAACCGGCTGACCCAGCATTCCCGCTTCCGCTTCGATGCCGCCGACGCCCCAGCCGACGATGCCGAGGCCGTTGATCATCGTGGTGTGCGAGTCGGTGCCGACGAGCGTGTCGGGATACCACACGCCATCCTTTTCCAGAACGCCGCGAGCGAGATATTCGAGGTTGACCTGATGCACGATGCCGATTCCCGGCGGCACGACGCGGAACCCGTTGAACGCCTGCATTCCCCATTTGAGGAATTGATAGCGCGACTGATTGCGCTTGAACTCGATGTCCATGTTGAGCTGCAGCGCGTCGGGCCGATTCGCGAAATCGACCTGCACGGAGTGATCGATCACCAGATCGACCGGAACCAGCGGCTCGATGATCCGCGCATCTTTTTCAAATCGCGCGGCGGCCGAGCGCATGGCGGCCAGATCGACGAGCAGCGGCACACCGGTGAAGTCCTGCAGCAGGACGCGCGCGACCATGAACGGGATCTCTTCGGTCCGCTCGGCCTTCGCCTGCCACTTTGCGAGCGTGCGGACGTCGTCTTCGGAAATCTTCTTTCCATCGACGTTGCGGAGCACGGATTCAAGAACGATGCGGATGCTCACCGGCAGGCGCGAAATGGTGCCCAGCCCGGCGGATTCCAGCTTCGGTAGCGAGTAGAACTGCCCGTTTTCGAATGTGTCGAGGGCGTTGAATGTGTTCCGCGGCATCGAGCCGCGAGTTTATCAGTTGGTGGCCGGTTGCCGGTTGCCGGACTTCACCGGTCACCGGCCACCGGCCGCCAGTCACCGGCCACCGGCCACCGCTCACACCAACGCGAGCAGCCCCGCCTGCTTTTCGCCGTGCATCGGATCGAACTTCCGGCGCATCGACTGGAGATCGACGCGTGCTTGATTGTGGGTGCAGAGATGCGCGATCACCTGACGCAGCAGCGCTTCCTCACCCTCGATGCGAAGGCCGCATTCGAATCCACCGCGCTGCTCGGACGCACGGCACCACACCATCTGCGCGTTGACGTCGATGTGTTTCCGATCGACGCGGAAGCGCAGCGCTCCGACCGTTCCGGCCGCAACCTGCCGATCGGTCGCGATCCGCGCGCCGCGAATCGACAGATCGAGAAGCCGGACCGGGGAGTGCATTCCGTAACTGCCGGTGAGCTGCATGGTGATTTCGTAGCGTTCGGTGTCGCGCCCGTCCTCGATACGCATCGCCTGCTCGGCAGCGACCAGATCTTCGATGACTTTCGTGACCGCCGGCTGCTCGGAGTCGAACATGATGCCGATGAGGTAGCGATCTGTTTCGTTCTCGTCGAGTGCCAGCGCGGCCATGCGGCACCACGACACGGTTGACTGCACCGTGATTCTCTGCCCTGCTGCCTCGACCGCGAAGTGGAGACTCGATCCGATCGTGAACGGCTGCGTCATGTGCAACCTGGCGCCGCGCACGGACAGGTCGACGATGCTGGCGGCGACGTTGCCGAACGTCGCCGACAGTGCGCCGGTTACGAAGTAGCGAGGAACGGTTCGGAAATCGGTTGGCATGCAGGCTTCCTCAAGAGAGCGTCAAAGTGGCGTCCAAAAAGCGTCATCAATTTCAGGAGGCAGCCAGCTGGGCGTACTCCAGAGCCGAGTGCCGTAGCGCTTCGAACTTGCGGTGCAGCGAGTGCAGATCGATCCGCGCCTCATCGCGCATGCACAGCTGGTGAATCGCCATGCGCATCCGCTCTTCTTCGCCCTCGATCCGCAGGCCAGCTTCGAAGCCATGGCTGGCGGTACCCAGGCACCACGCGACGGTCGCCAGAACCTCGACGGGGCCGCTGTCGGACTCCACCTGGAACGCGAGCGGACTGACTGTGCCGACGCGGATGAAATTGGGCATCGTAATCTTGGCGCCTCGAATCGAGAGGTCGAGCACCCCAATCTGCAGGATCCCGAATACCCCGGTGAGCGGCACAGACACGCGGAACCGATCCGATCCTCGGCCGTCCTCGATTGCGATCGCGGCGTGGCATTCCAGAAGACGCTCGATGAGCTGGCCAACCGAGTCCGGCTGACTGTCGAATTCGATGCCGGCCAGATAGTGGTCGATCCCGTCGATGGATAGATCGTCGATCTGAGACCAAAGTACGGTTACCATCTCGTCGACCAGGCCTTCAGTCGTCTGGATCACCAGGCGCTGACGGCTTCCGACGCGCAGGGGACCGTTGAGCTCGAGGCGAGCGCCTCTGAGGGAGATATCAATAACTCGTACACTTTCCGATCCGGCCGTTGCAAACATCGGCGGGAGCAGAAAATAGCGAGGAACAGTTCTGAGTGGCATTTCTTAACCTCCGGTTACGAGACACAGTTTCGGTCCGGGGTCGTGAAGGAACCGAAGGCCGAGCGTCGGAAAAACGTGAAAACGGTTTAGTGTTGGAACATGAGACGGTACGCATGCGCCTTACTGCTTCTGCTTCTAGGCGTTACGCCCGCGATTGCCGAGCGACGGCACGCGGCCCGACCACCGGCAGTAGCAGAGGTCACCCCGGCCGGCTGGCTCATCAGTCACGCCTACCCGCTGACGGACATGCAGCCGCTTCGAACGGTGCTCGGCAGTTCCACAATCGTCGGCTTGGGCGATGCAACGCATGGCACCCACGAATTCTTCGAGATCAAGCTGCGGATGATCGACTTTCTCGTCAGAGAGATGAACTTCACGACCATCGGGATGGAGGGGCCCTTCGTCGATTTCAACCGCCTCAACGACTACGTCCTCGGCGGCCCGGGCGACCCGCACACCATTCTTCTGCATCGCGAGCCGGGCTATTGGTTCTGGGCCAGCGAGGAGATCGTCGAGCTCGCGGAGTGGATGCGAAGCTACAACGCGAGCCGGGGCGAACGCCCGGCGGTGCAAATCGTCGGATTCGACGTTACCGACGAGAAAAGCGCCGCCGATTTTGCAGTCGCGTATCTCAACGGCGTCGATCCGGCGTCGCCTACGGACAACCTGGAGAACGTGCGCCTAAACCTCATTGCGCACGAAGCTGCATTCGTCGCACGCAGCTCGCAGCAGGCGTTCGATGCGGCGCTTCAAGCGGCGACTGTCGCATCCGCGGCGACGAAGATGCCCGGGATCCCGGCGTACTTCGCGTGGCGAGATGAAAACATGGCGGCCAACGCCACGCAGCTGCAACAACGCCACGGTAAAACCATCCTGTGGGGCCACCAGGAACACCTCGGCAAGACCGTCAACCTCCAGGGCTCAAAACCGATGGGGAAATGGCTCGAAGAACATTTCGGCGGCGACTACTTCGCCATCGGCTCCAGCGCAGGCGACGGAGCATTCAATGTGCTCGACAGCTCCAACAGGCTCGTAACGACCACCCGCTTTCCGCCGATCGAGCCGGATTCTTACGAACGCGACTTTCGCTCGGCCGCGATTCCGACGCTGCTGATTCCGCTGCGGATCGACCTTCCGGAGTGGCTCGCGACGACGCATCATCTGCGCGGCGGCAGCTCCAACTTGGCCACCGACACGCCGGAGAATCTGCGACGGAAGCTGGACGCGATCGTCTACATCGATCACACGACGCGCTCCATCAACTTCTGGTGATCGCGCTCCGGCCATCCGCGCTGCTTCACTTCGGCAAACGAGACGAGGGAGTTGGCGTAGTAGTCGCGGATCAGAATCTCGGCCGGATTCCATTGCCAGGCCTCTTCGACGACCGGAACGCCTGCGCCCGCGAAGAGATCGGAGCGCCACCGTTCGGCCGGCTCGATGAGATGCCGCAGCTCGAGAATCCATTTCGCGGCGCGCCACATCTCTTCTCCATTTTTCTCGCGGAGGAGCCAGACGCGATCCCGCCAGCGCTCGCGGTAACCGTCCATACGCTCGATCATCTCGTCGTCGGTGAGCGGATCGCGCGACTCCGAAAAAATCCGCGCTGCCAGAGTGGCCGGCGTGATCGGAAGCGCCGCTGAGATCGCATCCATCACCGAATCCGCCAGCGCTCGGAGATCGCCCTTCCGCTGCTCAAAGTCGGGAGAAAGGATTGCTGGGTGATTGCGAATGAACGCATCCACGTCGACCGGCTCGCCGAAGCTGACGATCGCGTACCCGTATCGCTTGAATCGCCGAAACACACCGCGCCAGAAATTCTTGAAGAGAAAATCGAATGTCGTTCGGAGTTTCTCCGACTTCGTCGATCGATCCTCACGGCCGACGAGCTCCTGCGTCAGATTCCGATCTTCGAGAACGCGATCGTAGTTGATCGCGGTGGGGATGATGAAGAGCGGCTCGGTGAACTCGGGATTGCGCTTCGCCTGCACGATGTAGTCGAGCATCCCGAGCTTCGGTTTCAGGAACGCGCCGTCGCGGGAGAGACCGCCTTCGATGAAGATGCCCTGCGTTACGCCATTGCGGGTGATCGTGCCGACGAAGCTCGAGAGCACGGCGTGATACATCGGCTCGCGATAGCGGCGCCGCACAAAGTAGGCGCCGAACCATTTGAAGAGATGGTTGAGGGGCCAGACTCTCGCCCACTCGCCGACCGCATAGGAAAGCGAAATGAATTCGAACAGCATGTGCGCGACCAGGACGTAATCGGCATTCGACCGATGATTGATGACATAGACGACGACGGCATTTTTCGGCGCGCGATCGTTGAACACGCGCAGCAGCGTGCGCTCGACCACCGGCCGATAGAGAAAGTGCATGATGCCTCGGGCCACCGGCGCGCCGACCCGGTAATACGCCAGCAGATTGAATTTCGGCACGATCTCGGCGAGGTAGATGTGGGCCTGCTTCATGGCGGCTTCAGTAGTGACGTGATGCTCCTTCGCATAGGCCTGCACCGCCGACACGACTTCGCGCGATCCAAACACTTCCAGCGCGATGTCGGCGTGCCGCTGCTTGAGCTTGAAGCGATCGATGTGAATGCGCTGCGCGTGCTGCAGCCGGCGCGCATGCCGCTTACCGAAAAGATAAGCAGCGATCGCGATGATCACCAGTGTGGCGACCGCGATCTCGATCCGGAGCATGGGAGTAGTTTAGTGTGGCGTGGCTGGAACTGTTTTGCGGTATCCGACGCTCACCGGCTCCCGCTCGCGCTCCGGCTCATACGTCAGCTCCTCGATCTCTTCCGGCTGCCCCGGCTCTTCTGACTTCGGCTTCCGGCGCAACTTCTCCATGTAGAGATAGAAGACCGGCGTGACGTAGAGCGTAAGCGTCTGCGAGAAGAGCAGGCCGCCGACAACTGCCAGACCGAGGGGGCGTCGTGATTCCGCGCCTGTGCCGAAGCCGAGCGCGATCGGCAGCGTGCCCATCAGCGCAGCCATCGTCGTCATCATGATCGGGCGGAAACGCACGACGCATGCTTCGTAGATCGCCTCTTCCGCCGGCTTGCCCTGCTTCTGCGCTTCGATCGCGAAGTCGATCATCATGATGCCGTTCTTCTTCACGAGGCCGACCAGCATGATGATTCCGACGAACGCGTAGATCGAGAGATCGATGCGGAAGACCATCAGCGTCAGCAGCGCGCCGAATCCGGCGAACGGCAGCGCCGACAGAATCGTCAGCGGATGAATGAAACTCTCGTAGAGGATGCCGAGGACCATGTAGATCACGGCGATGGCGATGATGAGCAGCAGTCCGAGTCCCTGCAGCGACGACTGGAATGCCTGCGCGGTTCCCTGGAAATTCGAGGAGACCGTCGAGGGCAATGTCGTCTTCGCTTCCTTGTTGATCGCGTCGAACGCCGTGCCGAGTGCGACGCCCGGCTTCAAAGCAAAGGAGATCGTCACCGACGGAAGTTGTCCGGAGTGATTGACCGCCGTCGGACCGAACGTTGGTTTGACGGATGCCACCGCTGCCAGCGGAACGAGCTGACCGGAGTTCGAACGTACGTACAGCAGCGACAACGCCTTCGGACTCGCCTGGAACTCCGGCTGGAGCTCCATGATCACCTGATAGGTATTGTTGGTCGCGTAGATCGTCGAGACCTGGCGCGTTCCGTATGCCGAGTAGAGCGAATCCTCGACATCCAGAACATCGAGTCCGAGCGATGCCGCCTTCTGCCGGTCGATATCGACGATCACGGTCGGGTTCTTGATCAGAAGATCGGTCGACACGTCGGTCAGGGCGGCCATCTGGCGCATCTTCTCGAGCATCTTCTCGGATGCCGGATAGAGGACGCCGGTGTCCTGCGAGTACATCGTGTACTGATAGCTCGACGACCCTCCTCGGCCGCCGATGTTGATGGGCGGCGGAATCTGCAGGTACACGCGAATGCCGGGAATCGCATTCAGCTTCGGCCGAAGCTGCGCGACGATGTCGTCCAGCGAGTCTTTACGATCGCTCTTCGGAACGGTGCGAATCGAAATGAATCCGCTGTTGCCCGATCCGCGTCCGCCGCCCACGCGAGCGAAGAACGTGGCGACGTTGGGATTCTTGAGCACGATGTCCATCGCGGCCAGCTCGTGGCGCGTCATTTCCTGAATGGAGATGCCCTGCTGCGCTTCCAGCGTGATCTGGATCTGGCCCTGATCTTCCTGCGGAATGAAGCCCTTCGGGATGTACCGGAACAGCGCGAGGGTGGCAGCGAGAATGACCAGCGAAACCATCAGCACTGCCAGGCGGAGGCGCAACGCGACTTTGAGTCCCCGCTCGTAGAACGCCAGCATCCCGTCGAAGACGCTCTCCATTGCGTTGTAGAGGCGGCCGTGTTTTTCGCCGTGATACGGCCGCAGGAAGCGCGATGCGAGCATCGGCGTCAGCGTCAGCGAGACGAAACCGGAAACCAGAATCGCCGCGCCGATCGTGACCGCGAATTCGTGGAAAAGGCGGCCGAGGATTCCGCCCATGAACAGGATCGGAATGAAGACCGCCGCCAGCGAGATCGTCATCGAAATGATCGTGAATCCAATTTCTTTAGAGCCTTTGAAGGCCGCCTCGAGCGGCTTCTCGCCCATCTCCATGTGGCGGACGATGTTCTCCAGCATGACGATGGCATCGTCGACGACGAATCCGACCGACAGCGTCAAAGCCATCAGCGAGAGGTTGTCGAGCGAGTAGTCGAGCAGATACATCACCGCGAACGTTCCGATGATGGACATCGGAAGGGCGAGGCTCGGGATGATTGTCGCGGACACGTTGCGAAGGAAGAGGAAGATCACGAGGATGACGAGGAACAGCGTCAGCATCAGCGTGAACTTCACGTCCGCTACTGACGCGCGGATCGACTCGGCGCGATCGCGGTGGATGTCGAGATTGACCGATGCCGGCAGCTGCTCGCGGAACTTCGGAAGAAGCGCGCGCACGCGGTCGGAGACTTCGACGGTGTTCGTTCCCGGCTGTTTCTGAATCGCCAGGATCATCGCGCGCTTATCTCTGAACCAGGCTGCCGACTGATTGCTCTCGACGTCATCAAGAACGTTGGCGAGGTCCTCCAGATGGACCGGCGCGCCGTTGCGATATGCGACGACCAATGAGCGATAGTCCTTGCCGCGCAGAAGCTGCCCGTTCGCCTGAACCGTGTAGTTCAGGTTCGGTCCGTACATGATGCCGGTCGGCAGATTCACGTTGCTGTTGCGGATCGCGGTCTGAACTTCATCGATGCCGATGCCGCGGCTCGCGAGCTGTCGCGGATCGAGCTGGATGCGCACCGCGTACTTTGCAGAACCGAAGACCGAGACCTGCGCCACGCCCTGCACCGTCGAGATGCGCTGGGCCATCATCGTTTCGGCGTACTCGTCGAGGTCGTTCAGCGGCATCGTGTCGGAATTGATCGCGAGGTAGAGGACCGGCTGGTCGGCGGGATTGACCTTGTTGTACGAGGGAGGCGCCGGCATGTTAGGCGGAAGCTGGCGCGCCGCGGCCGCAATCGCCGACTGCACGTCCTGCGCAGCGGCGTCCAGGTTGCGGCTCAGATTGAACTGCAGCGTGATTGAAGTCGATCCGAGACCGCTCGACGAGATCATCGAGTCGAGCCCGGCGATCGTCGAGAACTGGCGCTCGAGAGGAGTGGCGACCGACGACGCCATCGTTTCCGGGTTCGCTCCGGGCAGAGACGCGTTGACCTGGATGGTCGGGAAGTCGACGTTGGGCAGATCGCTGACCGGCAACTGCCGATAGGCCATGATCCCGAACAAAAGGATCGCCACCATGACCAGCGTGGTCATCACCGGGCGTTTGATGAAGATGGCCGCTATGTTCATTGAAGTCCTGAGTCCTGAGTCCTGAGTCCTGAGT
>JALYZI010000227.1 GCA_030948915.1 Acidobacteriota bacterium
TGTTCAGGTAGCTATCCGAGCTGATCCCCTTGCCGATGCAGATCGCCCGATCGGCGAGGTTGAGATAGGGGGCGTCCCGGTCCGCCTGCGAGTAGACGGCGACGACCTCGACCCCCAGCTCCTTGCACGCGCGGATGATCCGCAACGCGATCTCGCCGCGGTTGGCCACCAGGATGCGCTGAAACATCGACGGATTCCGAAAGGACTCAGGACTCAGGACTCGGGACTCGGTGTTACGATTCTTGCGAAGCGGCGACCCCGTCCGGGCGGCGACTTATGCACGAACGAAAATGTCGACACCCGAGCAATCGCAACAGATCCGCACACAGTTCACGCGCGAGAGCATCGTCGAGGACTATCGCGTCGCGTTTCGCAGCCGTCAGGCCAGCCTGATCGGCCGCAAGGAAGTCCTCACCGGCAAAGCAAAATTCGGGATCTTCGGCGACGGCAAGGAAGTCGCGCAGCTCGCGATGGCGCGCGCGTTCCGCAAAGGCGACTGGCGATCGGGCTACTACCGCGACCAGACTTTCATGCTGGCGGCGGGAGTCGGGACTCTCGACGAGTTTTTCGCGCAGCTCTACGCCGACGCCGACATCGCGCACGATCCGTGGTCCGCCGGCCGCTCGATGAACGCGCACTTCGCATCGCGCCTTCTGAATCCCGACGGCTCCTGGAAAAATCAGACCGATTCCTACAACTCATCGGCGGACGTCTCGCCGACCGGCTCACAGATGCCGCGTCTGCTGGGCCTCGCCTGGGCGTCGAAGCTTTATCGCGAGATCGACGTTTTGAAATCGATGACGCAGTTCTCGCAGGACGGTGACGAAGTGGCCTGGGGAACGATCGGCAATGCGAGCTGCGCCGAGGGGATGTTCTGGGAGACGGTGAATGCGGGAGGCGTGCTGGGCGTGCCGATGCTCGTCTCGATCTGGGACGACAACTACGGCATCTCGGTCTCGAATGAGTTTCAGATCACGAAGGGAAATCTGTCGGAGCTGCTGAAGGGATTTCAGCGCGATCCGAAGCAGAAGCAGGGCTACGACATCTACACCGTCAAGGGCTGGGACTATCCCGCGCTCTGCGAAACGTACATCCACGCCGCGGCGATCGTGCGGATGGAGCATGTCCCTGCGATCCTGCACGTCATCGAAGTCACGCAGCCGCAGGGACACTCGACGTCCGGCAGCCACGAGCGCTACAAGTCAAAAGAGCGGCTGGAGTGGGAAACGGAATTCGACAGCATCCGCAAGATGCGCGAATGGATGATCGCGCAGGGGATCGCGAGCGCCGACGAGCTCGATCGCTTCGAGCGCGACGACATCCGCATCGTCCGCGAGGCTCAACGCCGCGCGTGGGACGCGTATCGCGCACCGATCGATGCCGACGTAAAGACCGTCATCGATTTTCTCGATCGTCTCGGCGCTCAACCTGCTAAGGAAGAGCTGCAGAAGATTCAGGCGCCGTTCCGCCGTGATGCGATGCGTGCGCTGGCCGGCGCGCTCATCGCGACGCCCGGACACGAAGAAGTCATCGACTGGTATCGCGAACAGGAAAAGATCAATGACGCCCGTTACGACGACGAGTTGTACGGCGCCGCGGCCGAAACGCCGGAAGTACGCGCCGAATACGCCAATGACGCGCCGGTGCTCAACGGATTCGAGATCATCAATCACTGCTTCGATCACGCGCTGCGGCGCGATCCGAGCGTCATCATCTTTGGCGAAGACGTCGGAAAGCTCGGCGACGTCAATCAGGGCTGCGCGGGTCTGCAGGAAAAATACGGCGAGCTGCGCGTCTCCGATACCGGAATTCGCGAATGCACGATCGTCGGGCAGGCGATCGGCGCCGCGCTGCGCGGACTGCGGCCGATTGCGGAGATTCAGTATCTCGATTACCTGCTGTACGCGATTCAGATCATGTCGGACGACCTCGCGACGACGCGCTGGCGCACGCGCGGAGGTCAGAAATGTCCGGTGATCATCCGCACGCGCGGACATCGCCTCGAAGGCATCTGGCATTCAGGCTCCCCGATGGCCGGGATCATCAACCTCGTGCGCGGAATGCGCGTCTGCGTGCCGCGCAACATGACGCAGGCCGCCGGCATGTACAACACACTGCTGCAGTCGGATGACCCAGCGGTGCTCGTCGAAGTGCTCAACGGCTACCGCGTCAAAGAAAAACTTCCTTCCAACATCTCAGAGTTCACTGTGCCGCTCGGCGTGCCGGAAGTGATCCGGCAGGGGAGCGACGTCACACTCGTTTCCTACGGTGCGACTCTGCGCATCGTCATTGAAGCCGCCGATCTTCTGGCCACGGTCGGAGTCCATGCCGAGGTGATCGACGTGCAGACGCTCTTGCCGTTCGACGTTCGCGGCGTCATCGTCGAATCGCTGAAGAAAACGAATCGAATCGCGTTCATCGATGAAGACGTTCCCGGTGGAGCGACGGCTTACATGCTGCGGCAGGTCATCGAACGCGATCATGGATACGAGTGGCTCGACTCCGAGCCGCGCACGATCCCGGGCAAAGAGCATCGGCCGGCGTACGGCTCGGACGGCGACTACTGGTCGAAGCCGAATCGCGAGACGATTTTCCGCGCCGTGTACGATCTGATGCACGAAACCGATCCGCGAGGGTATCCTCCGCGGTTGTGAACGGTCTTCTCTGTGTTCTCTGTGCCTCTGTGGTGATCGCATCGGGAAATCACCACAGAGGCACAGAGAACACAGAGAGATGGGTGCAGAAGACTCTGAAGTCGATGTCGCTCGACGAGAAGATCGGGCAGATGCTGATGCCCGGCTTTTCGGTGGGTGCATTTCGTAACGCCGATTCGCAGGAGTTCCAGAATATTCGCCGCGACATCGTCGACTACCACGTCGGGGGCGTGCATGTGTTCGGCGGAGATCCGGCCGTCATCGCGCTCTTCGTCAACGAGATGCAGCGGATGGCGAAGGTGCCGCTGCTGATCTCCGACAATTTCGAAGGCGGCGTCGGCTACGTTCTCTTCGGCGCAACGCGTTTGCCGCTGGCGATGTCGATCGGCGCAACCGGCGATGAGCGCAATGCCTATGAAGCGGCGAAGCTGACCGCGCTGGAAGGGCGCGCGATCGGCGTCAACGTGAATTTCTATCCGGTCGCCGACGTGCAGAACAATCCGCAGAATCCGATCATCAACATCCGCGCGTTCGGCGAAGACCCCGCTCGCGTTTCCGCGTTTGTGCGCGCGTACATCCGCGGCGCGCAGGAGAACGGCCAGATCGCGACCGCCAAACATTTTCCCGGCCACGGCGATGTCGCGACCGACTCACACCTCGAGATGCCGGTCCTCAACGTCTCGCCCGAGCGATTGGAGTCGGTCGAACTTCCGCCGTTTCGCGCCGCGTTGGCCGAGGGCGTCGATGCGGTGATGTCGGCGCATATCTGGCTGCCGCAGATCGAGCCGGAGAAGGGCCTTCCATCCACGTTGTCAAGAAATGTGATGACGAAGATGCTTCGCGATGAGCTCCACTTCGAGGGCGTCGTATTCACCGACTCAATGACGATGCGAGGAGTCACATCGAATTTTCAACCGGCCGATGCGACATTGCGCGCTGTGGAGGCGGGATCGGACATCGTGCTGCTTCCTCCCGATGTCCCGACGTCCTTCGACGCCATCAAAGCGGCGGTGGCCAGCGGACGCATTCCGGAAACCCGCATCGATGCATCGGTGAGGCGCATTCTGACAGCCAAAGCGAAGCTGAATCTTCAGGATCCGAAGAATCGGTTTGTCGACGTCAACCGCTTGATGACCAATGTCGGCGGGCAGGCGCAGCACGATTTCGCGCAGCACGTCGAGGACCTCGCGATCACTCTGGTCCGCGATCAGCGGCACTCGCTTCCGCTCCGACCTTCGCCCGATCTGCGCGTGGTGCAGATCAACATCGTCGATACGCGAACGGGGTGGCGCGAGGGAGCGCCGGGACGCGTCGTTGCCGCCGAATTGATCAAGCGATTCCCGCGGTCGGTGACCGTGCAGGTCGACGACCAGAGCAGCCCGATCGAGATCGATCTCGTGCGCAAGCTCGCGCAGATGGCCGACGCGCTCGTCGTCAACGGATTCATTCGTGTGGCCGCCTACAAAGGCTCGATTGACTTGACGGCAGGCGAAACCGGGCTGCTCAAAGATCTCGAAGGTATCCAGAAGCCGTTCGTGTTCACCGTCTTCGGAAGTCCGTATGTTTTGACGCAAATGCCGGAGCTGCCGAGCTACATCGTCACATACGACACCAGCCCGCTCGCGGAGATGTCGGCGATTCGCGCGATCACCGGCGAGATCGAGTTCAAGGGCAAGCTACCGATCAGTTTGCCGGGTCTCTATCCGATCGGGCATGGACTTGTGGCGGGACAACCATGAGTGACCTGCTGACGTTCGACAAGGAGCGAGCGAAGTAAGCTCACGGTTCTTGCATATGCTGGCCGAGCTTCTCCTCAAGTGGCCTCTCATCCGACAACTGAAAAACGGCAGCGATGGAACCGGCGCCGACTCGATGAGCGATGCGACCCGCGCGCTGCGGCCGAAACATGACGGCGCCGAGGTCGCGCGTTCGATCTGCCCGTATTGCGGCGTCGGATGTGGTCAACTTGTTTACCATCGCGACGGAAAGCTGATCAGCATCGAAGGCGATCCCCAGTCGCCGATCTCGCGCGGGCATCTTTGTCCGAAAGGCTCGGCATCATTCGAGCTGGTCACGCATCCCGCTCGCGCAACTCAGGTCAAATATCGGCCGCCGTACGGTCGCGAGTTTGTCGACATCGATCTGGAGGAAGCGCTCGGCATGGTTGCCGATCGCATGTGGCAGACGCGCGAGCGCACATTCCGCGACGACGTCATGCACACCACCGGCATGGCGCACCTCGGCGGCGCCACGCTCGATATCGAAGAAAACTACGTCATCAAGAAACTCTTCACCGCCGGATTGGGGATGGTGTGCCTGAGCAATCAGGCACGGATATGACACAGCTCCACGGTGCCCGGTCTGGGCACCTCATTCGGGCGCGGCGGCGCCACCACCGCGCAACAGGACCTCGCGAACGCCGACGCCATCCTGATCATGGGATCGTCGATGGCCGAGAACCATCCGGTCGGATTTCAATGGGTGATCGAGGCCCGCGAGAAAAATGGCGCGAAGATCATCCACGTCGATCCGCGCTTCAACCGCACATCTGCGATGGCCGATTACTGGCTTCCACTGCGTGCCGGAAGCGACCTCGTTTTTCTTGGCGCGTTGATCAATTACACCCTCGCCAACGAGCGGTACTTTCGCGAATACGTCGTGCATTACACCAACGCGCCGACGATTCTTAGATCGGATTTCAAAGATACCGAGGAGCTGGGCGGACTCTTTTCGGGATGGGATGGGAAAACGTACGACCCGGAAACGTGGCTCTACGAAGGCGCCGAGCCGAAAGAGGGACCGCCGGGCCACAAGGCGCAGGGCGGCGGTCACGGAAAAGACCGCGGCGGCGAAGCGCAAGACCTGCACGAACCGCATCTCGATCGTACGCTGCAGCATCCGCGGTGCGTCTTCCAGGTTCTGCAGCGCCATTTCGCGCGCTACACGCCGGAGCTCGTCGAACAGCTCTGCGGCATCCCGAAGGAACGTTTTCTCGAAGTTGCCGATGTCTTCACGCGCGCGTCTGGCCGCGACAAGACCGCTGCAATCTGTTACGCGGTCGGATGGACGCAGCACTCCACCGGCGTGCAGATCATCCGCGCCGCTTCGATTCTTCAACTCCTCCTCGGCAACATCGGGCGGCCGGGGGGCGGGATCATGGCGTTGCGAGGGCACGCATCGATTCAGGGATCGACCGATATTCCGACCCTCTACGACATCCTGCCTGGATACCTTCCGATGCCGTCGGAGGAAGAGAACACGCTCGCCGCCTGGATCGAGAAACACAAGTCGCCGAAAGGCTGGTGGTACAACATCGATAAGTACATCGTCAGCCTGTTGAAGGCGTACTACGGCGATGCGGCGACTCGCGCGAACGATTTCGGATACGCGTGGCTGCCGAAGCTGACCGGCGACCACTCGCACTTCGGATACTGGCTCGACATGGCCGACGGGAAAATGGAAGGCCTCGTCGTCATCGGACAGAATCCGGCGGTCGGGGCGCCGAACGCGAAGCTCGAGCGCACGGCGCTGAAGAATCTGAAGTGGCTCGTCGTGCGCGACAACGTGGTGACCGAGACCGCAACGTTCTGGCTCGACTCGCCGGAAGTATCGAAGGGCGAACTGGATCCCGACGACATCGCGACCGAGGTTTTCTTTTTTCCGGGGGCATCGCATGTCGAAAAGGCGGGCACGTTCACCAACACGCAGCGGTTGCTGCAGTGGCGGCAAAAGGCGATCGATCCGCCCGGAGATTCTCGCAGTGATCTCGACTTCATCGTGGAGCTCGGCCGGCGGATGAAAGCGCGAGCAACCGATCGTCCGCGCGACGCAGGCCTTCGCGCGCTGAGGTGGGACTACGACGATGAGGATGCCGAAGGCGTCTTGCGGGAAATTCAGGGAAATGTGAAGAACTTCTCCGAGCTCCAGGCCGACGGGTCGACGTATTGCGGCTGCTGGATCTACTCCGGCGTTTTCGACCGTGAGAATCTCGCGAACAAACGCGATCCGCACGGCCGCTATGGTCACGGCTGGGGATTTGCGTGGCCGCTCGATCGCCGCATCCTCTACAACCGTTGTTCCGCGGCGCCGGACGGAACGCCATGGAGCGAGCGGAAGAAACTCATCTGGTGGGACGCCGCGAAACGCGAGTGGACCGGCGACGACGTTCCGGATTTCACGAAGAAGAAACCGCCCGACGCGAAAGGGGATCCCGACAAAGGCGGCGACGAAGCGCTCCCCGGGGATGCGCCGTTCATCATGCATCCCGACGGTGTCGGATGGATCTGGGTCGCATCGGGATTGAAAGATGGTCCGCTGCCGGCGCACTACGAACCGCTCGAGTCGAACATCGACAACGCGCTCTATCCGAATCAGTCCACGAACCCGGCCGCCGACAAGAAAGAGCGTCCCGACAATCCGTATGCGAAGTCTCCTGACGATCGCTATCCATACGTGCTGACGACTTACCGATTGACCGAGCATCACACCGCCGGCGGAATGTCGCGCACGCTCTCGCATCTCGCCGAGCTGCAGCCGCAGCTCTTCGCGGAGATCTCGCCGGAGCTGGCTGCGGAGGTTCAGGTTGCAAACGGCGAGTGGATCACGATCAGCACCGCGCGAGCTTCGATTCAGGCGCGCGCGCTGGTCACGCCGCGCATGCCATCGCTCGATGTCGCCGGCCGCCGCGTGCATCAGGTCGGCCTCCCGTATCACTGGGGATATCGTGGGCTGGTGCAGGGGGATGTCGTGAATGACCTTCTTGCGATTTCCGAGGAGCCGAATGTGAGAATTTTCGAGTCGAAGGGGTTGACGTGCAGCGTGCGGAAGAGCGATTCGAGTCCTGAGCCGCTCGGGATTTGAGTATGGCCGTAACCGGATTCTTCACCGACTCGACGCTCTGCATCGGATGCAAAGCGTGTGAAGTCGCGTGCAAGGAATGGAATGAAGTTCCCGACGACGGCTTCCGCTGGTCCGGTCTCTCCTACGACAACACCCTCGCCCTGGGCCACTCGACATGGCGACACGTCAAGTTCGTCGAGCACGCGCCGTCGATCGGCTCCGGCGGAAACGCTCCCGATCTGATGTCGTGGCAATTCTCGTCGGATGTCTGCAAGCACTGCGACAACGCCGGATGTCTCGAAGCGTGTCCGACCGGATCCATCGTGCGGACGGAGTTCGGCAGCGTGTACGTGCAGCCCGACATCTGTAACGGATGCGGCTATTGTGTCGTGACGTGCCCGTTCGGCGTGATCGATCGCCGCCCGGACGATGGCCGCGCGTTCAAATGCACGTTTTGCTACGACCGCCAGAAAGCCGGACTCGAGCCGGCGTGCGCGAAAGCGTGTCCGACCGGATCGATTCTGTTCGGCGATCTCGATGCGTTGGAACGCGCCGCCGACCGGCGCATCGCGGAGCTCCACGCCGCCGGAATGAACGACGCCACGATTTACAATCCGAAAGGGTCGAGCGTCGGTGGAACGCACGCGTTCTTCCTGGTGCGTGGCGATCCGAAGACTTACAACCTTCCGCCCGACCCGATTGTCCCGACGACGCTCCTGAGACCCGCGTGGAACGCCGTTGCGATTGCGTCGGCGGCCATGGCGCTCGGATCGGTGCTGGCATTTGCGTTAGGCGGGCGTAAGTGATCACCGAGTCGCGCCTCGATCAGCTCCGCCAGAACGCAGTTCCGATGAAGCCGGAGACCGGCTACTACGGCATGCCGCTGCTCAAGGAACCGGTGTGGACCTGGGAGGTGCCGGCGTACTTTTTCGTCGGCGGGGCGGCGGGGGCTGCCGCGGTGGTGGGGGCGGCGGCGCAAATTGCGGGAGCCGATCGCCATCTCGTCAATGACGCGCGATGGATCGCCGGCACCGGCGCGATGCTCTCCGGTCCGCTCCTCGTCGCGGATCTCGGCCGGCCCGAGCGCTTCCTCAACATGCTCCGAGTGTTCAAGATCCAGAGTCCGATGTCCGTCGGCGCGTGGACGCTCACCGCGTTCGGCACATTTGCGTCAGCCGCCCTTTTCGCTGACGAAGTGCGAAAGCGAACGGATTTGCCGGTGGAGCTGATCGGCGACGCATCGGCGCTTCTCTCCGCGGCGACCGGGCTCGTGATGGCGACGTACACCGGCGTGCTGATCGGCGCGACATCGATTCCAGTGTGGTCGAAGCATGTTTCGATTCTGCCGATTCACTTCGGAGCTTCCGCGGTGGCCTCAGCGGTGTCGATGCTGGAGCTTGCCGGACACGACGAAGAGGCGCTCAACCTCCTCGGGCTCGCGGCCGCGGCGTTCGAGATCTACGTCGGATACCGCATCGAATCGGATGACGGAGTCGAATCCGAGCCGCTGCGGCGCGGAATGACTGGAATCACTACGCGCATCGGCGGATTTTTCTCGGGTCCTCTGCCGCTCTTGCTGCGCATCGCGCGTTTCCGCAAAGCGGCGGCCGCTTCATCGCTTCTTGGTTCTTTGATTACGCGGCTGGCGTGGGTGGAGGCGGGCAAGACTTCGTCGCGCGATCTGCGCGTGCCGCTGGCGTTAGACGGCCGACACGCAGCGGGTTCCGGAGATGCGATCGGGGAGTGACAATCGCGATGGCAGCAGCGCCAGCGCGAATCCGATTCCGCCGGTGATCAGCGACAGAAAAACGCCCAGCCAGCGCAACGTCGTCCGCTTCAGCGCCATCGCGTCGTTTCCGGCGGCGATGACTTTGACGTCGAAAATCGTTCCGCCGATTGTTTTTCCCCACAGAAGCCACGTGCCGACGAAGTAGTAGTACGAGACGACCGTGACGAAGCCCGCGATTCCTGCGATGGCGAGCCAGTTGCGCGAATTCGGAAGAAGGGGGGAGAGCGCCAGCGAGAGCGCAACGAAAAGTGAAAGGTCGGTGAGAAGCGCAATGAGGCGGCGGAATCGCGATGCGTGAGAAAGGCCGGTGGCAGGCGTCTCTTCTTCTTCGAGGATTACCGGCTCGAGCTCGACCTCATCAAACCGCGCCATCCACCCTCCCAACGTCAACTACATTGCCTTGCGCATCGGCAAATATTTCACGTAAATTCTATACAATAAGTCTTTAGGTTGTCCATCGTAGCGCGCCGCCAGCAGTTTTGAGCGTTTCGCGAGCTCGTCGGTCGCATCGGTTTTCAGTACATCGTCGAATTCGCGGGCGGCATCCGGCAGACGCTCTTCCTGCAGCGCGATGGCGCCGAGGTTGAAGTGAGAGTCGGCGATCATGCGGCGGATGCTCTGATTCTGAGGATCCTGCTGCGCCAGACTCTGCAGATTCGTGAGCGCGTCCTGGTACCGCTGGCTGTTGAAGAGCGCCTTCGCGCCTTCGAGTTTCCCGACCTGCTGTGCCGCGGTGTCGTACAGCGCCTTCATGTCGGGAGGCAGCGGCTTGATTCGCGCGGCGGTGTCGAATGCTTTTTTAGCAGCGTCGTAGTCGCGTGCGTCGAACGCGCTCTTCCCGTTCGCCAACGATTCGCGAAAGACCGCCTCGGTGGGGCGGCCGTTGACCTGCTCCGTGGCTTGCGACTTCTTCGCTTGCAGGTCGGCGATCATCGAAAGCGCTTTGTCATGTTGCGGATCGCTCGGTTTCACGTCCTGCAGAAGCGCGATCGCGGCGTCGTACTGACCTTTTTGCGAAAGCGAATTCGCGCTGTTGAAGATCGATTCGGTCGCGGCCGTGTCGACCGCCGGCTTCGCCATGAACTTCGACCACGCGAACCATCCGCCTGCTGCCAGCACTGCCAGAACGAGCACGATGACGATCGCTTTCATCGGGAGTCCGGAGGTCGAGGCGGGCGCCGGTGCGGGTTTCGCCGCCGCTTTTGCTGACGGCGGTCTTCGCGCCGCCGCAGGGGCCGACGGAGGAATGAGCGAAGCGTCGGAAGTGACCGCATCTTCTGACCAGATGTCGGAGGGCGGGGGGGAGGCGGCGGAAGGCTTGGGCGCAATGTACGATGCCGCGAAGCCGGCCGCTCCACCCTCGGTACCGACCTCGGTCAGCTTCTCCAGGTATTCCTTGGCGGTTGGGTTCTGCGGATCGAGCTGCAACAGTTTCCCGAAAGTCTCGCGTGCCGCGTTGTGGTCGCCGCGATCGAACGCTTGAATCCCTGTCGCCAGCAGCGCGTCGCCTTTCTGATCGATGTCACGGCGCCGCAGTTTCGCCTTCTCGATGCGTTCCGAGGCTTGCTCGTTCGTCACGTCGATCAGAAAGATGCGCGACCACAGATCGATGGCCTGCTGGAATTGACCGCTATCGAATGCGCGGTCGCCGTCAGCGAGGTATCCCTGCACTTTCTTCTGATCGTCGGGACTGGTTTCAACGGACGCGGTGGTGAAATCGAATTCGGCGGATGCCGTGCCGCCCGGCGGCGAAAATGGCGATGGCGAAGGCGGCGGAGTGTCGAACGAGAATGGAGTCGAGGGGGGCGCCTGCGGTTGGGGAGCTTTTGGCGGCGCCGCCGGGCCATCGAACGAGAAATTCGCCGGCGGCGTGATCGACGGAACTGTTCCCGTGTCCGTCGAGAATGGAGAATCGAATGAGAACGACTGCGGAGGGGCAGCGGCCTTCTCCTCCTCGAATGTGAATCCGAAATCGCTCGCTTGCGCGGAGTTGCGCCCGCCGCCGGCCGCCGGCGTGTCAACGATGAACGATGAGCTGGCGCTCGGCGCGCCTGCCGGCTTGATGCTCTTGATGCCGGTTTCCAGACGCGAGATCGCGGTGTCATCGGCGTCGAGTGTTTTCAGCTTGTCGAGACTGGCCTTCGCCGACTGTGCGTCGCCGGTAGCAATTGCCTGCTCCGCTTTTCTCACGAACTGATCGACGAAGGGCGCGGCTTCGAGCTTCTCACGGGCCTGCTCGTTGAGCACGCGCGCTTCTTCGTTCATCAGATCGTTCGTGAGGATTTCGGTCGTGACGTCGACGACTTTCTGGAAATTGCGCGCCTGCATCGCCGACCGTGCCTCGACGATCGGATCGGCGGCGATGAGAGTGTCGACATCGATCGGCGCAGCGGGGTTTCGCGCCTTTTCCATCAGCTTCTTGGCAGGATCGAAAAGCGGATCCATGCGCAGGATCAGGCCACAGCCCTGAACGACCTCTTCCGTGCGCCCCTGTTTGAAAAGCGTCACGGTTTGCTGGAAGGTCGAGAGGACACGATCCTTGACCGCAGTGGACAGTGCACTGTTTCCGGGATAAACGGCCATCAGTCCAGCGATTATACTGTCACGTCGACATGAAGGATGCGCTCCGGCGTGTCCAGTTTGGAGATGTGGATGGATTTCATTGCCACCAAAGAGGCGCCGCACGCGATCGGACCGTACTCGCAGGCAGTGCGGAGCGGCAACACGCTTTATCTTTCCGGACAGATCGCACTCGACCCGGCCAGCGGCAACCTGATCGAAGGAGACTTCGCGAGTCAGGCGCGCCGTGTATTCGACAACCTTCGGGCAGTGTTACGCGCGAGTGGAGCCGACTTTCACAATGTCGTCCGGGCTACCGTCTACCTTACCGACCTCGGCAATTTCCAGGCGCTCAACTCGATCTACGGGCAGTATTTCGGCGATCATAAGCCCGCCCGGTCGACGGTTGGGGTCGCGCAACTGCCTCGGGGAGCAGCGGTTGAGATTGACTTGATTGCAGTTATTTGATGGCACCTGGGCAATGGGTCAATTTGAAGCTAAGTCCGTAACAGCCGAGGACTTCCATTTCGCTACTTCGGGTTTATATTCGTAGCGAATGGTCAAGAAATCAAATCCTCCTGCTGAACCCGCCAAAGAATTCGATTCCGAGGTTGAAATGGATTCCGCATTCGCGAACGCGCGCGGAATGATTGAATGCATGACAGGCGAGAAGCTACCGCGCGCCAAAAATCCCGCAGCGGTCGCGCTTGGCAAGCTCGGCGCGAGCAAGGGCGGAAGGGCACGTGCAGCGAAGCTGCACGCGAAGAAGCGTTCCGAGATCGCGAAGCAGGCGGCGCGAGCACGATGGAAACCGCGATAGCGCAACTTACTCAAGCAGAGTTTGCACTGGCGGCCGTTCCAAACCGTAAACATGCTTAATTCGATATTCTGTTTTGAGTCTTCCGTCTGGCGTTCGAACGCTCTTCATCTGCACACGAGCTTTCATCAACGTTCCTGCTGAAAAAGTCTCATCACCAGCAACTACCCGGCGCAAAAATGGGTCGTCATCCATATGTGCATCAAAGCCGTGCAGGCCATCCGATAGTCGCCAAACCAAGGTCGGGTCGAAGCTAGGTTTGACGACAAGAAAGGCCCTGTCGGTTGTGCTGTCCGCAATGACTTCGTGGCCCGCTTCGATCAACAGAGGAGGGTCGGAATTGAAGATTGGCAAGACTTCGGGCGTCAGTTCTTCCATGACGCTGCCGCGATTTTTCACCTGAAAAGAAGAAATACCTTTCTTCTCAAGTGGTCTCAACGCCTGGTGTGCCGCTTCGAGCACCTCTTTGTTCTCGATGAGACGGCCAACTTCGCCAGACACTATCAATACATCGCCGCCGCCGCTGTGAATCTCGTAGGTATCGCCCTTTTTCTCGATCTTTTCCGGTGGCTTGCCTCGTAGCAACTTGATCACCCCGAGCAGCGAGGTAAATGCTTCATCGTCTCCAACGATGAGCAGCCCAAGAATCGCCGCGATCTCTTTTGCGCTTTTGATGTTCTCTGGCGTGAAAAGACTGATTGCGCCGACCGCGGTTGTATGTAGAACCTGAATGACATCCAAGTCGATGCCAAACGAGGCACGCCGAAAATCCGAGCGCGCATTGATAGTTACGGTTGCAGCTCCACCGTTGAGAATGTCATTCGCACGCTTGCATAGCGCAGCCACGCCGAGTAGAGCCGGGGCGAGATCCTCGACATCCATTGACCCGTCGCGAACCGCAGATCCGTCGTAGGCAATCTCAATGTGCGCTAAATCGGAGCCGGCGATCTTGTCGGCGCCCCCGCCGCCTCCGCCACCGCGCGCAGCGTCGGCCTTACGTTGTGGATGCTTGGAGAAGGGAATCATCCTTGTCTCGTCCCCAGACGACAGAATTGAGCAAGCATGACGGAAATACTGACAGAATCAAAGAGATCGCGCAAAATGCTTGACAATGTGCCCGCGCAAGCATAAATTGTAACAAGCATGAACGAACTAAGCATCGAGCAAAAAACGCGGCTCCTTAACGCTCTCGTCGAGGGCGTCGGCGTTCGCGCGGCGGGTCGATTAGTAGGGGTCGCAAAGGGCACCGTTCTTCGTCTCATTCGCGAAGTTGGGCCAGCGTGCGAGGCGTTCATGGATCGTTGGATTACCGACCTCACCTGCGAACGCCTAGAGCTTGATGAGTGCTGGTCATTCGTCCACGCGAAAGACAAGAACCTTCCAAAGAAACTCAAAAAGACAGAGGGATACGGAAGCGTTTGGACATGGAGCGGGGTGTGCCCTGACTGCAAAATCATTCCGGCCTTCACAATCGGAACGCGCGATTCCCGCACCGCTGTGCCGTTCATCGTGAAGCTCGCGAAAAAGTACAACGGACGCCGCGTACAAGTTACGACGGACGGATTCCGTCCGTACTTCTCCAGCCTGCTGGCTGCATTTGAAAAGGGGAAGCTCGATCTGGTTGAAGAAGTGAAGCGATACAAGGATCAGTACGCGAAGCAAACGCCAGAGACTCGTTACTCGCCTGGGGAAATCCTTGAGTGGCACAAGCGCGTGAAGGTTGGCGATCCCGATCTCGATACCGCGACAACCTCACACATCGAACGCGTTCACCTTAGCTACAGAATGGGAATGAAGCGATATACGCGGCTAACGAATTGCTTCTCCCGCAAGTTGGAGTATCACCGCAACGCGTTCGCCATTTGGGTGTTCTACTACAACTTCATTCGGAAGCACTCGGCGCTAGGTCGGGGTAAGACACCTGCGATGGCGGCTGGAATCGCGGATCACGCCTTTAC
>JALYZI010000247.1 GCA_030948915.1 Acidobacteriota bacterium
ACTCAGGACTGCATAGCGATGGGCAAAGTCGAACGCATCGGTATTCTGACTGGCGGCGGCGACTGTCCCGCCTCAACGCCGTGATCCGCGCTGCCGTCCGGACCGCGACCCGCGATCACGATCTCGAAGTCCTCGGCATTCAGCTCGGTTTCGAGGGGCTGCTCAACAAGTCCTGCATCCCCCTCACCGCCGAGCTGATTCGCGGAATCCTGCCCAAAGGCGGGACGCTGCTGCGGACGACGAATCGCGGCAATCCCTTCGAGTTTCCGACCGAGGCGGGCGCCGAGGATAAATCGAAGCTCCTGCTCAGAAATATCGAGGAGCTGCGGCTGGACGGCATCATCGCGATCGGCGGCGACGGAACCCTGAAAATCGCGCAGCGTATGTTCGAGATGGGCATCCCGATGATCGCGGTGCCCAAGACAATCGACAACGATCTGGCCGCCACCGATTTCACGTTCGGGTTCATGACAGCGGTCGCCGTTGCGACAGACGCCGTCGATCGCCTGCACACGACCGCGGAGAGCCACGACCGCGTGATGATTCTCGAAGTCATGGGGCGCCACGCCGGCTGGATCGCGCTGCACTGCGGACTCGCAGGCGGAGCGGACATCATCCTGATTCCCGAGATTCCGTATCGACCGGACGCGATCGTGGAGTCGATCCGATCGCGGCAGACCGAAGGGTCGCCCTTCGACATTATCGTCGTCGCGGAGGGCGCGAAGCGGGTGGGTGGGGCGGAACGCTACGTCGATCGGCGCTCCAAACGCCTCGGCGGTATCGCGTATCAAGTGGCCGACGAGATCTCTCGCGAGATCAACCTCGAGATTCGCGTCACCGTCCTCGGCCACATTCAGCGCGGCGGCTCGCCCATTCCCTACGATCGCGTGCTCGCGACGCGATTCGGAAAGGCGGCCGCCGATCTCATCGCCAGGGGAGACTTCGGGAAAATGGTTGCGCTGCGCGGCGAGAACATCGTCGCCGTTCCGATTCGCGATGCAGTCTCCAATCCGAAATATGTCGATCCGAACGGCGAGCTGGTCCTGACCGCTCGCAGCCTCGGAATCTCATTTGGCGACTGACGGCCAGACGATCACCTTTCCCTCTTTCATCACGAAGACCACGCGCTCCATCGCGTTGATTTCTTTCAGTGGATCGCCATCGATCGCGATGATGTCGGCGAGTTTGCCGCTTTCGATCGCGCCGGCATCGTTCGTGAGATCGAGGAGCGACGCGGCATTGATGGTGGCAGTCTGGAGCGCCGCGAGCGGCGTCAGGCCGCCTTTCACAAGAGCGGCGAACTCGCGCGTGGTGTATTTCGGTTCGTCGTCGAGGCCATATGCGATTTTCAAGTGATGCGCGATCGCGCGTGCGAACGCCGGCTGTTGAAACTTCAAAATCGCATTGCCCTTCTCGATCATCGCCGGCTCCATTCCTGACGATGGCGGCACCTCGCGCTGGAACGTCTCGAGTGTCGGCACGAGCCACGTCCCGCGCTGCTCCATCATCGCGGCGCCCTCTTCGTCGAGCATCGTGCCGTGTTCGATGGAATCCACACCCGCACGCACGGCGGCTTTGATTCCGGGAATTCCTTCCGCGTGCGCCATCACTTTGCGACCGCCTCGATGCGCCGTCTCGACGATCGCGCGAAGCTGCTCATCGCTCAGCTCCTGAACGTTGTAATCGCTGAATGGATCGAGCACGCCTCCGCTGGCCATCACTTTGATCCAGTCGGCCCCGAATTTGAGGTTGTAGCGCACGGCCGCGCGCGCCTGGTCGACGGTGTCCGCGATATTAGGCAACTGCGTGACGGGAACATCCGGCGCGAGCGGATTGAGATCGGCGTGTCCGCCGGTGATCGAGATCGGTACGCCGGCCGCGATGACGCGCGGTCCATCGAACATCCCGCGCGCGAACGCATTACGCAGCGCGATGATGCCGAACGCCATATCGTCCGTTCCTGCGTCGCGCACGGTGGTGAAACCGCGGCGCAGGTAGATCTGCGCGTTCTGCAATCCAAGGAGCGTCTTTTGAGGAGCGGACCGTCGAAGCGACCCGCTGGCGGAGAAGTCGTTCCAGTCGGACTCGAGATGCACATGGCAATCGATCAGGCCGGGAAGTACGGTTGCCTGTCCGAGGTCGATCAGACGTGCTCCGTCGGGAGCGGTATGCGCAATCGCGTCGATGCGGTTGCCGCGGATGATGATGAACGCGTCCGACACGTTGCCGCTTCGAACATCGAGCAGGCGCCGCGCGTGCACTACAGTCACTTGAGCCTGGGCGGCAGCCGCCAGCAGCGAAATGAGGAATAGAAGCCTCGTTCTGATCACTTGACCTCCGACGTACAATCCGCATTTGAACAGGAGAAATCGATGGCAGGCAATTTAATCGACTACCGGGTTGAAAAGGGCGTCGCGATTTTCGAGCTGAACGACCCACCCGCCAACACTTACACCTACGAAATGAACCGCGAGCTGGACGAGTGCATCCTCAAAGCGCGAATGGATGACGCCGTCCACGTCATCGTGATGCGCGGCGCGGGCGAAAAGTTTTTCTCGGCGGGCGCCAACATCAAGATGCTTTCCGAAGTGACGCCGCAGTTCAAATACTTCTTCTGCCTGCACGCGAACGAGACGCTGCTGCGATTCGAGCAGACGCCGAAGCTCGTGATCGCCGCACTCAATGGACATTGCGTCGGCGGCGGGCTCGAGATCGCGATGGCTGCCGACATCCGCATCGCGCTCAAGGGGGCCGGCAAAGTCGGTCTGCCCGAAGTCAGCCTCGGCGTGCTGCCGGGCACCGGCGGAACGCAGCGCCTGGCTCGCCTGGTCGGCAAGTCGCGCGCGATCCAGCTCATGGGCGAAGGAAATCTGTTCGAGTTCGAGCAGGCGCAGGAATGGGGCATCATCAATTACGTGTGGGCGGCCGAAGAGGGCGGGCGGAAGTGGTGGGATCGCGTGATGGAGTACGCGTGGAGTTTCTGTCCGCCTAACAAAGCGGCGAAGGCCGTCGGCAGGATCAAGCGCGCAGTACAGACGGGCTGGGAGATTCCGCTCGAGAGCGCGCTGGCAGTCGAGCGCGAACTCCAGCAGCAGCTTTTCCAGAGCGACGACGCCAAGGAAGGCCTCGGCGCATACAACCAGAAGAGAAAGCCGCAATTTGCAGGAAAATAGTGGCCGGTTCCCGGTTGCCGGTACTGCACCGGCCACCGGCCACCGGTAACCTCATGCGCTACAGAAAACTGCACGGCACTGACCTCCAACTCTCCGAGCTCGGTTTCGGCACGTGGACGGTGTCGACCGGCTGGTGGGGAACTTACACCGACGCGCAGGCGCAGGAGCTGATCCGTTCCGCCATCGCCCAGGGCATCAACTACATCGATACCGCCGACGCCTACGGCAACGGCCGCGGCGAATCGATGCTGAAGCCGATCCTCAAGGAGCACCGCGATCTGATCGTCGGCACGAAGTTCGGCTACGACTTCTACAACAATCCCGAGCGTCCGCGCGGCCAGCGCGAGCTGCCGCAGGACATGTCACCGAAGTTCATCCGCTTCGCGTGCGAGCAATCCCTCTCGCGCCTCGGCATCGAGACCATCGCGATCTATCAGCCGCACAATCCGCGCGTCGACGTCCTGATGCAGGACGAGCATTGGGAAACGCTCGAATCGCTGAAGCGCGAAGGAAAGATTCTGTCGTACGGACCGTCGCTCGGACCGGCGATCGGATGGCGCGACGAAGGCATTTACGCGACTGCGGTCCGCAAGGCTCCTGTCACGCAGATGATCTACAACCTGCTCGAACAGGATCCGGGACGCGAATTCATTCTGGCCGCCGAGCGCGGGGCGTCGTATCCGGCGGTCGCGGAGGCAATGCAGGGGCAGACGCACAAGAAACTCTGCGCGCGGACAAACGCGTTCGATTCGAAGTTCCGCGCGTGGAAGGCGAATCCCGAGCCGCAGTTCCTGATCCGCGTACCGCATTCTTCGGGAATGCTCGAAGGTCAGTACACGATCGACACGAAGTTCGATGAAAGCGATCACCGATCCCACCGGCCGCGCGCGTGGCTTGTGGAAGGTTTGCAGAAGGTCGATCGGCTCAAATCGCTGTGCGAGGCGCGCGGCGTCACGATCGGACAGCTCGCTCTGCTGTGGCAGTACGCGCACCGCTCGATTGTTTCCGTCCTGCCGAACATCTACGGCGAACAGCAGATCCGGGAATTCGTAGCGGCCTCCGATCATCCGCCGCTTACCGACGCCGAAATGGAACAGATTCACGAGCTCTACGAGCGCAACTTCGACATCACGCCATACGTCCAGGAAGCAGTGACAACATGACCGCAATCGCCGCCGAACAGAAGCTACGCAATCAGCTCTTCATCAACGGCGAGTTCGTCGATGCAAAGAGCGGCAAGACATTTCCGACGATCAATCCGGCGACGGAAGAAAAGATCGCCGATGTCGCGTCTGCGGCTGCCGAAGACGTCGACGCCGCAGTCCGTGCCGCCCGCGCGCAGATGGAGCCCGGCTCCGAGTGGCAGAAGATGAAGCCCCGCGACCGCGCGAAGGTGCTTTGGCGCCTCGCCGACATGCTGGTCAAGCACGCCGACGAAATCGGCCGCATCGAAACGCTGGATAACGGCAAGCCGATCTTCGAATCGCAATTCGTCGACACGCCGGCTGCCGCGGAATGCCTCTACTACTTCGCGGGATGGTCGGGCAAAGTCACCGGCGAGACGATTCCGGTTCAGGACAACGCGTTCACGTACACGCTGCGCGAGCCGGTCGGCGTCGTTGGCGCGATCGTGCCGTGGAACTTTCCGCTGATGCTGGCGGTGTGGAAGATCGCGCCGGCCCTCGCGTGTGGCAACACGGTCATCATCAAGCCGGCATCGAACACCTCGCTGTCGCTTCTCAAATTTGCGGAGTATGCGAAAGAGTCGGGATTGCCGGCGGGCGTGCTCAATGTCATTCCCGGCCGCGGCAGCGTTGTCGGAAACGCGATGGTCGACCATCCGGGAATCGACGCCATTGCATTCACCGGATCGACCGAAGTCGGCAAAGAGTTGATGGCGCGCGCCGCCAGGACACTCAAGAAAATCTCGCTCGAGTTAGGCGGCAAGTCGCCGAACATCGTTTTTGCCGACGCCGACCTGGAAGCGGCATCGCGCGGCGCGCTCAACGCGATCTTCTACGGCAAAGGCGAGGTCTGCGCGGCCGGCTCGCGACTGCTGGTCGAAGAATCGGTGCACGATGAGCTGATGGCGAAAGTCTGCGATCGCGCTTCGAAGATGGTGGCCGCCGATCCGCTCCATCCCAAGACGCGTCTCGGTGCGATCGTCTCGAAAGAGCAGATGGAAAACGTCATGCGCTACATCGACGCCGGAAAAAGCGAAGGGGCAAAACTGGTTTGCGGCGGCGAGCGCGCCGACATCGGGACCGGCAAGGGCTATTTCGTGAAGCCGACGATCTTCGACGACGTCGAGCCGAACATGAAGATCGCGCGCGAAGAGATCTTCGGGCCGGTTCTCGCGACCATTCGATTCAAGGATGCCGAGGATGCGATCGCGAAGGGGAACAACACGGTGTACGGACTGGCGGCCGCCGTCTGGACGCGCGATATCTCGAAAGCGCATCGCATCGCGAAGGCCATCAAGGCCGGCACGGTCTGGATCAACACCTACAACCTCTACGATCCCGCGCTGCCGTTCGGCGGCTTCAAGGAATCGGGATTCGGCCGCGATCAGGGCCGGGACGCGCTCGAGAAGTACACGCAGACGAAGTCGGTCTGGGTCAA